>DASVPC010000020.1:0-46864 GCA_036383055.1 Rhizobium sp. | reverse complement strand
GGAGGGGCAAGCGCAACATCCCACGGCAATTCCGTCCCGCGTTTTCATATCACATGGGGAACAGGGCCTGGGGTTGTCGAACCGTTCGAACGGCGTGCCCGAGCGGCGGCGGAGAAGGGGCTGATCCGCTTTTTATGGCGGCATCGCGTCGACAGGCTGACCGTCGTCAACGGCGCTGTCACCGGCGTTTCCGGCGCCATCCTGGAGGACAGCGATGCAGGCCGTGGCGTGGAAACCTCGCGGGTGGAAGTGGGAGATTTCGAACTGTCCGGCAACGCCGTGATTGTGGCGTCCGGCGGCATCGGCGGTAATCTTGATCTCGTGCGCCAAAGCTGGCCGGAGAGATTGGGCAAACCGCCGGAAACGATGGTCTCGGGCGTTCCGAAACATGTCGACGGCCGGATGATCGGCATTGCTGAGGAAGCCGGCGGGCGTCTCATCAACCGCGACCGGATGTGGCATTATACCGAGGGTCTTAAGAACTGGGCGCCGATCTGGCCGAACCACGGGATCCGCATTCTCCCCGGCCCATCGTCGATGTGGTTCGACGCCCGGGGCAATCGGCTGCCCCAGCCCAATTACCCCGGCTACGATACCCTGACCAGCCTGCAACACATCATGTCCACCGGCTATGACTATAGCTGGTTCATCCTGAACCAGAGCATCATCCGCAAGGAGTTCGCTCTTTCCGGATCCGAGCAGAACCCGGATTTCACCGGTAAAAGCTGGAAGCTGGTGATACGCCGCGCGCTTGGCAAGACAGCGCCCGCGCCCGTGGAGGCGTTCAAGCAGCACGGCGAGGACTTTGTGGTTGCCAACAACCTGTCGGATCTCGTGGCCGGCATGAATCGGCTTGCCAAATCGGAACTGCTGCGGCTGGAAAAGATAGATCGCGAGATCCGCGCCCGCGACGGACAGATCGAGAACCGCTTTTCCAAGGATGCCCAGATCATGGGTATTCACAATTCCCGCAGCTATCTGGGCGACAAGATCGGGCGCACCGCCAAGCCGCATCCGATCCTGGACCCTGCCCACGGCCCGCTGATTGCTGTGCGTCTCAACATTCTCACCCGCAAAACCCTGGGTGGTCTTGAAACCGATCTCGAAGCCCGCGTTTTCGATGGTTGCGGCGACATTATTCCTGGCCTTTATGCGGTCGGAGAAGCCGCCGGCTTTGGCGGCGGCGGCATGCATGGCTATCGCGCGCTCGAGGGAACTTTCCTCGGCGGCTGCCTCTTTTCCGGCCGTGCCGCTGGACGCTCTGTTGCCCGGCTGGGGGATTGAAGTTCGCACGGCAAGCGATCACCGCACCGATCGGATAATTGATCTAAATAAGGTGGTGGACAAGATATTCGGCAATAAAGGCGAGGTGATCGCGAATATTGAAGAACAAGGCAATTTATACCTTGATTTCGACGGAATTACTCAAGATTTTTTGACAAATATACGTTCGGAATGCGTATAGATTGGACGGTTTCCGGCTGGCACTCATGCCACGCTATGGCGATATTGGCATCTCCGTCGCTGCGTCAATCGTCACTCTGAAACGATGATGCTCGACAAGAATGGTTTGTGCAAATCGGGCGGTTTGTACGAATCCGTGTGGGGGATGATACATGTTGATAACGGCTAGTGATGGCCAGACTGATGTCTTGGATGCAGCACTCAGACTAATATGGAAGGATGTTCATGGATGGGTTGGCGATAGAATTCCGCATATTTTGAAGTTTGTTCGCGAGCTTCACGAAGTCGACAAGGTGGAGGGCGACATTCTCGAGATCGGCGTTCACCACGGTAAGCTGTTCTTCCTGCTTGCGGCAGCGTCGAGAGATACCGAGCACTGCGTTGCCGTCGATCTTTTCGAGGATCAACAAAAGAACCTTGATCACAGCGGCAAGGGCTCGCTCACGATTTTCGAGCAGCATCTGCAAAGTTTCTTCCCGGAGCTTGAACCGCGTGTCACGGCAATTTCGGCTGACAGCATGTCTCTCACTCCGGCAACGGCGCGCGCGAGGCTTGGCACGGAGGGCGTCAGATTGATGTCCGTGGACGGGGGACATACGGTTGCGCATGTTGTCAACGATATGGCGATCGCTCAGGAACTCCTCGTTTCCGGTGGCGTTGTGCTTCTGGATGACTTCCTGGGAGTACATTGGCCGACCGTGACTGAGGGCTTTTACAAGTACATGGAGGTCGCTAATCGTCGTTTGGCTCCATTTCTGATCTTTCAGAACAAACTGTTCCTGACGACGTTTTCGGACCAACCCGCAACATTGACCAAACTGCGGAACTATCTGGATCGGACCCTGCCGAAGGAAATTCATTCCGGGCGCTGGCGTTACGCGACTGTGGGCGAACACAAAGTTCTCTCTTTCGCGTGACGGCGAGGATTCCGTTACTCGCGAACGCGCGGCGATTTTCCGGAGACGATACATGTAAAGATCGGGGTCGCTTGAAGGGCGGGTTCCATCGCCGCCCTTGAAATAACCCTCCGCTTCCGGCACACAGCCCATGAAACGAGGGCGTGGACATGCGGCACATCTATATTGTCGGTATCGGAACGGGTAATCCGGAGCATCTGACCGTGCAGGCGATCAATACGCTGAACAAGGTCGATGTCATCTTCATTCCGAGCAAGGGCGCGGCCAAGGCCGAGCTCGTCGAGGTGCGGAGGGAGATTTGCCAGCGCTATGTGACGAAGGCGGGTATCCGCGTCGTCGACTATGCCGTGCCGGTGCGCCAGATGGCGGATCGCAGCTATGTGCAGAGCGTCGATGACTGGCACGCGGAACTCTCGGCAACCTATGAGCAGCTGTTCCAGGATCATATCCCGGAGAACGGCAGCGCCGCCTTCCTGGTCTGGGGCGATCCCAGTCTCTACGACAGCACGATCCGTATCATCGAGCGGGTCAGTGCACGCAAACAGGTTGCCTTAGATTGTAGCGTCATTCCCGGCATCACCAGCATCCAGGCGCTAACGGCGAGCCATCGCATTCCGCTCAATCTCGTTGGAAAGCCGGTGCAGATAACCACCGGCCGTCGGCTGGCTGAAAGCTTCCCAGGCATGATCGAAACCGCCGTCGTCATGCTCGACGGCGAGCAGGCCTTCGGCAAGATCGACGATCCCGATGCCTATATCTATTGGGGCGCCTATCTCGGTACCGAGGATGAGATCATCATCGCCGGACGGCTTGCCGATGTGTCGGATCGTATCGTGGCAACCCGTGCGGAAGCGCGGACGAGGCATGGCTGGATCATGGATATCTATCTGCTCCGCAAAGGCCAGGATTTCGACGACCCGGCATGAGGCGGCACAGGGCGCCAAATTATTTGCCCGCCGATGCGGATTATGTCAGGACATGTCCTTATAAGGATTGTCTCATGGCGGTAGCCGACAGGTACAGGATGGAAAGGCACGACGTCGCCTCGCAGCAGGCGGCTGATAGTCTTGCCTGTGTTCCGGATGCACCGTCCATGGCCCGCGGCGCCTGCCCATCGCTCAGTGCCCCGATGGTGACCGGCGACGGCTTGCTGGTGCGGTTGCGCCCGATAACGCCGGGCCTGACCATCGCGCAATTTCGTGCACTCGCCGAGGCGACCGCGAAACATGGCAACGGGCTGATCGAGATCACAGCGCGCGGCAATCTTCAACTGCGCGGCATGACGGCGAGTAGCATGGCCGGTCTGGCAGCGGATATTGATCGCGCGGGCATCGTTCCGGAAAGCGGTGTTGCTATCGAGGTTCCGCCGCTCAGCGGGTTAGACCCGCTGGAGATTGCCAATGCCCGGGAACTAGCCTTGCGGCTTCGCTGGGAGATAGCGGCGCTCGATCCTCAGCCGGAGTTGGCTCCCAAGCTGACCATCATTATCGACGGCGGTGGGCGGCTGACGCTGGATGCGATGTCGGCGGATATAAGGTTGAGGGCCACAAAAGCCGAGGTCGGTTTGACTACATGGAACCTGGCCATAGGCGGAACGGCGCAGACAGCGACGGTTCTGGCATCGCTGTCCGCCGACCAGGCCGTCCCGGCTGTTATCGAGCTGCTGAAAGTCTTGGCCCATCTTGGACCGACCGCACGCGGTCGCGCTCTTGATGTGGCCAGTCTACAGGCGGGGTTTCCTTCGACGCAGGATCGTACATTCAGTGCGAACGACCGGCTGATTTCCCCGATAGGAGTTCACCATCTTGGCGACAACAACCTCGTTCTTGGGTTGCGTCCATCCTTCGGACAGATCCATGCCGGAGATGTTCTGTTTTTCCTCGACATCGCTGAAGCTGCCGGAGCAAACGAGATACGGACCGCGCCGGACCATGCCCTGCTGGTGCTGGGCCTTGATGACGAAGCGGCTCAGAATGTTCAGCGGGCGGCAGCCAGCCATGGCTTTCGTATATCCGTGGATGATCCGTCGAACCACATAGACGTCTGCTCCGGGGCGGGAGCCTGTGCTTCCGCTTTCTACGCAACGAAATCGGTAGCTGCGGACTTGCTGGGCGAGGCACCGGAGTTGCTCGACGGCTCGCTGACCGCGCATCTTTCCGGCTGCCGCAAAGGCTGCGCTCATCCGGGCAAGGCGGCGATCACCATTGTCGGTGCGCCAACGGGCTACGGGATTGTCGTAAATGGGTCCGCATTGAGCGAGCCCGTGGCCTACATCGGAAAACAAGAGCTGAAATCGGTACTCGCGCGGATGAACCGGCTGGTACGGAACAATAAAGGTGCTGGCGAATCGGCGAAGGACTGTCTTACACGGCTTGGCGCCGATGCGGTCGTTACAGCGCTACGACAGGGGTAGGAATGCCAGACTATGATTATATCCGCGAGGGAAATGCGATCTACGAGCGTTCCTTCGCGATCATCCGCAGTGAAGCTGATTTGTCGCGCTTTTCCGAGGCGGAGGCTGATGTCGCCGTTCGCATGATCCATGCCTGCGGTCTGGTCGAGGCATCCGAACATTTTGTCTTCTCCGCCGATTTCGTCGCTGCTGCACGTGGAGCTCTCTCGCGTGGCGCACCGATCTTCTGCGATGCCGAGATGGTTGCCCATGGCGTCACCCGCGCCCGCCTGCCGGCCGCCAACGAGGTGATCTGCACGCTGCACGATCCGCGCACGCTGGAGCTGGCGAAGACGACCGGCAATACCCGCTCGGCCGCCGCGATGCATCTCTGGGGCGATCGTCTGGCCGGCTCCGTCGTCGCCATCGGCAACGCGCCGACGGCGCTGTTTCATCTTCTCGAAATGCTGCGCGATGGCGCACCGAAGCCAGCGGCCATCATCGGCATGCCTGTCGGGTTCGTGGGGGCTGCGGAATCCAAAGATGCGCTGGCGGAGAATTCCTATGGCGTTCCCTATGCCATCGTCCGAGGCCGGCTTGGCGGTAGCGCCATTACCGCCGCAGCCCTCAATGCATTGGCGAGGCCCGGCCTATGAACGCGCATTCCACCGGCCGGCTGATCGGTGTCGGCACCGGCCCCGGCGATCCGGATCTATTGACCGTCAAGGCCGTGAAGGCGCTGGAGCAGGCTGACGTCGTCGCCTATTTCGCCAAGCAGGGCCGGGGCGGCAATGGCCGCGCCATCGTCGAAGATCTGCTGCGAGCCGACGTGACGCTGCTGCCGCTTTATTATCCCGTGACGACGGAAATCGGTAAGGACACGCCGGAATACAATCGCCAGATCACCACCTTCTACGACGCCTCGGCCGAAATCGTCGCGGCGCATCTGCGGGACGGGAAAACCGTCGCGGTGCTCAGCGAAGGCGACCCGCTGTTCTACGGCTCCTATATGCATCTGCATGTGCGTCTTGCCGACCGTTTTCCGACGGAGGTTATTCCAGGCGTGACGGCCATGTCCGGCTGCTGGTCGTTCGCCGGCCTGCCGATGGTGCAGGGGGACGACGTGCTCTCCGTGCTGCCCGGCACCATGGCGGAAGGCGAGCTTGCCCGCCGTCTCGGTGATACCCAGGCGGCCGTGATCATGAAGGTCGGCCGCAATTTGCCGAAAATCCGTCGCGCGCTCGAGACTGCCGGACGGCTCGATGAGGCGATTTATGTCGAGCGCGGCACGATGATGAACGGCGCGATGACGCCGCTTGCCAGCCGAGCGGATATCGACGCGCCCTATTTTTCTCTGATCCTCGTTCCCGGTTGGGAAGGCAAGCCATGAGCGGTCGTCTTCATGTCATCGGCACAGGTCCCGGCAATCCGGAGCAGATGACGCCGGAGGCACTGGCTGCCGCGGCTGGTGCGACCGAATTTTTTGGCTACGGCCCCTATCTTGATCGCCTGTCGCTGCGCGCGGATCAGATCCGCCATGCCTCCGACAATCGTGAGGAGCTGGACCGAGCCAAGGCAGCACTGGAGCGGGCCGTGGCCGGTGCCAATGTCTGTGTCGTCTCCGGTGGCGATCCCGGTGTCTTCGCCATGGCGGCGGCAGTGTGTGAGGCGATCGACAATGGACCGGACGCATGGCGCAACGTCGATCTCGTCGTCGTGCCGGGCATTACCGCCATGCTTGCCGTTGCCGCGCGCATCGGTGCGCCGCTGGGACACGATTTCTGTGCTATTTCACTGTCCGATAATCTGAAGCCTTGGACTATCATCGAAAACAGGCTTCGCTCAGTTGCACAGGCAGGGCTGGTGATCGCCCTTTATAATCCGATCAGCAAAGCACGCCCCTGGCAGCTCGGTAAGGCCTTCGAGATATTGCGCGAGGTGTTGCCGGCCGCAACGCCCGTCATTTTCGGCCGCGCCGCCGGGCGACCTGATGAGCGCATCGCGGTCGCGAGGTTGGCGGAGGCCGAGGCATCACATGCCGATATGGCGACCTGCGTGATCATCGGCTCTGCCGAGACGCGCGTCATCGCCCGCGACGGAAAGCCCGATCTGGTTTACACGCCGCGCTTCATCAAGGAAGAGGCGAGATGATCGATACGATGCAGCGCAGCCTCGACAGTTTCGACAGCCGGCAAGCCGGCGGCATGCGCGCGCTCGACCATGATCACCTCGATACCCAATTGCCGCGCCGCCTCGATCTTCGCATAGGTGGCATCGCCGCCACTGTTCTTGGCGACGACCACATCGATAGCGTATTGCAGCAGCATCGCCAGTTCGTCTTCGAGATGGAACGGACCCTTGGCGTGGATATAGGTAACGTCCGGCACCGTCAGCACCGGCTCGACCGGATCGACGCTGCGCACCCAATAATGATGGATGGGCGCGGCATTGGCATGATGAGCCTCCTGCCGGCCGATCGCCAGGAAGATGCGGCGAGCGGAAAAGCCGAGCGCGGCAATCGCCTCGGCAACGCTGTGCACCGCACGCCAGCGATCGCCCTCAACCGGAAGCCAAGCTGGCCGACGGAGTACGAAAGCGGCAATGCCACTGCGGCCGGCGGCGTCGACGGCGTTGGTGGAAATGCGCGCCGCGAAAGGATGGGTCGCGTCGATCAGCAGATCGATCCGCTTATCCTTCAAATAGCGGGCGAGCCCCTCAGCGCCCCCGAAGCCACCGGTGCGAACGGGAACCGGTTGCGAAGCCGGATCGGCGGTTCTGCCCGCCAACGACAATATGACTTCGAGATCGGTGCGGACCGCCAGCGCTGCCGCCAGCCGGCGGGCTTCCGTCGTGCCGCCCAAGATCAGAATGCGGGTTCCACCCATGTCTGAGATACCTTCCGCTCAACGTTGGCTCACTCTTATCGGCATCGGCGAAGACGGTCCAGTCGGGCTTGGCGACGAGGCCAAGCGGCTGATTGCATCGGCCCCCGTCGTCTTCGGCGGCGTGCGGCATATCGACCTCATGCGGCCCTTGATCAAGGGCGAGGCGCATGCCTGGTTGAGCCCCTTCGAGAAATCCATCGAGGCCGTGCTGGCCCTGCGCGGCAAGCCGACCGTGATCCTCGCCTCCGGCGATCCCTTTTTCTACGGTGTCGGCGCGACGCTTTCGCGACATGTCCCCGTCTCGGAAATGACTGTCATCCCCGCGCCGTCTTCTTTCAGTCTTGCCGCCGCGCGTCTCGGCTGGCCCTTGCAGGATGTCACAACGATATCGCTGCATGGCCGACCACTCGATCTTATCCGCCCGCATCTACATCCGGGTCGCAAGATCCTGGCCCTGACCTCGGATGGGCAGGGGCCGGCTGATCTTGCCCGTCTGCTGCAGCAAAGCGGGTTCGGCCAATCGACACTGGCGGTTCTTGAAGCTCTGGGCGGCCCGAACGAGCGCGTTTCCACGCAGCAAGCCGCCGATTTCGCGCTTTCCGGTATCAATGATTTGAACGTTTGCGGCATCGACGTCGTGGCGGGTGAGGGCGCGCGCGTCCTACCGCTCACCGTGGGGCTTGACGATCACCTGTTCGAGCATGACGGCCAGATCACCAAGCGTGAAATCCGCGCGATGACCTTGTCGGCGCTCGCGCCGCGCCGGGGCGAGTTGCTGTGGGACATCGGTGCCGGCTCGGGTTCTATCGGCATCGAATGGATGCTCACCGATCCCTCGATGCGGGCCATCGCCGTTGAATCCAACAGTGACCGTGCGGCTCGTATCCGCCGTAATGCCGCGAGCTTCGGTGTTCCGGGGCTTACCATTGTCGAGGGACAGGCGCCGCATGCCCTTGCCGGGTTGCCCACGCCCGATGCGATTTTCATCGGCGGCGGTGGCAGCGATGCCGGCGTCATGGAAGCGGCCGTCGCTAGCTTGAGAAAGTGCGGGCGGCTGGTCGCCAATGCGGTGACGACCGAAATGGAAGCAATCCTGCTTGCCGAACATGCCCGATGCGGCGGCTCGCTGATCCGTATCGATATCGCCCGCGCCGCGCCCATCGGCAGCATGACCGGCTGGCGGCCGGCGATGCCGGTAACGCAATGGTCGTGGGTCAAGCCATGAGAAATGAGGGAACGGAATGACGGTGCATTTCATTGGAGCAGGACCGGGTGCGGCTGACCTGATCACCGTGCGCGGCAGGGACCTGATCGGCAAGTGCCCGGTCTGCCTCTATGCCGGTTCGATCGTTTCGCCGGAGCTTCTGCAATATTGCCCGCCCGGTGCCCGCATCGTCGACACAGCACCCATGTCCTTGGACGAAATCGAGGCCGAGTATCTGAAGGCGGCTGCGTCCGGCGAGGATGTCGCTCGCCTGCATTCCGGCGACCTCTCTGTCTGGAGCGCTGTCGCCGAGCAGATCCGGCGTCTGGAAAAACACGATATCCCCTACACTCTGACGCCCGGCGTTCCCGCCTTTGCGGCAGCAGCGTCTGCCCTCGGGCGTGAGCTGACCATACCCGCCGTCGCGCAAAGCCTTGTGCTAACTCGCGTTTCCGGCCGCGCCTCACCGATGCCGAACAACGAAACGCTGGCGAAATTCGGTGCAACGGGTTCGACGCTTGCCATCCACCTGGCGATCCATGCGCTTGGGCAAGTGGTCGAGGAATTGACGCCAATCTATGGCGCGGATTGCCCAGTTGCGATCGTCGTCAAGGCCTCCTGGCCGGACGAACGCATCCTGCGCGGCACGCTCGCCACGATCGAGGCCCAAGTCGCAGCCGAACCGATCGAGCGCACGGCGCTAATCTTCATCGGCCCGTCGCTCACCGCCGACGATTTCCGCGAGAGCTCGCTTTACGATCCCGCCTACCAGCGCCGTTTCCGGGGCAGGGAATGACAGGCAGCGGATGCCGTTGCAATTCCCGCTGAAATTTCCTCTAGTCAGGACATTCGCAAAAGGGGAAAGAGATGCAGCGCATCACCATTACCATCGATGACGATCTTCTCGAGACGATCGACAAGATCAGTGAACAGCGCGGTTATGCCAGCCGCTCTGAAACGTTGCGCGATCTCGTGCGCGATGCAGTCACCCGCGAACAGGCAGCCGTCAGCAGCGAAACGAAGTGCTACGCCACACTTACCTATGTCTACGAACACGAGACCCGCGATCTCTCCCGCCGCCTGACGACAACGCAGCATCATCACCATGACCTCTCGGTCTCGACGCTGCATGTCCATGTCGATGGGCACGATTGCCTGGAGGTCTCTGTGCTGAAAGGCACAGTCGGCGAGATCAAATCCTTCGCCGACAGCGTGGTGACCCAGCGCGGCGTGCGCTTCGGGAATTTGCATCTCATCCCGTCGGAACATGGCCCACACGATCATGGGCCACATTCACACGATTGATCTGCGAGATCCGGCTGAAATCTCGCGTCGCCGCGATCAGACCTGCGCAGACAGATAGGTCATGCTTTGCCTTAACGCTTCCACCGGCTCCTTCAGCGCGTGTACACCCGGCGCAAAGGGCTCGAAGGAGAAGGGGCCGGCATAGCCGGCGGATAATAGTGCCCGCATCTGGCCGGCATTGTCGAGGCGGTCGCTTGCATCCACCAGGACACGATGCGGGTCGCGCATATCGGAGACCGACACAGTGGGATCGCTGACGCCGGAGATATGGACCAGGCCGGTAAGCTCCGGAAATGTAGCCGTCTCGCCCGCGAGGTGATGATGGAACGTGTCGTGGACGAGGCGGAAGGTGGATTGGGCGCCGAGGGATTCGATCGCGGCGGCTGCTTCCGTCTTGGAGCTTAGCGAGCAGATCTCGAAGCCGAGCGGCTCGACCAGGCCGATGATCCCGGCCTTATCCAGCAACTGCTTCAGCGCTGTCAACGCGGTCAGGAGATTTCGCTGACGAACTTCCGGTTCCCGGCCGCTGCCGTCGTTGACCGGAACGAGCACCAGCGCCTTGGCGCCGCAATCGCGTGCGTAATCGATGAGCTCGGCCGCTTCCTTGGCGCGAACCTCATTCCATTCGTTGAAGCGTTGCAACGCGTTGATCGAAATGATCGTCAGTCCATGCTGTGCCGCAAGTGTCTTGACGGTCGCCGCCGGCGTGCCGTCGATGATCGCGTTGCCGGAGAGGTCATTGCGGATTTCGACGCTGTCGATGCCGAGGCTTTTCGCCGTGGAAAAGAAGGTGTCAAGGGACAGGGACGGCGCGCACATGTGATTGAGCGCGAAGCGAATGGAACTCATGCGGGTATTCCTCCTCGTCGGCCGGCGGGACAATTGCTCGACCGTACATGTCAAGATGACTACCCAGAATCGCGCTACCGATCCATCACCGACCGATTGCATCGGCCATCATTGTTGATAGAAATATCCGTACAATGAGGGGATTCCATCATTCTCGGCTAGATGTTTTCCGAGATGAAAATGTCGAAGGGCAGGAAGGATTGCCCCGGCATGGCCGCTTCGCCGCGCTCGACGGCGCCGATCATCAGGCCAAACAGCTCGTTGCAGAGGGAGGGCAGCGGGGTGCCGATGACCATGGTGACGACATCATCGGCAAGCGCCGCCTTCGATTCTGGCGTCAGTTCGTTGACGACGACGACCAGCTTGCCGGCAAGCCCTTCCTCGCGGATCGCGGAAATCGCGCCTTCCATGCCGCCGCCGCAGACGTAGAAACCGATGAGATCGGGGTGTTTCTGCAAAAGGTTCAGCGTAGCCTCGTGGGTGATTTCCGCAGTATCGAGATTGATCAGCGTATCCAGCACCTCGAAATCCGGCGCATTCTCGCGAAAATAGGAGCGAAAGCCGATCTCGCGCAGTTCGTGGCCGTGAAAGCGATGGCTGCCGACGAAGCAGGCGACCTTGCCCGAGCGATCCGCCGACTTGGCGATGGTCCAGGCGGCCGTGCGTCCGACCTTGCGATTGTCGACGCCGATATAGGTTTCGCGCACGCCGGTTGCGAAATCCGAGAGCAATGAAAAGACAGGAATTCCCTTTTCCTTCAACTCCTCAATTGCGCTGGTGACCGCCGGATAATCGGGTGCGACAAGCGCGACCGCCTGGGTCCGCGCCGCCATGGCTTTCAATTTTTCGATGATCGCTGTCGGTGTCGACGCGGCGACGAAATCGACCTGCGCATGGATGCGTGCGGTGGTGACCGTCTGCGCTGTTGCGGCAATCTCCTTGGCGAAGGCCTGATAGAAGGGCTGCGAAGGCTTCTGCAGCACGAAGCCCAGCCGGTATTGCGGCAGATCCTCAAAAACGCGCTGCCTCAGCAGGCCTACGGCATGATAGCCGATCGATTGTGCGGCCTCATAGACGCGTCGGGCCGTCTCTTCTCGGACGCGATGCCGCCCGTTCAGCACGCGATCGATCGTTGCGACGCTGACGCCGGATGCTTTTGCGAGATCGGAAATCGTCGGGCGGCGCATATCGGCTCCTGATATGTTCTATCAATAATGACGTCACTATATGATGGTTTTTGATAGATTCCATCATTCTCGCATTGAGGCAAGTAAAAACTCGGCCTATCCTTTTCGACATCAGGTGCGGCGCGCTTGTTGATGTGCATCGCGGGAGGAAGAGATGACTGAGATAATCAAACGCGATTACAGCTTGCTCGGGCCGAGCGGCAAGCGAGCCGTCGAAACCGGGCTGGCGGCGGCGGAGTGGTATCATACGGATATTCCCCGCAAGGAAATGAAAGCGCTGATGCAGCGCTCCGACAAGGTCGCCATTCGCGACACGGTCATCTGGCTGGGCAGCATGGCTATCTTCGCCGGCCTCGGCATCTACTTCTGGGGCTCGTGGCTCTCGGTTCCTTTCTTCCTCGCCTACGGTGTGCTCTACGGTTCCGCCTCCGACAGCCGCTGGCACGAGTGCGGCCACGGCACGGCTTTCAAGACACGCTGGATGAATGACGCGGTCTATCAGATTGCCTGCTTCATGATCATGCGCAATCCGGTGACCTGGCGCTGGAGCCATACGCGCCATCATACCGACACCGTCATCGTTGGCCGCGATCCGGAAATCGCCGTCATGCGGCCGCCGGATCTCCTGCGCCTGATCCTGAATTTCTTCGGTATTCTCGATGCTGCCTATGGCATGCTGGATATGATCCGTAATGCCGTCGGTATCGTCAACGCCGAGGAAAAGACCTTCATTCCCGAACAGGAGCAGCCGAAGGCCATCCGTATCGCCCGCATCTGGGCCGCTATCTATGTCGTGACGATCGCGGCGGCTCTTTATACGGGTTCGATCCTGCCGCTGGTGCTGATCGGTCTGCCGCGGCTCTATGGCGCCTGGCATCATGTGCTGACCGGCTTGTTGCAGCATGGCGGCCTTGCCGACAATGTCATCGATCACCGGCTGAACAGCCGGACGGTGCTGATGAACCCGATCAGCCGCTTCATCTATTGGAACATGAACTACCATGTCGAGCATCACATGTTCCCGATGGTGCCTTACCATGCGTTGCCAAAGCTGCATGCGATGATCAAGCACGATCTGCCGCAGCCTAATCCGTCCATATGGTCGGGTTATCGCGAGATGATCCCGGCCTTTCTCCGCCAGCTTCGCAATGAGGATTATTTCCTGAAGCGTGAGCTGCCGCCGACGGCGCGGCCTTATCGGGAAGAATTCCACAGTGCATTGCCTGAAGCGGCACAATAACTGGCAAAAAACAACAAACAGGGAGGCAGAAATGAGCGGCAACTGGATAGAGGTCTGTGCAGCCGATGCGATCGACGAAGAGGATGTGATGCGCTTCGACTATGGCGGACGGACCTTCGCCATTTATCGCAGTCCGGAAGACGATTACTTCGCGACCGACGGTCTCTGCACGCATGAGCAGATCCATCTGGCCGACGGACTGGTCATGGACAACATCATCGAATGTCCGAAACATAATGGCCGTTTCGACTACCGGACCGGGGAGGCCAAGGGCGCGCCCGTCTGCGTCAACCTCAAGACCTATCCGGTCAAGGTCGAAGGCGGCACCGTCTTCATTGCGGTGTAAGGAGAAGACCATGCCGCATTTCGTCATCGTCGGAGCAGGGGAATGCGGCGCGCGCGCCGCCTTTGCACTGAGAGAGAAGGGCTTTGAAGGAGACATCACCCTGATCGGTGGCGAACCGGTCGCGCCCTATGAACGCCCGCCGCTCTCGAAGGAAGGGCTTGCCCACGCAGCCGAACCGAAATTCGTGGCGGCATTAGAGCGTTACGCGGAGCAGCGCATCGACTTGCGGCTGGGCATTGACGTGATCGACATCGATCCGACTGCCAAGGTGGTCACGCTCGCCGGTGGTGAAGACCTTGGCTACGACAAACTGTTGCTGGCAACAGGGGCATCCGCACGCGCCTTTCCGGGCCTGGGTGCGACCAGCGAGCGTGTTCGCGCGCTTCGCACCCATGCCGATGCTTGTGCTTTGCGATCAGCACTTCATCCCGGCCAGCACATCGCCATCATCGGCGGCGGCTTCATCGGTCTCGAACTGGCGGCGACGGCGCGCAAGCTTGGCGCTGCGGTTACTGTCATCGAGGGCCTGCCGCGCGTTCTGAAGCGCGGTGTGCCGGAGGAGATTGCAGAGGTCATAGCCGAGCGCCATCGGCAAGAAGGCGTCGATATAAGCTGCGGCGAGACCATCGTTGCCGTCGAGGAGGGAGCGGATAGCGTGGTTATCCGCCTGGGGAGCGGCAAGTTCGTTTCCGCCGACCACGTCCTGGTTGGCATCGGTGCTCTGCCGAATGTCGCGCTGGCGGAGAAAGCTGGCCTTGCGACCGACAACGGCTTCGCCGTCAACGAGCGGCTGGAGACCTCCGAAGCCAATATCTTCGCGGCTGGCGATTGCTGCTCTTTCCCGCTGGCGCTTTATGGCGGGCGGCGGGTTCGGCTAGAATCCTGGCGCAATGCGCAGGAGCAGGGAACGCTGGCCGCCGGCAACATACTCGGCGAAGGGAACAGCATTTCCGCCGTGCCGTGGTTCTGGTCTGATCAATATGATCTGACCTTGCAGATTGCCGGCCTCGCCGATGGGGCGACGACAATGCTCAGGCGCGATCTCTCCGACGGGGCCTTCATCCTCTTTCATCTCGATGATACGGGTCGGCTTCTCGCGGCGAGCGGCATCGGGCATGGTAACGCTGTTGCCCGCGACATCCGCCTTGCCGAAATGCTGATCGCCGCCCGCGCGCACCCCGATCCCGAGGCGCTGACGGCAAGCCATATCAAACTGAAATCGCTTCTTGCGGCATGACCCGCGTTCGAATGCTCGGCCGGCTCTTGACGAACGGCCAGGAACGGCAAATCTCTCCCTATTCAATCATGAGGGGGATAGAATGAAGATTCTCGGCATATCGGGTAGCCTCCGCAAGGGCTCCTTCAACACGGCGCTGCTGCATGCCGCTGTCGAACTGGCGCCGGCGGGTGTCGAGTTCATCGCTGCGACCATCCATGGCGTGCCGCTTTACGATGCCGATCTCGAGGCGGCCGAGGGCATTCCGGAGAAGGTGACAGAGTTGAAGGAGCTGGCCGCCACCGCTGACGGCTTGATCCTGTTCACGCCGGAATACAACAATTCGCTTCCCGGCGTCTTCAAGAACGCCATCGACTGGATGAGCCGTCCGTCGACCGATATTTCCCACGTCTTCGGAGCAAAGCCCGTCGCCATTCTCGGCGCCTCGCCGGGCAATTTCGGGACGATCCTCAGCCAGAATGCCTGGCTGCCGGTGTTGCGAACGCTTGGCACCAATCCGTGGTTCGGTGGGCGGCTGATGGTCTCGCGCGCCGGCAGCGTTTTCGATGCGGAGGGTAAAATCGTCGACGAGAAAGTGAAGCACAACTTCGCCGCCTTCATCGAAGGGTTTGCTGCTTTTATCGAGGGTGCACGGAGAAGTTGATATACGCCTTTCCAGGCTGTAAATTAGAAGTGTTGTTGTTTACGTTAGGGTTTGGCTGACGAAGGCAAATTGCTGCCATCAACCCACTAATAGAGGTAGGTGGAATGGCGACTGTTAAGTATTTTTATATCTCGGACGACACCGCGATCTTATTTGGAGCAAACGGAACGGCATTAACTGCCACATTGGCTGCGGTGTCCGGTATGATCTCAAACGTCAAATTTCCAATTCCCACCTTCCCAATGTGGATTTATTTTCTGGGGCTAATTTTTGCGTTCTTGGCAAAAGCCATAATTGGTATTTTTAACGATGACGTTCGCGAACGTGAAAAAAGCCAGAGCGTGCGTGATTTCATCATGGAGGCAATGATTGACCCACATGCAACAGATCTACTACGGGAGCAGTTAAGCGTTCAATGGATTGAGATGGAAGATAGACGTAAGATTCTATTAAAAATAGCGACCATTGATAAACTGAATAAATGGAGAGCTATTTTCTTTTACATCTCCGCGCTTTGCTTTCTTGCGGGAACTTCAACCATTATTCTTTTTGTAGGCTCAAAATTGCCGGCGATTTGAGTTGAAAGTATCGGCAATCGAAAGAATTCACAGATGCCAGCCTAGCGACCTCAACTTCACAACACCTTCCGCACAAAGCCTATGATTGAAAGATCGTATGGCCTAATATGATCTACAGCGCCGATTCAGCCGGTGCTTCCGGGGCCGCATACAATCTTCCTTCGAGCCGAAATGAAATCCAACACTGCCGGTTATGTCTTCACGCTGTTGGCGATCAGCATCTTCGCCATACAGGACGGCATCTCTAAACATCTGGTCAGCGCCTATCCGCCGCTTTTCGTGGCGATGATCCGCTATTGGGGCTTCATGCTGTTTGCGATCGCGCTGGCAGCGCGCTCGCCGGGCGGATTGCGCGCGGCCGTCCATACCAGGAAGCCCGGCCTGCAGGTCGTTCGCGGGCTACTGCTCGCCTTGCAGATCGTTATCGCCATTTCGTCCTTCGTCATGGTCGGCCTTGCGCATTCGCAGGCGATCTTTTCGTCCGGCCCGCTGATCGTGGCGCTGCTGTCCGTGCCGATCCTCGGCGAGAAGGTCGGCTGGCGGCGCTGGCTGGCGATCTCCGTTGGTTTTGTCGGCGTGCTATTGATCCTGAAGCCCGAAAGCGGCTTTTTCGACATCCGCTTCCTGGTGCCGCTGGCGGGCGCCCTGGTTTTTTCGCTTTACGTCGTGACGACCCGCTATGTCAGCCGCACGGATTCGTCGATGACGAGCTTCTTCTATACCGGCGTCGTCGGCGCGGTCGCGATGAGCACGATCGGTCCGTTTTTCTGGACGCCAATGCTACCGCATGACTGGGTCTTCATGGGCCTGCTCTGCCTGACCGGCATGACGAGCCATTATTTCCTCATCCGCGCCTATGATCTTCTCGACGCGGTGGTGATCCAGCCGCTCACCTATCTGCAGCTCGTCTTCTCCTCGATTATCGGCGTTATGATCTTCGGCGAGACCCTCGGTGTCAATATGATCGTCGGTGCCGTCATTGTCGTGGGCGCGGGCATCTTCACGATCTGGCGTGAAAATGCCCTGGCCAAGTCACGGTCGAAGAGTGCTGGTCGGTAGAGGCTTTTACGCCTCTACCTGGGTCTTCGGATGGTCTTCGGTGTAGTAGCTGACATACTTCTGCCGGTAGCGTTCGGTCGCGCCGAACTCGCTATAGCGTGCCAGTTCCGACATGTCGGTCTTGTTGAGGATAACGCCGAGGACGCGCGAGTTGATTTGCGGCTCCTGTTCCAGCAAATCCCTGACAAGACTGGTCGGCGTTGCGCCCCATTCGGCAACGAGCAGGAAAGCGTCCACCTGTGGCGCGAAAGCCTTGGCGTCGATGACAGGTCCGAGCGGCGCAAGGTCGACGACGATATAGTCGAACATCTTCCGTGCGTTCTCCATCAGCGTCATCATGCCCTGTGAGGACAGAAGTTCGCTGGTGTGAAGCAGATGATCGCGCAGCACCACCGGCAAGATGGCAAGCTTGGTACGCGGATCGACCTTGACGGCGCTTGCCCAGGGGACTTCGCCAAGAGCGGCCTCAATAAGCCCGACCTGCGGCGGGGTTCTCAGCGTGCGGCTCAAGCCCGGATTGCGCAAGTCGGCGTCGATCAGCAGCGTGCGCTTGCCGCTGCTGGCAAGCAGGGCGGCAAAATTGGCGGCTGTCGTTGACTTGCCTTCGCCTGGTAGAGCCGAGACGACGCCGATCACCCTATCCGCACGTCCCTGCAGCATGACATCGCTGGCAAGCTTGGCGTTTCGCAGGGTCTCGGCGAACATCGAACGGGGAGCCTCGACGGAGACGCGCATGATGCGTTCGAAGGCAACGCCGTTTTCGCCCTCTTCGACCGCCGCCGTCGCCATTGCCGGTACAGGACCGATCTTGCGCTTGCGACTGTTCTTCTTCTTCGGGAAGCCCTGTTGGCCAAGCAGCGGCAGGTAGCCCAGGAATTTGAGCCCGAGCGCTGCACGCACATCGGCTTCGACGCGGAAGAAGCGATCCCGGAATTCCTGGAAGGCGGCAAAGCCACCGCCGGCCATCAAGCCGAGAATGATCGAAAGCGCCATGACGAGCGTCTTCTTCGGGCTCGACGGCGCGGTCGGAACGCCAGCCGCGGATATCACGCGCGCCTTGGCAATAGGGAAGGACCGCTGTTGCGCCGCGGCTTCGAAGCGGCCCAGATAGGATTCGTACAGCGTCTTCAGCGCCGTCGCCTTCTGGTTCAGTTCGTTCAACTGCACGAGGGATTTGTTGGCCTCGGAATTCTTGCCGACCATGCCCTCGATGCTGCCGCGCAGCGATGTCGCGCGAGATTGCGCCACGTCGAATTCATTCTTGTAGCTCGCCGTCAGTTGCTGGAGTTCCTCATAGATCTGACGGGTAATGTCCTGGCGTTCCGCCTTCAAAGCCACCGCCTGAGGATGGTCGGCACCGAAATTCTGCGTCACGTCCTGCTCGCGCTTCTGCACGGCGAGATAGCGGGTTTTCAGGTCCTGCAGGACGCTGTTACCGGACTGGCTGGACGAGATCGTCGCGTTCTTCACTGCATTGTCCGGCCCCTGGTCGATGATCGACTTGTACTGGTTGTAGCGGGCGGAAGCGCTGGCAGTGTCAGCCTGGGCGATGATCAACTGCTTGTTCAGATCGGAGATCTGCTGCTCCGACATCAACTCGCCGCCGGTCGAGGTCAAGCCGTTCTCGGCCTTGTACTTTTCGACGTCGAGCGATGCCATCTGCGCCCGCTGGCGCAGATCGTTCAATCGTTCCTGCAGCCAGACGGACGCGCGCTCGGTCGCGTCGAAATTAGCGTTAAGCTGGTCGGTCAGATAGGAGTCCGCGTAGGCGCTGGTGATCTTTGCCGCCAGCAGTGGATCGGTTGAGCTGAAGGATACCAGAATAACGGAGCTGCGGGTGACGCGCTCGACCTTGAGCGCATCCTGCAGCACGGCGGCGATAAGCTGACGCTTCGCTTCCCGTGCTTCCGCAGGCGTCAAGGGAGGTTTGGCAGGCGTGAAGACGCTGGCAACCAGCTTCACGCCGGATTTGATCAAAGCGACTGGCGACTGCGGTGGATTGGCGAATGCGTCATTGTCGATAAGACCGGTCGTATCGACAACACGCAAGGCCATCTCGTTGGATTTGAGGATTTCGACGGCGCTGGCAATATCCATATCAGCCTGCTGGCTGCTGGTCGGCGGCGGTTGGTCTTCCGCATATTTGGTCATCGTTTCATCGAGCAATATCTGCGTCGCCGACGTGTAGCTCGGGGTGGCGAACAGCAGATACGCGACCGCCAGCGCAACGAAGACGGCCACGCCAAGCATGATGGTGCGGGCGCGGCGGATCACCACCGCCATCAGGCGATCGAGGTCAATGAAGCCATCCTGCTCCTCCGCTTTGGGGGTAGCGCTATGGAAGGTGAAGTTTTTCTGATGCATGGCGACCACCTCGTCGGAGAAGCCCAATTGAATAACGGCTCGGGGCCTGCGGCCGCCAGGGCCGCAGGCGGAAGAGTATTGGTTTAAGCTGCGTTCATCTGCGCTTCGTGCGAGAGAACCAGGTTCCGGATCGAGTCATAGACGAGACCGCCAATATCGGCACGCGCAAGCGCGAAGGCGACGTTGGCCTCGATGAAGCCTTGCTTCGATCCGCAATCGTAAGTCCGTCCATTATAGGCCTGAGCATGGAATCCCTGTGTTTCGGACAGGCGACGCATGCCGTCGGTGAGTTGGATCTCGTTACCGGCGCCGCGCTCTTGCCGGGCCAGAATATCGAAGATTTCGGGCTGCAGAATATAGCGACCATTAAGGTAAAAGTTGGAAGGCGCCTCCGAAGGGTGCGGCTTTTCAACCATTTTGGTCACGCCGAAGCCATGGCGAACCGGCGCTCCCCTGCCGATAATGCCGTAGCTCGATGTTTCTTCCGGTGAGCATTCCTCGACACCGACGACATTGCCGCCGACTTCGTTATAGAGATCCATCAACCCGGCGGTGCAGCCGCGCAGGCCGTGGCAGACCATGTCGGGCAAAAGCAGCGCGAAGGGTTCGTTGCCGATCACGTCGCGGGCGCACCAGACGGCATGGCCGAGGCCAAGCGGCGACTGCTGGCGGGTGAAGCTGACGGAGCCGGCCCGCGGCAGAAGGCGTTCCAGTTCGGAAACCTGCTTTGTCTTGCCTGCCCTGTTCAGCGAGGAAATCAGCTCCGGCGTGTCGTCGAAGTGATCTTCGATCGACGTCTTGTTGCGGCTGGTGACGAACACGATGTGCTCGATGCCGGCTTCGATGGCTTCATCGACGGCATATTGCACCACCGGACGATCGACGATCGTCAGCATTTCCTTCGGCATTGCCTTGGTGGCGGGCAGGAAACGGGTTCCGTTGCCGGCAACAGGAATGACTGCTTTTCTCACAGGAAGCTTACGGTCCATGGCTCTATCCTTTGTTAGAGTGAGGGCCTGCGCCCAGACTGGGGAGGGAGGAGGAGATTTGCGAGGCCGCAGCCACTTCACCGCCCGTGAGGACGGTCGTTTCGCCGCTACCCCGAAGAGAGGCGGCGAGACGACGAAGGCGAGCTGCAATCGGCATGCGCAGGTGGCGAACCGCGCGGGGATTGCGGCATGCAATCTTCAGCGCGGCCGGTAGGGCGCCATCCTTGAGGCTGTCGATCAGCATCAGGAAGGACAATACGTCCTTCAGGTTCCGCGTCCGTCGCCGCTGTGCGGCGAGGGCGGCGGCACCAAAAGGATGTTCGGCGAAAAACTTGGCATCGGCGTCGATCATCGCTTCGACGTGCTGCCGCTTCAACACTCGCGAGATCGAACCCTCTCGGATGTAATAAAGGTAGCCCGCCGTCGGCTCGACCGCGCAGACACCGCCCCTGGCCAGCGCTGAGGCGAGAAAGATGTAGTCTTCGCCGATCCGGAGGGTTTCCTCGAAACGCAGGTGATGTTTTTCCAGGAAGGCCCGCTCGAAGACCGGCTTTGTGTAGCCGAGATTGTGTTCGGACTGGAAAATCATGTTCGACGTGATGAATTTCGCGAGCGTCAGGATCGGCATGCGCGCAAGCATCGCTTCGGGAAACATGGCGCCGACGGCCTCGTTCTCGCCCCGGATGACGTCGAGATTGTCGATCACGATCTGCGCCTCGGCCTTTTCGGCTCGGGCGATCAGCCGTGCCATGCGGTCCGGGCGGAGCGCATCGTCGGAATCGAGCACCGCCACCCAGCGGCCGCGTGCCGCATCCAGCCCGGCATTGCGCGCAGCACCTGGACCACCGTTGCGGGGCATGGCGACCAGGCGCACGCGCGGATCGGGGTGGTTGCCGACAATGTCGGGCGTGCTGTCGCTGGAGCAATCGTCGACGACGATGACCTCCATGCTGACAGCGCCCTGCGCCAGCGCGCTATCGATGGCGCGTTCCAGCGTTTCCTCGGCATTGTAGGCTGCGATGACGAAGCTGACATCAGGGATGAAATCCGTCATTGCGGCGCTTTCTCCAGGTTTCCGTATTGTTCGATTTCGCGCACGCCGAACAGGCCGCTGACGACGCCGGCATGCATGATGCCGCGCAGGCCGTAGCGATGACGCTGTATCGGCAAGGGGGAAAGAAGCGTGGCGGCGGCGAGGCAGTAGGCGGACTTGGTGCCGGCAAGCGCGATCGCCTTCCAACGGCTAAGACCCGTCGCCGCCTCCAAAAGCATTCGTCCATGCGTCTGCCCCATGCGGTAGCGCCGCTTCGAAAGCCACGACAGCTTGGCGCGGCCACTCGGCACTGGTTCATAGACCAAGGCATCCTCGGCAAAGGCAATGCGGCCGCCCGCCTGGTGCATGTGAGCGAAAAATTCCGTGTCCTCACCGCCGCTGCGTCCAAGCGCGAGGTTGAAGCGGCGACCGGCGAGCGAGGGCGCCTTGCGGCGTAAGAGCACATTGCAGGTGTAACCCGTGCGAATATCGCCCGCGACCCAGACGGGCAGGGTCGAATGGAAATCGCCACGGCTCATCCAGCCTGGCGCCACGTTCGGATAGACGGCGCGCACTGGCCCCAAGACCGCGTCGGCCCCGGTCGTATCCGCCGTCACCAGCAATTCCGTCAGCCAATCCTCCGACGCCGTCTCGTCGTCATCGATGAAGGCGACGAAATCGCCGGTCGCGTGCTCCAGGCAGGCGTTGCGGGCGATGGAAATATTCGAAGCCGGGCAATGCACATAGGCAATCTCGAAGGGTACGGCCGCGCGCATGGCCTCGACGCGGTCTTGCGCGCTCGGTGTCACGTCGTTGTCGGCAACGATAATACGCACGAGGGCGCCGCTCGGCACGGTCAAGACCGCCAGCGACAGCAAGGTCTGATCCAGCTCGGCACGACGATAGGTGCACACCGCGATATCGATCTTCACGCGCGGGCTCTCAAGACTTTGCGTCATGACACCACCTTGCGTCCGCGGAACTTCAGGACTTCCAGCCAGAAGCCCATCGACCAGGCGAAATGCATAACCATGGCCGAGATGGCGGCAAGTGGCCCATACGGGTTTTTCTGACCAAGCGCGATCCAGAAACCATAGGTGAGGCAGGCAAAGGCCCACAGGCCGATGGGAATGACCGCGATCCAGTTGAGGATGGCGAGGAAGGCGCCGACGAAAATGGGTACGACGGCCAACGGTAGCATCTGGCGAGCGCTTGGCATGCTGCGATGCTTGAGAATGTTGCGCGCGCGTCCGCGGCCGTAGCCGAGGTACTGCCGGAACAGCGTCGGAATGCTGGCGCGCGGATAATAGGTCATCGTCGTCTTGTCGGTGAGCCAGATGCGATAGCCGGCCTTGCGCAGCCGGTAGTCGAGTTCGGCATCTTCGTTGTGGCTGAAGGTCTCGTCATAGCCGCCGACAGCGCGGAAGGCGGGTACGCGCATCAGCGCATGATGGCCATGATCGGCCCAATGCCCCTTGGCGCCCTCGCGATGCTTCGAGCCGCCATTGCCGAGCTTGGAGTTCTGCGCCACTGCTGTTGCTTTCTGAAAGGCGCTGAAGCCCTGGGTACGCATGGCCACGACGACCGAATCCGCCTCTGTCGCGTCAGCCTCCTGGACCAGTCTCTGGCAATAATCGGCGGGGTAGTCGCCATGGGCATCGATGCGAATAAGGTAGTCGTAATCATTGCCGAAGGTCTCGACGGCGAGATTGATCGCAGCGCTCTGCAGCCGCTTCGGGTTGTTGAGCAGGAGCACGCGCGGATCGGCCTTAGCGATCTCGCTGACGATCTCCCGTGTCCTGTCCGTGCTGCCGCCGTCGGCAACCACGATCCTGGCGTCAAGCTCGTCCAGAGCGCCACTGAGCTTGGCGATTAGCGGCTCGATATGCTTCTCCTCGTTGAGGCAGGGGATGACGATCAGGCAACGCATATGCTTGGGGTCTCCAGTTTTCATTGCAATCCACCTCTATTGCGATGCAGTTGTGGGAGTGCCTGTAATTCGGCGGTTTGCTCATTGGTGCGGGTCAGGGACGCGAGCCGCTGCACCAGTCCCTGGCAGTCGGCACGGTCGGTCATCCATTGTCTGCGGTCCTGCGCGGCCATGGCATCGAAAGCGGCGAGATAGCGCTCCTCGTTCATGTCGCTCATGAGTGCGACGAGATGCGCGGGGTTCGCCTTGTCGAGCGTCAGGCCAATTTTCCGGCTCGCCAGGAAGCGTGACGTCTCGGTTCCGTCCATGGCGATCGGCACGGCGCCATAAAGGCCGCCTTCGTACAGCCGGTTTGGCAGCAGCCAGCTCGAATTCAGGCCTTCTTCGAAGAAATCGATTGCCCAGGAGAACTGTACCTCGCCATAGATGGTCGCGAGGTCCTCCGGGTTTTTGTAGGGGCCGCCGAAATGCATGAAAGGCGCGTCGCGCACGACGCCATCGAAGTCGTCGAACTCCGAATAGGCCGGCCGGCCGCGCAGGATGATCTCGAAACGACCGTCCATCCGGCGTGAAAATTCATCGAGCAGCGCCAGCGATTTGCGGCAGCGAAGCGCCCCGAACCAGCCGATCTTCCAGGGCTCGCCCTTGGCCGGCAAGCGGGGTGAGGGAGTGGCCGTATCGTCAAGGCCATCGAGCGCCAGAACCTTGTTCTCCAGAAGGACGATCGGCAGATCGAGGCCGGACCGAGGGCGAAAATAACGCTCGACGAAGGCAGGCGAACTGGTCAGCAGCAATGCGGCGTCCGACCCGAAATGACGCTCCACCCCTCGAAGGGCGGCGCCAAGCGTGTCCTTGCGCAGCAGCAGCCGGTGGATATCGAGACATTCGTAGACGACAGGCATATCGCCGCCGAAGATCGATCGCGCCCGATTGGCCAAGGCCAGCATTTCAAGATTGCGGCCGATGATGACATCCGGCTTCTGCACCGAACGCAACGAGCCGTGCAATTTCAGCGCGGACTTGGCAACGGCCGCGATGCGATGCGTGAATTGCGCGTCGCGCGTCCGTCCAAGCTCGATCGGCTCGATACCGTGCACAGCCGCCAGCGCGTTGTCGTCGCGCCGGAAGCCCGCCAATGTCACTCGTGCTCCGCCCGCCTGCAGCATCAACACCCGCCGGCGGACGGCGGGGTCGGCGAGATCGTGGACGAAGTAGAGAATATGCAGCATTCAGACTTCCGTTTTCGTGCCCGGTCGAAGCCAGGCGTTTCGTTGGTGTCGCATCACGGTATCTTGCCCGGCTGCGAAATTTACTTCGCAGCCGGACTGGTTCAGTTCAGCTTGCAGGCGATCGATTCCGGGAACTGGCACTTGTCGCCTTCCGCGGTGAAGGCGACGCGCTTGATCTGCATGGTCGCCGGGCTGCCGCCATAGGCGAACTTGCCCATCCAGCCGCTCAGCGTGTCCGTGCCCCAGAGGCTGAAAAAGATCTTCTGGGCATGCGTCGGTATCTTCGAAGGGTCGGTAACGTCCTGGACCAGCTGGCCGTTCACATAATAGCGAAGCCGATCCTTCTCCCAGACGAAGGCATAGTCGTTGAAACCCTGATCGGCGCCGCCGGGGACCGGAACCAGTTTTTCATTACCGCCCTTGGCGGAGATATATTGATTGACCTGGACCTGTCCCGCATTCTTGCCGAGAACCTCGAAATCGATCTCGTCATGCGGCCTTTTGTCGGTCGGACCGATATAGGTGAAGAACGCCGAGTTGAGGCCAGGGCCGCTGGCGGTACGGTAGCGCGCCTCATAGGTGCCGTAGCCAAAACGCTTGGTGGTCTGGATCTCGCCGCAGGCATAGTCGCGCTCACCGGTCTTGCCCTGGGTGAATTGAAGCTGCAGCATGCCGTCTTCGCGGCTGACCTGCTTCTTCGACCAGGTGCAGTTCTGGTGCGGGCCGTTGTTCCAGCCGTCGGAAATGTACCAGCGGCTGTTGTCGATCCTGTCGAAATTGTCGACGAAGGAGGTGCCGTTCGGGCGGTCCTCCTGCGCGGAAACCACGCAAGGAACAAGACCGGCGCTCAAGATGGCCAGTGAACCAAGGCCCAGTGAAACATGGCTAAGTCTGCGCGCATGGGCGGTCTTTTTCGTCATCTGTCACCTTTGCTCTGAAGTCGCCTGCTGACGTTCGGCGATTGCCGTGGTCTCCGTACGCGAACGTATGCGGCTACCAGTCAACAGGTTGTAGATGGTCGGCAGGGCGGAGCGCGCCACGCCGTTGGTCAGGGGCAGCACCATCAGTGCGATGGCGGAGGCCAAGAGATAGAAGATCGGATAGATCTCACTGCCGCCGCGGTTCCAGAGAACCCAGAGGCAGAACAGCAGCGGGTAATGGGCGCAGAACACCCAGAAGCTCAGGCCGCCGGTTCCCGCCAGGCTCTGGCCGAGCTGGCTTCTGATGAAGATCGCCGACAGCGCCCAGAAACCGGGAATACCGACGAGCACCATGAGGTTGCGACCAATTTCGAGCCACATCGGAAGCTTGGGGCCGGTGAGATAGGCCGCCGTGGCTAATAGAGCCGCCAGGGCGACGAAGGCAGGCCCGATCACGTCGGCATACCGGTCGATGATCGTCAGGTCGACGCGATAGAGGCTGAGATAGATGCCGAAGCCGAAGCTGAAGAGGATGGAGTTTCGAAGCACGATGCCGAGCGGGATCGGCAATGCCGCCAGCAGCAGCAAGCCCACCAGCGTCGACAGGGGAAAACGGCTGATCAGCATCGCCAGCAATGGCGACAGCAGAATACAGACGAAGAGATCGCGCAGGAAATAGAGAGGCAAATTGATCGGCGTGCCCTCGATGGCGAACAGCAGCGTCGACAGCGTGCGCGGGCTGGCATTCGAAAGATCCGGCAGAAAACCGTCGCCGATGCCGAAGTATTGCAGGGCCAGCACGAACAGGAAGAAGGCGCTGTTCCACAAGAGGAAGGGCAGGAGAACGGTCTTCGCCTTGCGGCGAATGGTCTTGGCATAGTCGAGCTTTGCCGTGCCGTGACGGAAAAGAAGATAGCCGGAAATGGCGCTGAGGCAGGGAACTCCGACGCGAAAGAGACTATCGCGCAGGAAGACCCGGAACCAATCGAAGAGCCCATATGCACCGTTGAACGGGCTGGAATCCGTATCGAATGGGATATGCACAAATATGATGCCCGAGATGAGCACGATACGCATGAGATTTATCCGCGAAGACACGTTGGCAGTCACATTCACGATGTCCGTCACCCCTTTTCCAGGTCGCTCCCCCCTCGCGACCGTTTCAACCAGAGCAGACTAGAGCCCACACGCATAACCTAGGGCGATCTCACGAAAAGAAATATGGCAGTGCAGCAAAAAACAAGACTGAATGGCTCCCGGCAGCCGCAATTCCGGGGCAAAAACGGCGGTGAAACAGGCGATTCAGGTGCCCGATATTTGTGGAAGTCTCTGGTATTAAAAGGATTTAAGTACGCTGAAATAATTCGTGAAACGATCTTTAACGCGATGATGCGCCGCCATCGTTTTTTTCGCAATAGGTGAACATTTTTTTGCACCGCCACAGAATCCGTGAGCAAACGTGATCATAATGCGGCAGCGGTGCAAGTTCTCTAAGAAAATCGGATAGAATCATTCAGCTACAGGTTGAGCTTCTGCCTTCGGCATTCTGCGTGAACGAACGAGTTCCAGGATTTTGCGCACAAGCGTTCTCTCCGTCAGCAGCACAAAAGCGAGGTAGATTGCGCCGCCCACGACCGAGCCGACGATGATCTGGAGGATTGCACTCGGCATCGCTACCTTCAGATGATCCAGCATGAAGCGAACGATGAGCGCCATGATGAGGGCGGTGATCATCGGCCGGTTGCTGACGTAGAGGCCCTGGAGAAACGGCGTGCCGTCGGCACGGAAAACTGCCCAGGAATAGAAGACCAGCGTGATGACGCTGACGATGCAGAGCCAGACCATGGCGTTGATCAGATCGCCGGTCATTGCTCCATAGGCGACGGCGGCGGTGGTGACGATGGCGCGGACGACGGCCGACCAGAACAGGACATTGCCGCGGCCGACGCCCTTCAGATACGGAATGAAGGTGCTGCAGGGTGTCAGAATCGCCTTGGAGAGCGCCAGCAGTCCGAGCACAGGCCAGGCATAGGCCCACTTTTGTCCGAACAGCACCAGCATGGCCGGCTCGGCGATGGCCCACAGTCCGAACATCATCGGCGCCAGAAGCACAGTCGTTACCTGCGTGCTCAGCATCAGAGCGTCCGACCGGCGCTTGCGGTCATGCATCATGTGGCTGAAGGCCGGGAACAACACGCCCATGACCGCCGAGAGAACGACCTGGTTCGGGATGCTGGCAAAGCGGTTGCCGGCGGAATAGGCGCCGGCATCGGCCAGGCCAAGATAGCGGGCGATGATCACCATCGGCGACTGGAAAGTGACGAAATTGGCGATTTCCGAACCCATCATGCCGAAGGAGAATTTCGTCAGTCCCTTGATGCGGCTGAAGGAAAAGGCGAACCGGGGGAAATAGCCGGAAACGGCGTAGAGACCGACAAGGCGAACGGTGCCGGAGACGAAAAGCTGGGCCACGAGCGACCAGACGCCAAATCCGAAAAAGGCCAGGCCGACCGCGACCAGCGCGCCGGAGGACTCCGAAATCATGCTCCAGACCGCATCCTTGCTGAAATTCATCCGCCGCGCCAGGATCGAATAGGCGACATCGGCGGCAAGCTGGATCGGGATCATGAAGGCCATGATGCGCAACAGGTGGGCAGCCTCCTTGGCGCCCAACAATGCTGCGAAGAAATCGGCGAAGACATAGAGAACCACGGCCATCAGCGTCGATACGGCCAAATTGACCCAGAAGACGGAATGAATGGTCAGCATGTCCTCCTTCTCCTGGATGACGAGAGAAGAGGTGAGCCCGGCGCCGCCGATCATGGAGAGAAATTGCACGACCGTCAGTGCCACGGCGACGACGCCGAATTCCTCAGGCGTGAGGATGCGCGCCAGGATCGGCACGGTCACGAATTTCAATCCAAATGTACTTGTCTTCGATAAAACGCTCCATCCGACATTGTTCGTTATCGAACGGACACTAACTGTTGAGGTCATTGCGACATCCTATCTCTTGGGAGCGGCTGTAATCAGCGATGGAGATTGTCGAAAAAATGCATGGCCGCGACCCTGGGAGGAGGTCGCAAACTCTTTGTTGAAAAACGTAAGGCGAAAAAATGGCGTCAATTACGATTGTTATTCCCTTCTACCAGAAACAGACAGGCATTCTGCAACGCGCATTGAGGTCGATATCTAGGCAGGTGTTTCAGGATTTCGATATCCTTGTCGTCGATGATGAATCGCCGCTCTCGGCGGAAAGTGAACTTCAATCGCTCGGAGACGACGAGCGTGCGCGTATTACGGTCATCCGCCAAGCCAATGCCGGCCCGGGCGGCGCGCGCAATACTGGCCTCGATAATGTGCCGGCCGCAAGCCGCTTTGTCGCCTTCCTCGATTCCGATGACGAATGGGCGCCCGAGCATCTGAGCAATGCTTTCGAGGCGCTGACGCGCCACGATGCCGATTGCTATTGGGACTCGATCAGCGGTGGAGAGGGGTTTTCCTATCATTTCGGTATGGAGGAACTGGCGAAACTGCCCAACGCCGTGCGTCTCTCCGACGCACCCTCAGTCATCGAAATCCCTAACATCGCCAGCGAGATGTTGAAGGATTGGGGCTTCCTTCATCTTTCCTGCATGGTGATCGGCCGGCCGCTCTTCGAAAGAATCCGCTTCGAGGCCTCGCTGCGGCTGGCGGCCGAGGACGTGCTGTTTTTCTGCGACTGCATCCTGGCCGCCAGGCGCGTGCTGCTCTGCGAAGACGCGGGCGCATTGCGCGGCGAGGGCATGAATATCTTCCACAGCATCGACAATGACTCGCCGCAGTTCCTACGCCAGCAGTTCAACACTTGGACGGCGCTCAACACGCTGGAACAGAGGTTTTCGCGCCGGCCGCAGGACATAGCGACCATTCGCGTCTGCAAAAACCGAGCCCGCCAACAGGCGCTGTGGAGCCAGGCCCGGCAGTTGCGCCATCGCCGAATGCCACAACTTGGGCTACTTGCAAAATGGGCATGGCGCGACCCCGGCATATTGCAAAGTGCGATGCAGCTTGCCGCGGGCAAGTTTACGCCCTAGTTTTCGCACTGCAGCAAAGCTGTTCATGCCACATTCTAGAGCCAATGCATGTGCAGCTACGGTCTAGATCAGCAAGGAGTCCTGTATGAAGCCGTTCCACTGGGAATCCACCCATGGCAATTTCGGTGACGATCTCAATCTCTGGCTCTGGGATTTTCTACTCCCCGGCCTGCGTGACGTTCATGAAGAAACACTGCTGGTCGGTGTCGGTACCGTCCTGAACACATCGCTATTGCCGCCTGATGGCCAGAAGCTCGTGATCGGCAGTGGCTTCGGCTATGGCACGCTTCCTGACATGAGCGACAGGAGCAAATGGGACATCCGTTGCGTCCGCGGCCCGCTGACGGCGGAAAAAGTCGGCGTTCCCGCGGATATGGGCATCATCGATCCGGCCGTCATGGTCACCGAGATGCCGGAATTCAAAAATCTGCCGAAGACCAAGCGCCACACCTTCGTGCCGCATTGGGAGTCGGCAGGCGCTGGGCTCTGGCAGGATATCTGCAAGACCGTCGGGCTTTCCTATCTCGACCCGCGCGGCGAGGCGAAGGCCGTGATCCGCGAGATCGCCACCTCCGAGCTCATCGTCGCCGAATCCATGCATGGCGCGATCCTTGCCGATGCCTTCCGCGTGCCGTGGATCGCTGTCAGCACGTCGCGGGCGATCAACAGCTTCAAATGGAACGATTGGGCCCACTCTCTCGGGGTTACCTACGCGCCGAAGCATATTCCCGTTTCCACCCGTGCCGAAGCGATCGCCAAGGGCGCCCGCTTCTGGGGTGTCGGCTTCGAACGCGACGAGCAGGCCGCCAGTGAACTGGAAAAGCAGCGGCATGGCGAGACCGTGGTGGCCGACCCGCAACAGACCACACTGCGCGTGATGGCGAAGCAGGCGCTTGCCGTACCCTCGGCGCTGGCGCTTTGGCAGGCCAGCAAGGCGAAGCCGCAGCTCAGCACCGACGCGGCCCTTGCCGGTCGCAAGGAACGCTTCATGTCGGTGATTGAAGGCGTGCGGCGCGACTATCTCTGACGCGCCTGCAAATTATTCGGGCACGGCCTGCAGGAGATAACGCAGGCCGTTTGCACCCGAATGGGCAATCGGCGCACTGCCACCCTTGCGAAAACGCTCGGTCTTGTCGGCGAAAATGCCGCCGGCTATGGCCGGGATAGCGGCAGGCTTGCCCATGGCGTAGGAGGCGGCTGCCCCCATGCCCGATTGCGATTTGATATCGAGAAAATGCCGCAGCTCATAGCGGCCGCGAATATGCTGCTCGTGGCGGCGGATGGCCGCCGCGTCGGTTGGCGAAAGGCCGCCGGCCGCGAGAATCGCCCGGTCCGCCTCATAAAGCCGCCGCAGGTCGTCGGTGCGATGCCGGCCGCTCAGGGAATTGCTGCGCACCACGGCGCCATAGCCGCAGCTATGGATGATCTTGTAGCGCGCGGCCTTGGCAAGCGCCCGCACATAGAGGTCGTAATCCTCGCCGAGACGCAGCGCCTCGTCGTAGCGCAGCCCATGCTTATCCAGAAACGATCGGCGCATCAGCGGCTTCAAGAAGCCGATCTCGCCGCGTCGGACGCCGCGCTTGGAAATATTGCCCTCGACAAAGGCGACCAGGTCCAGGAAGCGCGGCTTCGGATCGAAATGATCGAGCATGGTATAGGCAGTCGGAACCGTATCGGCATCGACGAAGGCGATGTTGTCGGCGACGAAGTCCCAATCGTTGTCGGCAAGCAGCGGCTTGAAGCGCCCTGGGAAAAAGAAATCATCGGCATCGAGGATGCTGATCAGCGGCGCGCGCGAAATCTCGATCGCGTGATTGCGTGCGGCAGCCGGGCCGCGATTTTTCTCGAATTCCTGGATGATCAGCCGGCCGCTGCCATCATCGGCCTGACGCGCTGCGGCAGCCGTGCCGTCGGTCGAACCGTCGTCGATGACGACGACCTCGGCGACTTCCGGCTCGCGCAAAGCCGAGGCCACGGCGAGACCGATGGTGTCGCTGGCATTTTTCGCGGCAATGATTACGCAGACTTTGTTTTCGGCACTGTCGATCAAGTCAGCCTCCATGGTTCTGTTGGAGACTTAGGACGACAATCGCCATCCGGCAACCACATGGTCACCAAAAGATGCGCCGAGCGGCGGCGTTAGGGATTGAAGGGTTCGGAACGATTGAGGTTTGCAGCGGGCAGGCCGCTAACCTTGTCACCTTCACGCGCCGGCATTGCAGCCGAGCCTTCGTTCAACAACGCATGTCTCGCATTGCGTTCTTTCCACACAAGGAAAAGAACGCCCGCGAAGTAACCGATCTGTAATAGGACCGCGCAAATCGCAGTTTCGATCAAGGTGATCGAAAGTGAGTGCGTCAGGAAATAAGTCGCAATGGCGAATACGGCCAGCGTGCCCGCCATGCTAATGAAGACGCGAGGTGCATACATGGACATTACCTCCCCCCCACGAATATCTGAATAAAAGTAATCAAGGTCTTGCCTCCCTCAGTAGACCCAGAACTTAAATATATTTTATGATTCATTTAGATTCAACCAAGCGACGACAATGCGTTACGAATTGATACGGATCCTACGTCGCGCTCGTTAAAACTACTCCTCCACAATGAGTACAATTGCATTCATTATCTTTTTTCTCCTCTCGGTGCGCCCTCAAAAGTTGTTCGCAAAAAATTCACATACAATTTCGCACTGCTAATCGATTAGTGCGATCGATTCAGATTTTAAACAATTCAATCAACTTTTATTACAAAGTCTGGTCGCGGTCATGATCGTTATGTGCGTCGCAATATCTTGTTGCATCGCAATATTTTCAGCCAATAATCGGAATTATTCAAATAATACCAAGAATTATAAAGAATATATTTCGATATATTGAAACTTAAATATCCTTAATTCTGAATTTAACATTATAAGATGCTATATTACGAAGCGTGATATGTGAATTAATCCAGGGTTAATACGGTATGTAAACTGTGAGTGCGTGGGATTTTGAGTGGGTGAACCTAGGGCTTCGATCATGTTGGCGGTAGAACGGTAGCGCGAATTGGCATTGCCATAAAAATTTGGCTTAAAAAATCCTAATCCCATCCTACACTCCTCGCTGCACTGCACTAACTACGCGTCCGAGACATTTCCGACCAATTCGCCAACATGAATGGAGTCATCTCTATGAAGTCTGCGATGAGATCGGCCACATCGGCTTTTTTCAGCGCTACGGAAAGCGACGTCTTTCCGCCAACGGGTGGAATCCTTAAGAGAGGATTCGACGTTACAGCCGCCCTGATGGGGCTGATCCTCATCAGCCCCCTCTTCCTGATGCTCATGCTCCTGGTGAAGCTTTCGGACCGGGGCCCGATCTTTTATGGCCACCGCCGCATCGGTCATAATGGCAAGACCTTCGGTTGCCTGAAGTTCCGTACCATGGTCGTCGACGGCGATAGGGTGCTGCAGGCCTATCTGCATGCCAATCCCCGGGCGATGGACGAATGGCGCGCAACGCGCAAGCTGCAAAACGACCCCCGCGTCACCCTCGTCGGCGCGGTGCTTCGTAAACTGAGCCTCGACGAGCTGCCGCAGCTCATCAATATCATCCGCGGCGAAATGAGTGTCGTTGGCCCCCGTCCTGTCGTCGAGGACGAACTCGAGCGCTACGAAACGTCCGCGATCTACTACCTCCAGTCCCGCCCTGGCCTGACGGGTCTGTGGCAGGTCAGCGGCCGCAACGACGTCTCCTACGAAAGCCGCGTGGCCTTCGATACGCATTATGTCAAAAACTGGTCACTCAGCAGCGACATGATGATTATCGCCAAAACCATTCCTGCGGTTTGCCTTTCGCGCGGCAGCTACTGACGACGAAGCAGATACCGCGGGGAAGGTTCCTGCGGTTTCCCCGCGCATGCGGGGCTGCGATCTAATAACAGGGAAGATCCTGCATGATTGAAATTAAGCCTTCTGGTAGGCTCGTTGGCGCAACCACACCTTTTCGTTGCGCTGCTCTCGTCCTCTTCAGCCTGTGCGTGGCATCAGGCGGTGCCCGCGCCGATAGCCTTCCGGGATATCACCTGGGCGTCATGGACAAACTGAGCATTCGCGTCGCCGAATGGCAGACGGCAGAAGGCACGATCCGCGACTGGTCGGTGGTTTCGGGTGATTACACGGTCGGTCCTTCCGGCTCGGTTTCCATTCCTTTTATCGGGGACATGCCGGCCGCCGGCAAGACGACGGATGAGATCGCCGAAGCGATCGGCCTCGGGTTGCAGAAGCAGTTCGGTCTGCGCGACCGGCCCTCGGCTTCCGTGGAGCTTTCGCAGTTCCGGCCGATCTATCTCTCCGGTGAGGTCCAGAACCCGGGCTCTTATCCTTTTGTGCCCAATCTGACCGTTCTGAAGGCGGTAAGCCTGGGCGGCGGCATGCACCGTGCCGAGGCCGGCCAGCGCTTTGCGCGCGATTTCATCAATGCCAAGGGCGATGCGGTCGTCCTCATGGCCGAACGCGGCCGGTTACTCATGCGCCAGGCGCGTCTTTTGGCCGAAGTTGCCGGCAAGGATCAGATCGATATTGCGCCGGACCTCCAAAAGCTGCCGCAATCGGCCGACCTGCTTGCCAGCGAAGAGGCCCTGATGAAGACGCGTAGCGTGCGTATGAAAACGCAGCTGCAGGCCCTGGCGGATCTCAAGGTGCTGCTGCAAAGCGAAGTCGAGGCGCTGGCGAAGAAGACCGATACGCTCAGCCGCCAACTCGATCTCGCCAAGGCGGACCGCGACAAGGTCGAGAGCCTGGCGGAACGAGGACTGGAGCTTGCCTCGCGCAGGATTTCGGCCGAACAGCGTGCTTCCGACGTCGAGACCAACCTGCTGGATACCGACACGGCATCGCTGAACGCTAAGCAGAGCATCAGCAAGGCCACTCAGGACGAGAATACCGTCCGCAACGATTGGCAGAATTCGCTCGCGCAGGATCTGCAGGATACCGACACCCAGTTGGAAACCCTGCAGCTGAAGCTCTCCACCAGCCAGGCGTTGATGCAGGAGGCGGTCGCGCAATCGGCCGACGCCAACAATATCGATGCCGGCGGGCAGGGCGTGAACGTCGTCTACACCATCATACGGGATGAGAATGGTCAGGCGAAGGAAATCCCGGCCCAGGAGAATACCCTGGTCCTGCCCGGTGATCTCATCAAGGTGAGTGCCGGTCTAGCCATGCGATAAGGAGAGTCGATGCGGATCCGCAAATCGACCTTTATTCATCCGGGCAGCAACGCCACCTATGGCATGGTGGCGATTGCGCTTTCTTTCTTTGCCTTCGCCTATTCCTCCCGCTTCGGGCAGGCTGCCATTCTCGTCTATTACGCCCTGTGGTTTCCACTGGTGCTGATCGATTATCGACGCGTGCTTGGCAGCTACTCAAAACAGCTCTGGATCTTTGCGTTCGGCGTTTTCACCTGCCTCTCCATCTTCTGGTCGGTGGTGCCTCCGGTAACCGCCCGCGCCGCAATCCAGTATATGACGCATATCATCTGCGCGCTGATCGCCGTGCGTACGCTCGATATCCGCACATTGACGCGTGGCGCCATTGCCGGCACGAGTATCGTGCTGCTCTATTCGCTGCTGTTCGGCTATTATGCCCTTGATGCGATCGACGGCACCTATAGCTTCGTCGGGGCATTCGATTCGAAGAACCAGCTCGGCTTCTATGCTTCGCTCGGGATCTATTTCGCTTTCGCCGCCGTCTTCATCCTTGGTGAGCGCCGTATCTGGCTGCTTGGAGCAGGCGTCGTCGGCCTCATGGCTGCCTACTGTCTTCTCGCCTCGCAATCGGCGACGTCGGTGCTGGTCACCGGGCTGGTCGTGATCCTCAGCATCGGCATGCGCGTCATCCTGTTCCTGTCGCCGCGACAGCGCAAGAAGCTGTTTGCCACCGCAGCCATATCCGGGATCATTCTCGTCGTTGCCGGCGTCTATCTCGGCGCCGTCGATCTTGTCCTCGGTGCCTTCGGCAAGGACTCGACGCTGACTGGCCGCACCTATCTCTGGCAACAGGGAATAGCCGCCGCCACGCTGCATCCCTTCTTCGGGATCGGCTATCAAGCCTATTGGGTGCAAGGCTTCTCCGAGCCGGAACGCCTGTGGGAAGAATTCTACATCACCTCCCGCGCCGGCTTCCATTTCCACAATACCTTCATCGAAACGACGGTCGAAACCGGGTTGATCGGCGTCTTTCTGCTGGTGTCCATATTGCTGACGGCGGTTATCGGCCACCTCAAACGGTTTCTCAACGACCTCAGAAATGATGAATCCTATGTTCTGTTCGGTGTGGCGACGCTGCTTTTGATCCGCGCCTTCGTCGAGATCGACATTCTCAACCCCTACCAGGTTGGCTCGTTCCTGCTGTACTTCATAGCGGGAAAGCTGACGATGAAGGCGCAAGTGCCGCGCATGGCTCCGCTCGTCTCCGATGATCGAATGGAACTTGGGCCGCCTGCAAACTGGGAAGCTCAGGTCAGCAGATGAAAACTCTTTATAGCATCCAATATCTTCGCGCCGTCGCCGCGATCGCGGTTGTCCTTTTCCATGCGGCAGAGCGCAGCGGCGGTCATTTCCAGATCGGCGCGGCCGGTGTCGACGTCTTCTTCGTCATCAGCGGCTTCATCATGTGGACGATAAGCGAGCGCCGGCCGGTAACGCCGTGGCGGTTCCTGTTTGAGCGCCTTCAGCGCATCGCGCCGTCCTACTGGATCGTGACCGCCATCATGATCGCGGGGGCCGTCGCCGGTCTGTTTCCGAACATGAAGCTGACGACAGGCCATATTCTCGGCTCGATGATTTTCATCCCGGAGCGCTCGCCGAGCAACGGCATGATCTGGCCGGTGCTGGTGCAGGGATGGACGCTGAACTACGAGATGTTTTTCTACGCTATATTCGGTGCGGCATTGCTCCTTTCGCGTCGCATCCGGCTCTTCAGCATAGCCAGCGTCTTCGCTGCCTTCGTCATTGCCGGCGTCATCTTCAGTCCGCAGTCGCCGTTGCTCATCACCTACACGCGGCCGATCATTCTGGAGTTCGTCGTAGGCATCCTCCTTGCCGAGCTATGGCTGTCCGGGACAATACCCAAGGCCGGCCTGGGACTTGCCCTGATCGTTGTCGCTCTTTCTGGTTTTGCTGCTATCCAGCTGCTGCATCTCGAATTCAACGAACTGAACTGCGGACCGCTCGCGATGGCGTTGGTGCTCGGTACGGTATCGCTGGAGCGAAGCGGAAAGCTGCCTGATATGCCGCCTCTCACCTATCTCGGCAACGCCTCCTATTCGATCTATCTCTGGCACACGCTGGCGATTTCGGTGGTGATGAAATTGATGGCGCACACGGAGCTACCCTCCGATGTCGCAACATTCATCTGCCTCGTCTCAGGCGTGCTACTGGGTATCTGCGCCTATGAGCTGGTCGAGAAGCCGCTGCGCAATCTTTTGAAGAACCTGAGCTGGCAAAGATCGCGCCCTTCGCCGGCGTGATCTTTGCCAGAAGTTCTCAGAGACGCCGACGGCGCAACTGGTCGAAATAGACGATGACGATGATCAGTACGCCGGTGATGATGCGCTGCCAGAAGGAATTGAGGTTCAGGAGGTTGGCGCCGTTGTTGATGGTGGCGAGGATGAAGGCGCCGATCAGTGGGCCGTAGACCGAGCCGACAGCGCCGAAGAGGCTGGTACCGCCGATGACGGAGGAGGCGATCGCCTGCAATTCCCAGCCGTCGGCCTGGGTCGCATTGCCGATGGCGATGCGGGAAGCCAGCAGGACGCCGACGAAAGCGGCGCAGGTGCCAGATAGGATATAGGCGAGGTAGATCATCCAGGTGACATTGACGCCGGAGAGGCGTGCCGCTTCACGGTTGGAGCCGACGGCGAAGAGATAGCGGCCCCAGCGGCTCAAATGCAGGAAGATGAACGCCGGTATCGCCACCACGATTACCATCCAGAAAAGGCTTGGAATCCCCAGGAAGTCGGAGACGGCGAAATTGGTGAAGTCGTCATTGACGATGTTGATCGTCGAACCGTTGGTGATCAGCAGCCCGATGCCGCGCAGCGATGTCAGCGTCGCCAGCGTGATGATGAAGGGTGGCAGACCCATGCGGACGATGCCGAAGCCGTGGAATGCGCCGATCAGGACGCCGAAGGCCAGAGTGATGAGAATGGCGGCCCAGACCGGAAAGCCCGCCTGCAGCAGCCAGGCGATGATGACGGTGCAGAAGCCGACGATGGCGCCGACGGAGAGGTCGATGCCTGCCGTGATGATGACGAAGGTCTGGCCGAGGGCAAGGATCGCCGTCATCGAGCCCTGACGCATCAGGTTGGTGATGTTGAGCGGCGTCCAGAATTTATCGGTCCAGAAGCCTAAAAGTACCCAGAGAGCGAGAAGGAGCAGGATCAGCGTCAAGCTGAAGAAGATGCTCATCTTTCGCCCAGGCACGATGGCGGGACCTTCTGTGGTGTTTGTGGCCATTGTTCTGTCTCTCTGTTCCCGTTTTATTTATTGTTCAGGTGCCGATCGCTTCGCCGAGGACTTCCTCATGCGTGGCGGCGTGGAAATCATGGCCGGCAACGAGCTCGCCGCGGCGGAAGACATGCAGACGGTCGGCAAGCTCGTAGACCTCGGGCAGATAGGACGAGATGACGATGATGCCTGCTCCGCCCTTGAGCAGCTTGGCGAACAGCCGATAGATTTCCGCCTTGGTGCCGACGTCGACGCCGACCGTTGGCTCGTCGAAAATGAAGAGCTTGGCCCCATGGCTCAGCCATTTGCCGATCACGACCTTCTGCTGGTTGCCGCCGGACATGGCCGAAACGAGAACCCGCCGGCTCGGCGTCTTGATGCTGAGATCACGGATCTGCTGGTCGGCATTGGCCGCCTCGCTGCTGTTGTTGATGACAGGCCCCCGGCTCAGCCGCTTGAAGACCGGCAGGTTGATATTGAGCCCGATCGGCAGGTTGAGGCAGAGTCCCTGGTCGCGGCGGCTTTCCGGCGCAAGCGCAATGCCAAGCGCCATCGCGTCTCGTTCGCTGCGGATATCGACTTTGCGGCCCTGCCAATGGATTTCGCCCGCCGACAGCGGTTGACGGCCATAAAGCCCGAGAGCGAATTCGCTGCGGCCGGCGCCGATGAGCCCATAGAGTCCGACGATTTCGCCGGCCCTGACGCTCAGCGATATATTGTCGAAGCCCGGACCCGAGAGGCCGCGGGCTTCCAGAATGGTCTCGCCGATCGGAATTTCTTCCTTATGATAGATCTGCTCGATCGAGCGGTTGATCATCAGCTTGATCAGCTCGTCCTCGTTGGTTTCGCCGATGGCGCGTGTGCCGACATGGGTGCCGTCGCGCAGGACCGAGACGCGGTCCGCCAGCTCGAAGACTTCCTCCATGCGGTGGCTGATATAGACGATGGTGACGCCTTCGCTCTGCAGGCGGCGGATCAGCTTGAACAGCTGCGCCGATTCCTTGCGTGTGAGGTAGGCGGTCGGTTCGTCGAAGATCAGGAATTGCGTGCCGCGCATGGCGGCTCGGGCTGTGGCTACCAACTGTTGCTGGCCGATGGTGAGTGAGTTCAGCGGCACGCCGGCGGGCAGGCCGAAGCCGAGATCGTCCAGCACGGTTTGCGCCATCTTCTCCATCTGCTTCTTGCGCATCAGGCCGAAGCGATTGACCTCGTCGCCGAGAAAGAGGTTGGCCGCGACGGTCAAATGCGGGCAGAGCACGACTTCCTGATGCACGGCGTTGATGCCGCGTGCGATCGCCTCGTTCGGATTGGCAAGGGCGACCGGATGGCCGCACCAGAATATTTCGCCTGCCGTCCGGGTGATGACGCCGGTCAGGAGCTTGATGAGGGTCGATTTGCCGGCGCCATTTTCGCCGACGATGGCATGGATTTCGCCCGCCAGAAAGGTGATTGTCGCCGGCTTCAACGCCTCGACATAGCCGTAGCGCTTTTGCAGCCCCTTGAGCTCGAGGATGGGCGAGCCCGCTGGAAGCCGGCTTGCTTCCGTCCGGATAGTGTCATCGTGGCGATGACTGATCTCTTCGAGGCTTGTCACGGGGTCTCCTCCCTTGGCCGACCATGCGCCCCGCTCGCCTCCACGCGCGCAGAGCAGAATGATTGAGGCCGCGCCCAGCTTTCCAGGCGCGGCCTCAAGTCCTTACTTGACCTTCGGGTTAAGCAGAGCGTCGATCTTCGGGTCGCTCATATTGGCCTTGGTCACAAGGTTGGCGCCGGTGTCGACATTGGCCTCGACCTTTTCCTTCTTCGAGGCGGCAAGCGCCGTCTTGATGCCGTCATAGCCCATGCGATAGGGGTCCTGAACGACGAGGCCGGCCAGAACGCCGGACTTCAGGAAGCCGACGGTCTTGTCGTCATTGTCGAAGCCGATGACCTTGATCTTGTCGCCAAGCTTGTTTTCGGCAATCGCCTGGCCGACGCCCTGTGCCATGATCAGGTTGGAGGCGAAGACGCCGACGAGCTTCGGATTGGCGGTGATCAGGTCGGTCATGATGTTAAGGCCGGTCGTGGCCTGACCGTCGGCATATTTATCGGCGACGACCTTCAGGCCCGGATACTTGGCCTTGACCTCTTCCAGGAAGCCCTGGCGGCGTTGGTCAAGCGAGCCTACACCCGGCAGGCTGGTAATGATGGCGATTTCGCCCTCTTCCTTGCCTGTCATCCCCTTGATCGCGGCAGCAAGACCGTCAGCGGCGATACGACCGCCCTGGGTGTTGTCGGTTGTCAGGAACGACACGAAGGCCTTGGAATCGGCGCCCGAGTCGATGCCGACCACCGGCACGGACTTGGCGGCTTGATCCACCGGCTTGCCGAGCGCCTTGAATTCCGTCGGCGAAATGACGACGGCAGCCGGTTTGCCGGCGACGGCGTTTTCAAGGATGGTGATCTGGCCGTTGATGTCGGATTCCGACTGGGCGCCGAGTTCCGGCACCTTGACGCCGAGATCCTTGCCGGCCTGGCGGGCGCCGGCGAGAACGATCTGCCAATAGAAGGACGTCGTGTCCTTGACGATGATCGGGATCGTCACATCGGCCGCAAAGGATTGCACCGGCATGGCGACGGCAATAATGGCCGCGCCGGCAAGACCGGCAAAGCTGCGGCGGGATAGAAGCGATTTGGCGATGGTCATTGATTTCTCCTCTCAACGCGCTCTTCTCCTGCACACCGGCCGTTGAACGCTTGCGGCTCGGTACCGTGAACGCCAGATGGTTCACGCATCGCGGAGCGGCACGAAGCCACCCACGCCAAAACAGGCTTTCCTCCTCCTCGAGCCGTCTCTCCCGACGGCCCGATAGCTCCTTGTTTCTTCATTAGACCCGAACGGCGCCGTCTCCCAACGGCGGCGCAACCAGGGTCAATCCTTCGAATTCCGCATAGAGGCTTGCCGGAAGCTCAGGCTTCACGAGCTGCATGTTGCGGGTAAGACTTGATGCCTTCGCCGTGCCGATCAGCACCGAGGCCACGGACGGCTGGCTGAGCGGAAACTGGAGCGCGGGCGCTGCAAGCGGCAGGCCGTGACGGCGGGCGATCTCTTCCATCGCTCCCACCTTGGCCAGGACATCCGGTGTCGCTGGAAGATAGTCGAAGTGTGCGTCGGGCACGGGGCCGGTCGCGAGAATACCGGAGTTGAAGACGCCGCCGACAATAAGCGACGTACCCTTCTTTTCGCAAAGTGGCAGCAATTCCGCGACTGCCGAACGGTCAAGCAGCGTATAGCGGCCGGCAAGGAGGATGCAGTCGATATCGGCTGCATTCATGACGTCGAGGCAGACTGGCACCTCGTTGACACCGAGACCATAGGCCTTGATCGTGTCCGATGATTTCAGTTCCTCCAGCGCCTTGATGCCGGAGCCGAGAAGCTGGCCGAGATAGCGCTCGTTCAGCGCCTTGCCGTGGGTGTAGCCGCCGATATCGTGGACGTAGAGCATATCGATGCGGTTGAGGCCAAGGCGGGCATAGCTGAACTCCACCGACCGCATGATGCCGTCATAGGAATAGTCATAATCCGCATCGAAGGGCAGGGGATCGACATAACCGTAATTCGGCACCTTGTCGGTCGGAACGGGCCGCATCAATCGTCCGACCTTCGTCGACAGCACATAGCTGTCTTCCGGCTGGGCGCGCAGGAAATCGCCGACATATCGTTCGGCGAGACCGAAGCCATACCAGGGGGCGACGTCGAAATAGCGAATGCCGCTATCCCATGCCGCCTGCAGGGTTTCCATGGCCTGATCGCGAGGGCAGGCGCGGTAAAGACCGCCGAGCGCTGCAGCACCGAAACTGATCTCGGTGACCTCCAGGTCCGTCCTGCCGATTCTTCTTCTCTTCATCACCGCTCCCTTGTGGTGATTGGTCACCCGGTTTCCGCTATGTCCGGCTTCTTAGGGAGCTGGGCACGGCGGCGTGGAATGCACGGACTATCTTACAACGTCGCCCCAAGATGCCAGGGCACGAATTCGTTATCGCCGTAGCCGAAGGCTTCGCTTTTGGTCTTCTTGCCGGATGCGATCTCGATGATCAGTTCGAAAATCTCGCGGCCCTTGCCCGATATCGTCGCCTCGCCGGTGGCAATCGTGCCGCAATCGATGTCCATGTCTTCTTCCATGGAACGATACAGCGCCGAATTGCTCGACAGCTTGAAGGATGGCGCCGGACGTGAGCCGAAACAGCTGCCGCGGCCGGTCGTAAAGGCGATCATATTGGCGCCGCCGGCAACCTGGCCCGTTGCAGAAACCGGATCATAGCCGGGCGTATCCATGAAAACGAGCCCATGCTCCGTTACCCGTTCGGCGTAGCCATAGACTGCGGTCAGCGGCGACCGGCCGCCCTTGGCAACGGCGCCCAGCGACTTCTCCAGAATGGTGGTCAGCCCGCCGCGCTTGTTGCCGGGCGAGGGGTTGTTGTCGAGCGAAGCGCCATGCAGCGCGACGTATTTTTCCCACCAGTCGATTTTCGCGTCGAGCTTGGCTGCGACCTCGTCGTTGACGGCGCGGCTGCGCAGCAGATGTTCGGCGCCGTAAATCTCCGAAGTTTCCGACAGGATGGTCGTGCCGCCGGCAGCGGCCAGCAGGTCGGCGGCTGCCCCCAGCGCCGGATTGGCGGTGATGCCGGAGAAGCCGTCCGAGCCGCCGCATTGCAGGCCGACGATGATTTCGCTGATCGGGATCGGTTCGCGTCGGGCCCGGCCGACTTCGTCCGAAATCTCCTTCAGCACGCCCATGGCCAGCGCCACGGCGCGGCGTGAGCCACCGGCATCCTGGATGTTGAAGTGCCGCTTGCTGGCTCCGGCACCGCTCTGGCCGTAGAGCGTCAGCTGGTTGACTTCGCAGCCAAGGCCGATCATCAGCACACCGCCGAAATTCACATGCCGTGTATAGCCGGCAAGCGTGCGATGCAGCGTTAGCATTCCGTCGCCGGTCGAGCTCATGCCGCAGCCCTGGTCGTGCACGATCGGCACGAAGCCGTCGATGCCGTCGTAATGCGGAAGGAGCGTCCGGTTTGCCTCTTCCGCGATGGCGCGGCAAACCGTGGTGGAACAGTTCACGCTGGCGATGATGCCGATATAATTGCGCGTGGCGGCCCGGCCGTCGGCGCGGCGATAGCCCATGAAGGTGCGAGCCTTGTCGGCCTCGGTCGCCTCCTCCGGCGCCGCATTGGCCGTTGCCGCGAGCCGGTCGTTTTCGAAATGCAGATTGTGGCTATGGACGTGATCGCCGGCCTTGACCTCGGCGGTCGCGCGCCCGATGGCCTGGCCGTATTTCACCACAGGCATGCCGAGAGGGATGTCACGGATGGCGAACTTGTGGCCGGGGTCGATCTTGCCTCGCGTCGAGACACCGTTGGCGACCGTGACGCCGGCTTCGATGGCTGCGGTTGCCACGGCGACATTGTCGCCTTCCGACAGAAGGATCCAAGGCTGGCTGTTCAAAGTTCCCTCCCAGAACAATCTTGCAGTTCGGCGAGCCTCTCCCGGGCCATTGCCGATTGCTTTTGTTTTTTATCTACAATAAACATTTTGAAGTCAACGGGGAAATCATCCGGCGCTTCCGGAGAGGAAAGAGCGACGCGCACAAGCGATGCTCCTGCGTTCGATTGCCGTCCGAGCAGGCCACGGAGATCGCTGCCGATAGAGAGCAGCGAATGATAAGCGAGGGAGGAAATGGCTAGACAGAACACGCTCTTCAAGGATGCGTATAACCGCTACGTTGCCGGTCTGAAGCCGGATGCAGCCCTGCCGACCGAGCCTGAAATCGCGGCTGAACTCGGCGTCAGCCGCAGCACGGCGCGCGCTATCCTGATGCGCCTCAGTGATGCCGGCATCATCCGCTGGAACAAGCGGCAAAAGACTGTGCTGCGCCAGCCCACCGAGGCGGACTTCTTTCCGCAGGAAGAAACCAATTCGCTGCACGATATCATCGAGCGCAGTTTCATGCTGCGCATTCTCTCCGACGAAGCCCAGCCGGGCATGCAGATCAACGAACTGGAGCTGGCGCGCGAAATCGGAACGGGGACGTCGGTGGTGCGCGAATTCCTCATCCGTTTCAGTCGTTTCGGCCTGATCGAGAAGAGGCCGAACAGCCATTGGATTCTGAAGGGCTTCACCAGCGAATTCGCGCTGGAGCTTGCCGACGTGCGCGAGATGTTCGAGCTGCATTCAGCGGCCGAATTTGGGCGCTTGCCATCGGAACATCCGGCGTGGGTGGATCTGGCCGTCATCCAGCAGGAACACTATGATCTGCTGGAGGATTTCGACGAGCGCTACCGCGATTTCTCGCGACTCGACGAAAGATTCCACCTTCTCATCCACCGCGCCTCGAAGAACCGCTTCATTGCCGATTTCTACGACGCGATCGCCATCGTTTTCCACTATCACTACCAATGGAACAAGGCCTTCGCCCGCGTGCGCAATTCACGCGCCATCGCCGAGCATCTCGACTATATCGAAGCGCTGCAATCGCGTGATCCGAAGCGGATCGACATGGCCTGCCGCAAGCATCTGGCGTCAGCGCGGCAAACGCTGCTGCAATCCATCCCGCAGAACACGAGCGAGCTCGCGGAGCCGGCGGTCTGAAAACGCGGAGGGCGGTTCGTATGGCACCGATTGCAGGAAATGCTGCAAAAGTGTTCGGCACCTCGTCATAAGAGGGTGCGGTTCAAGCCGCCGTGCTTTCTTCCCCTGTGATGCCAAGCGCCTGCCTGCGGTTTTCGACGAGCATCTTCGCCTGATCGACCGCAAAGCCTTCATAGGCAATAGGATAGCGCGATGAGGCCTGCTCGCGTGCAGGCGATGTGAAGAGAAGAACGCCGGGTTCGAGAAATGTGTGCCGGTTGCCCAGGTCCAGATAGGTCTCAGCTGGAGCACCCTCGGCCCAGACGACATCATGGGCGTCAAGCTCGATATGGAAATAGGTGATGGGCTGCAGGGTGAGTATCTGCGAGATGGTTGTTCCGTTGATGAGCAGCTTTGCCGGTATCAGCGTATCGGCCACATAGAGGCAATGGTCAGGCGAAACAAAGAGATCGCTGTGTGGAACGTTTTCCGCCAGGGCGCCGGCTATGATGCGTACCGGCAGATGCTCGCGCGGATTGTCCACCACTTTCGGATCGATCGTTCGCCGTCCGATCCACTTCACCGGCGCTGCCGCATTCTCCAGGGTGAGCACCTCGTCGCCTTCACGCAGGCTGTCCACGAGGACTTCGCCGTTGGGCGTCGCAATCCGCGTGCCTTGCAGATAGCAGTTGGAGGTAAATGTCAGGGTCTCCTCGGCGGGGCGGTAGAGATACTGTATGCCTTCCGGAATCGTATAGGATATCAAATGAACGGGAAGCCCAAGGAGCGCCGGGCCATAGAACGAGATCACGTTTCCCGATTGTCCAATCGAGGTCGAACCCACGACGGTGATGCGATCGCCGATGTGGACATTGGTGACCGTCGGGGGGCCGCTGACGGAGAGGCCGATCACCGGCGGCGTGAAGATGAAATGTCCGCCTCCACCCGAATTGGTGAAATCAACGGTCGTCGCCTGCAGGAGACCGACGCTCAAAAGTCCCGAATTGATCGTCAACGTCGAGTTGAATCCAATCTGATAGCTGATGACGGATCCCACACCCAAGGTCAGAAGGCTGGGATTGAGCGTGACGTTGCCGGCATTGACCAATTGAATAACGGTGTTCGAGAGGACGCCTCCGCCGATAATATTGGTCAGATTGACGTCGATGTTGTCGATTATCAAAGTGGAGCTGGCAACCACGTTCAATTGCAGCGTGTTGGTGGATGCCCAATTGCTGGCGTTCAGCGTCGTTGTCTGATCTTCCAATAGCCCGATTGTGACGAGAGCCATGATCTTGTTCTCCTTGGATCCGCCAAATGGCCTTGATCCATCCGGTGCTTGAGAGTCGGCTGCGCGGACGATCGAACGATCGTCCGCGCTTACGGCATATCGGCGCCACAAGTTTCCCTGTCGGGGTAGGGGAAACAAGATCGATGATCTGGTCTTTTCGCGCAGATACGGGAGGACACGTAAACGTCTACGTCGTCACTATCTGTGCATTCATAGGTGGAGATAAGCAGTGCCGTATCCGGCGCGCAAGCGGTTTTTCAATCTTTTGTATCAATAAAAAGTTAATGCGCCTCATGGGTTGTGTAGGAGGCGAGATGGCGGGAGGAAAATGACCGCCTGCCGCATCAAATACGGCAAGGAGGCCGTGTGGATAGCTCCGCAATCCGCAGTGTTTTTTGATAGCTTATTCCGCCTTCAGCTCAATGGTCTGGCTTGCAAAACGCGCCGAGGATACCTCGAACGTGATTGCACCAGTCTCACCGGTTGCCCGCAGCCAGAAGCCCGTCGTGCCGCCCTGGAAGGCCACGGTCTCCGGCCCGATCAGTTTTGCCGGACCGGCGACCTTGATCGTTGCGACGTCATTGAGGAACGGCAGGCGGGTACCGGCCTGGTCGAGCGCACGGATAATGA
>DASVPC010000019.1:0-43624 GCA_036383055.1 Rhizobium sp. | reverse complement strand
GAGCAGGTTCGAGCAGGCCCACCTTCAGCGTTTCGGCTTCATTGCCGAGGGGGAGGCGATCCAGCTTGTTACCCTGCGCGTCGAGGCTGCCGGCCTGGTGAACAAGGCGCAGTTTGCGCCGCAACCCGACGCGGGTTCCTCTTGCGAGGCGGCCGTCATCGGATCGCGCAAGGTCTACATGGATGAGGCCAAGGACTTCGTCTCTTGCCCCGTCTATGCCCGCGATAGGCTCCGTGCCGGCAACCGTTTCGTCGGTCCCGCCATTGTCGAGCAGATGGACACCACGACCGTCATCCTTCCCGACATGCAGGCGACGGTCGATCCCTACCTCAATCTCATCCTGGAGGCGCGCGCATGACCAAGATCGATCCGATTACCGTGGAAGTCATCGGCAGCGCGTTGATGTCCATCGTGGAAGAGATGGGTGAGGCGCTGGTTCGTGCCAGCTACTCGACCAATATCAAGGAACGGCGGGACTGCTCGACGGCCCTGTTCGACTGGCGCGGCAACACGCTTTGCCAGGCAGAACACATCCCGATGCATCTCGGCAGCTTCATCGGCATTATCCCGCATATCAACAAGCGCTACGCTGCCGATGACATCAAGCCGGGAGATGTTTTCATCGGCAACGACGCCTACGAAGGCGGTGCGACGCATCTGCCCGACATCGTCCTCGCAGAGCCGATCTTTCATGGCGGCACGATGGTCGGCTGGGCGGTCAATACCGCGCATCACGCCGACTTCGCCGATCGTGGTCACGCACACATCTTTCAGGAGGGCCTGAGAATTCCACCGGTGCGCCTTTATCGCGAGGGGAGGCTGCAGCAGGACATGCAAGACATGATCCTGTTGAATTGCCAGGTGCCGCATGAGCGCCTGTCGGACTTGCGCGCCCAGATGTCGGCCAACCGGCTCTGCGTCCAGCGCATGCAGGATCTTTGCACCAAATACGGTGCAGACAAGGTGCTCGCCGCCGGTGACGCCCTTCAGGATTACGCCGAGCGCAAGATGCGCGCCGGCATCGCCGCCATCCCCGACGGCATTTATAGCTTCACGGATCATTTCGACAGCAACCAGTTTCCGGGCATGATGAAGCTGACCGTCGACGTGACGGTGAAGGGAGGCAGCATCCATCTTGCCTTCGACGCGCCACCGCAAGTCGCGGCCGGGCTGAACGTGATCTACACAGCCCTGCTCGCAACCTGCTATTACGCCGTCAAGGCGGTGATCGATCCGACCATCCTGCCGAATGCGGGTCTGTCCCGCGCAATCAAGGTCGAAGCGCCGTTCGGATCTCTTCTCAATTGCAAGCATCCCGCCGCGGTGGACGGGCGCATCGCTGCCTGCCAGCGTGTTGCCGATCTGGTGCAGGGCGCGCTCGCCCAGGCGCTGCCCGGCAAGGTGACGGCAGCCGGAAACGGCACATGCACGGGCGCGCTTTTCACTGGCACGCGAGAGGACGGAACGCTGTGGGTCTATCTGGAAACGATCGGCGGTGGCGCGGGCGCACGGCCGGCGGCCGACGGCCTGAGTGGTGTCCATGTGCATATGACGAACACATCGAACTTGCCTGTCGAGGCGCTGGAACTCGAATATCCGCTCACCCTGCTTCGCTACGAGTTGGTCAACGGATCGGCCGGTGCCGGCGCATATCGCGGTGGCATGGGCCTTCGCCGGGTCTACCGGATCGAAGCGGATTGCCGGCTCAGTGTCGAAGGGGGACGGCTGGCCGCTTACCCCTGGGGACTTGAAGGGGGCCTTCATGCGGCCGGATCGCATTTCGGTTTTGGAGACGACCGGGAAAATCTTTCCGGCACGGTCGAGTTGAAGGCTGGGCAGGTCGTTGAACTAGTGACGCCCGGCGGTGGCGGCTACGGCTCTCCGGATGGCCGGGCGCGAGCTGCCATTCTCCAGGACCTGATCGAGGAGCGTATCTCGCCGGAGTTCGCCGAACGCGTCTACGGCTACCGGGCCGAAGCGAAAACCCGTCAGGCAACGGTTGCCTGACATATCAATTCAATGATCCTCTGAAAGATAGGGCTTAAATGATGGTGAAGGTGACTAAGGTCAAATCCGGTAGCATATACGAGGAAAAGGAAGGCTATTCCCGCGTGGTTGCCGTCGACAACTGGGTGTTCGTATCAAACACCGCCGGCCGAAACTACAAGACCCGGGAAATGTCGACGGACCCCGTTGAGCAGACCCGGCAATGCTTTCATAATATAGAGGGCGCGCTTGCCGCCGTTGGTGCAACGCTTGCCGATGTCGTCCGCTCGCGCGTCGTTATTCCCAATGTTGCGGATGCGCCGGCCGTCATGGCTTTTGTCGGGGAAAAATTCCGGGGCATCGATCCGTGCAGCACGGTCACTTGCCCGCCGCTTGGCGGTCCGGACTATCGGGTTGAGATAGAGGTAACTGCCTATAAGGGGGCGGGTGCAGCCGGCGCTGAGTATATCAACGTCAGCCTTTGATATCGGTTGTTATCCGGTGTCCGCCGGATGGCCCTGTTGTCTTTCCGAATCCTGAAGGGTTGCCATATGCGCTTGCTTTCCGTTTTGTCGTCAGGCCTCTATAAGGTTGCCCGGACGATGAACGAGATGGGAATGATCATTGACTGAAATCGACGAAATCCAGGGAGCGGAGGATTTCCTGCCGGCTGAACGGCGGGAGAAGATCATGGAGTGGTTCGCCAGCAATCAGGTGGCATCCAGCCAGGACCTCGCCAAGCGGCTCAATACGTCCATCTCCACTATACGCCGCGATCTCGATTATTTGGCTTCCCAGGGCATTCTCAAACGAACGCATGGCGGGGCTGTGCGCGTGCGTCGCAATACGACCTTCGAGCAACTCATCGATGAAGCGCGCCAGACGGCTGTCGAAGAGAAGCGTGCGATTGCGGTCGCAGCCGCCAAGCTGCTGCAGCCGGAACAAAGCGTCTTCATTGACTCTCGTTCGACCCTGCACCAATTCGCGTATGTTGTTGCCGAGCTGACCATACCGCTGACAGTCGTGACCAATGATGTTCATGTGGCGGATGTTCTTGCGAACAAGGAGCACATAAAGCTCGTGGTTCCGGGTGGTATCTGCCGACCGGGTGCCTATGTGCTTCTCGGTGAAAGCGCCATCAATTTTGTCCGGGAACTGCGTTGCGATCACTTTTTCCTGTCGTCTCAGGCGGTCGATGCGGAATGCGCAAGCGATACATCCCTCGAGCTTGTTCAACTGCAGAGAGCGATGATCGATGCTGCCGTGGAAACGACCCTTCTCATCGATAGCAGCCGGTTTGGCGGCCGGGCAATTTACCGCACTGTTCCAATCGACAGGATAAGCCGCATCATAACGGATGAAGGCCTGCATCCCGATGAGCGGGCAAAGTACGATGATATTGCACCGGAACTGATCATCGCACCATATATTGACGAGATCGCCTCAGAGCAGGAGTGATGGTGGCGCTGCGCCTATGGCAATCTTCGTCGGAAGCGTCGTCAGTTCAGGGAAGAGATAGGATCTACGGTTCAAATCCCTTCAAGGCGAGCAACGTAGGCTTTTCCACAAAACAGGATTGTCATCGAGCATCTTCAGCTATCGAAACGCCGTTGACACATCATCTCCGTCTCTGTTATCGAAACGGCGTGCAAAGATGCACATAAAAATCCACCCGACGTTGCTGGGCATCTGTTCTTGGTACGTCGTCTTGCGTTTAAAAATGCGATGGTGTGGATAATCGGTGTTCAGCTCTTACAAATGGAGATGAATAACCGTGGGAACAGCTCTTTCAGTCAAAACTATTGCAGTATCGACAGCACTGGCATTTTTGCCGGCTGTTGCCTTCGCTGACACCAAAATCGCAGCGGTCTTCGATCTGACCGGCGGTCTGAATATTTACGGCATCCAGCAGAACAACGCTCTCAAACTCGCTGTGGAAGACATCAACGCGAAGGGCGGTGTGCTTGGCGGACCGATCGATGTCGTCTCCTACGATGCGCAGTCGGAGCAGAGCAAATATATCCAATATTCGAATACGGCGATCCTGAAGGACCGGGCAAAAGCCCTGTTTGCCGGATTGACGAGCTCGTCGCGAGAAGCGATCCGGCCGATCATCCGCAAGGCGAACATCCCCTATTTTTACAGCGCGCTCTATGAAGGCGGAGCTTGCGACAAGCAGACCTTCGTCACGGGGTCGTCCGCGTCGCAGCAGCTTTCGGTCCTGATCGACTGGGCTGTCAAAAAGTACGGCAAGAAGATCTACATCATGGCGCCGGATTATAACTTCGGCACCATTTCCGCCCATTGGATCAAGGAATATGCCAAAAAGGCCGGCGCGGAGGTCGTTGGCGAGGACTTTCTGGCGTTGACTGTCACGGATTATGCGCCGACGATTCAAAAGATCCAGGCCGCCAAGCCCGACTTTGTCGTAGCCTTGCCGGTCGGTGCGAACCAGACGGGATTTCTCGAGCAATTTGCGGCGGCTGGCCTAAAGAATTCGATCGGGTTGGTGTCGACCAACTATGGCTCGGGCAATCAGCAGGTTGTCGTTTCTCCTGAAGCCGGCAAGGGCCTGATCGCGAGCCAGGGATATTTCCAGCCTGTCGAAAATCCGGCCAATTCCGCCTTCGTCAAACTCTGGCAGGCGAAATACGGCAGCGATACGCCGATCGTTTCCGAGGCGGTTGACGTCTGGAATGCGGTGCATTTGTGGGCCGCAGCCGTCAACAAGGCAGGTAGCGCGGATACCAAACCGGTTATTGCGGCTCTTGAAAGCGGCCTGACCTTCGATGCGCCGAACGGTAGCGTGAAGCTCGAGCCCGGTTCGCATCATCTGCGCCAGAATATCTACATTGCGGAAGGCGACGACAAGCATAGCTTCAAGATCGTTGAAACCTTCCCGGATGCCGCCCCCACCTACGAGAACGAGAAATGCGACCTTGTCGCCCATCCGTCTCTCGCCCAGCAGTTCACCCCGGAAGGCCAGTAGGGTTAGGTCATCGAGCGCTTTCCCTTGGGAGAGCGCTCGGTTGAGGAGGTTTCCATGCAACTCGACTATCTGGCGACAGTGCTTCTGTCGTCGCTCTCAAGCGCATCCATCCTTCTGATCGCAACGATCGGGCTGGCGGTCGTCTTCGGACTTATGGGTGTCATCAATCTCGCCCATGGCGAATTCCTGATGATCGGCGCCTACACCGCGCTGACGGCGACGCAACGGGGCATTCCCTATGTTCTGTCCATTCCGATCGCGATTGCCGTGACGATGGCGATCGGTGCCGCGGTCGAAATCCTCATCATTCGCCGCCTATACGGCCGCCTGTTCGACACCATGCTCGCGACCTGGGGCCTGAGCATCGCTTTCTACCAATTGGCGGTGCTGATCTTTGGCACGGTCTCTCCGGGCATCGGCATGCCGCACTATAGTCTCAAGATCGGGGCCTACAGCCTGGCCGGCTATCCGCTTCTGATGATCGGCGTTGCCGCCCTGATGGGCCTTTTCGTCTATGTTCTTATGACCCGCACGGTCTATGGCATGAAGGCCCGCGCCGCGATCCAGGTTCCGGAAATGGCGCAGGCCATCGGTATCGAGTCGTCACGCGTCAACACGCTGACCTTTTCCATTGGCTGTGGCCTTGCCGGTTTTGCAGGTGCCGTTCTCCTGCCGATCGTGCCGGCCACGCCATCGATGGGCTTCGCCTTCGTCATCAAGGCATTTCTGACCGTCGTCGTTGCCGGGCCAGTCACGCTGACGGGGAGCGTTCTGGCGGCGATCGGTTTGGGTGGGGGGGCTTCGATCACCGCAAGCTTTCTCACCTCCGTGGCGGGTGACGCCTTCTTTTTCCTCGTTACGGCATTGCTGCTTTGGCTCTATCCCATGGGGATATCGGCCAAATGGCGCCGCAAGATGTGAGCCGCGCCATGACTTTTTCAGAAAAACTCTACAAATCAGCCGGGCTCGCCTTTCCGATCGTCGCGATCGGCGCCGCCCTTGTTGCCGCCGGTGTGATGGATCCCTATCTCGCCTACGTCGCGACGTCCTGGGTTATCTTCGGCCTGCTCGGCCTCAGCCTCGACATCGTCTGGGGCAGAGGAGGGCTGCTGAGCCTCGGACAGACCGCATTCTATGGTCTTGGCGGCTACTTCGGCAGCGTGATCGCGCTCAACTTCGGCCCTGTCACCGGCAATACTCTGATCTGGAGCCTGCCTGCGGGCGCCGCCTTCGGCGCCTTGTGCGCGGCGGCACTCGGGTGGATCATTTTCTTCGCCCGGATGGGGCCGCTTCAAAGCACGATCCTCTCCTATACCCTCACGCTGTTGCTCTGGTCCCTGACGCAGTCCTTTCAGCTTGATGTCGGTCAGGCGTCGATCGGTGGCGACAACGGTCTGTCGAATATTCCCGGCATGGTCCTTGGTTTCGGCGGCGATGCTGAAGCGCTTGGCCCGGTCGCAGCTTTCGTCGTAGCGATCGTGATCTCGGCGCTCGTCTACTTGCTGACGCGCTGGCTGATGAAAGGCACATTCGGGCGTGTCGTCGATTGCATCCGGATCGACGCGCAGAAAGCCGAACTGCTCGGCTACGATGTCCGCATGTATCAGGTGGCGAATTTCGCCTATGCGGGTGCCGTCGCAGGTGTTGCAGGCGCCTTGTTCGGCGCATGGGCAAATTACCTCAGCCCGTCGATCTTCTCGGTGCAGGAGGCGCTGCTGGTACCGATCTATGTTCTGGTCGGCGGTCTTGGAACGCTGTCGGGGGCTTTCGTCGGCGCAATTGCCGTCGGCGGTCTTTCCTATTGGCTGGGCGGCGGTGCCGTCGGCGGCCAGACGACGCTCATCCTGGGCGTCGTGCTCATACTCCTCGTCCTGTTCTTGAAGAACGGAATGCTGGGCGCGCTCGGTGATCTCTGGCGTCGATATCTTCCGGATACCAACGCCGCCGCACGCGATACGGGGACGGTGTCGATCGATCCCGATGTTCTGGAGAGTCTTCTCAAGGATGCGGCGGCTCAGGCCGGCCCCGCGAAAAATCTTGCAACCCGCGACGCGTTCAAGCGGTTCGGCGGTGTCGTGCCCGTCAACCGGGTATCTCGCCTTTTCGAACCCGGTCGACCGTCGTCGCTGATCGGCCCGAACGGCGCTGGCAAGAGTTCCTTCCTCAAGACATGCGTCGGCATCTATACGCCGGAGACCGGAAGCATCCACCTCGGTTCGGATGAGGACATCACCCGCGCGCCGATCTTCGAGCGCGTCCGCAGGGGCATGGGAGTGAAAAACCAGAAGCCGCAGGTCTTCGGCTCGCTGACTGTCTTCGACAATCTCTGGATGGCCGCCTATGCGCGGACCCGCGACAAGGTGGCTGCAACGGAGATTAGCGAGAAGATCATGGGCATGCTCGGTTTCACCAATCAGGCATCCGTTCAGGCATCCGTTCTGTCGCACGGCCAACAGCAATGGCTGGATATCGGTATGGTGTTATGTCTCGCACCCCGCGTCATTCTTCTCGACGAACCCGCTGCCGGCATGACCAACGAGGAGACCCGAGAGCTTTCCTCTCTCGTCCGCATCCTTGCCAGATATACCACGGTGATCGTCGTGGAGCACGACATGGAGTTCGTGAGAACCCTCGAGGGCCATGTCACCGTTCTCCACCAGGGAGAGGTCTTCGCGGAGGGCGACATCGATACGCTGCGCGCGAATGATCGAGTTCTGGACATCTACCTCGGGAGGCGTGCCCATGTTTAGGATCGTCAACGCCACGGGCGGATACGGCAAGACCGTCATCATCCGTGACGTCACTCTTCACGTCGATGCCGGCGAGGTGGTCGCTCTTCTTGGCCGCAACGGTGTCGGCAAATCGACGCTGATGCGGTTTGCGACGGGCCTGATATCGGCCGGTCGTGGCCATGTCGAAATCGATGGCGTGACAGTGCCGCCCTCTCCGGCAAAACGAGCGAAGCTCGGGCTAGGCTATGTCCCGCAAGGGCGCTTTGTCTTTCCGCGTATGACGGTGATCGAGAATATCGCTGTCGCCGCTGAGGCGAACGGTCACAGTGGCAGGGCGGCAGTCGAATCCGCGATGGCGGATTTCCCGATGCTGAAGCCGAAAGCGGGCGATCTGGCGGGCGGCCTTTCCGGCGGCCAGCAGCAGGTCCTGGCCCTTGCCCGAGCGCTGGCGGTTCAGCCGCGCATTCTTCTCCTGGATGAGCCCACGGAAGGCGTTCAGCCGTCGATCATCGACGAAATCGCTGGCGTGCTGAAGCGGATCAACCGTGATCGCGGCATCGCAATACTTGTCGCAGAGCAGGATCTCGATTTCTGCCTGTCGATCGCAACCCGCGCTTACGTCATGGAGAAAGGCACAATCCGCCTTGAGACCGATCGCGATCGCCTGAGCGCAGATAAACAACTTCAGCAAGAGCTGCTGGGAGTCTGAAACATGAAACAGCATCCGGAATTGACCAGGGATCAACTCGCCCGCATCGAGGCGACACTCAAGCGCATACGCGACGGTCTCGGCAAATTCGACGTCGAGCCCTCGCAGGAGCCGGCGCATCTCTTTTGCCCCGAGGTGCGCGATGCAAACTGAGACGGAAACGCTGACGCAGCAGATCGCGGCTCTGCGCTCGGGCGCCATTTCCTCCACCTTTCTCGCCGAGCGAGCGCTCGACCGCGCGGTAAGATTTAAGACATTGAATGCATTTGTCGCGCTGGAGCCGGCGCACGTCATGTCGCAGGCCAAGGCTGCCGACGTCAGGCGCACACAGGGCAGGGCGCTCAGTGTCCTTGACGGCATCCCGATCGCCATCAAGGACAACTATCTGACGCAAGACTATCCGACGACGGCTTGCTCCGGGGCGCTGCCGCTTGAGCCCGCCGGCACGGATGCGACCATCGTCGCCAATCTGCGCGGTGCCGGGGCCGTGATTTTCGGCAAGACCAATATGCACGAATGGGCCTACGGCGCGACCAATTCCACGTCGAGTTTTGGGCCAACCAGGAACCCCCACAATCCGGATCACATTACCGGTGGCAGCAGCGGTGGGTCCGGTGCGGCGGTGGCGGCCGGCATCGTGGCGGCGGCGCTCGGAAGCGATACCGGAGGATCCGTCCGCATTCCGGCCGGCGCCTGCGGGATCTATGGATTCAAACCGAGCTATGGCCGCGCATCGCGCCACGGCATCCTGCCGCTCAGCTGGTCGCTGGATGCACCGGGACCGATGGCGGCCGCATTGGAGGATCTCCGGCATCTGTTGCCGCTTTTCTGCGGGGCTGACACGAAAGATCCGGCAACCCGCCATGCCATGCCGTTCGACGACACCGTTTCAATGAGCCGTCCGAAACTGATCCATCTGACAGGGGAGGGGCTTGAGCGATCAACCGAAGTCGATACCGCTATTCGGTTTGCCTTGTCCCGGTGCGATGGTGACGTCGCAGTGGCGGGTCTCAGCAATGTCGCGAGCTATTTCGCTGCCTGGGAAGCTATTCTTCATTGCGAGGCGTCCGCCTATCATGCGCCTTTGCTGGCACGGAATGCCGCCGGTTACAGCGCCGTTACCCGCGCTCATCTGGAGGCAGGAAAGCTGCTGTCCGGTGTGGATCTGCTGAAAGCGCAGCAAATCCGCGCAGACCTCGTCCGGCAGCTTGCCGATCTCGGCAATTGGGATGCTCTGGTGCTGCCGACGCTTCCGGTCGTCGCACCGAGAGCGGGTGAGGAATGGCACGAGTTCGGCGGGCGCCGGGTGACCACGCAGGATTCCATGACGTGGTTTTGCTGGATCGGCAATCTTGCCGGTTTCCCCTGCATCTCGATCCCGATCGGCATGTCGCCAGATGGCCTTCCCATCGGTATGATGCTGATGGGGCGTCCGAATGCGGACGAGCATCTTCTTGCGGTCGCCGGATGGATCGACAAGAACCTTAGGGCGAGCAATTGAACCATGGTGGACAATACGATCAAGATTGGCGTCCTTTTCTCGCAATCCGGCCCCATGGCAGTGACCGAGACCGCGCATATCCAGGGCGTGCTGCTTGCCTGCGAGGAATTGAACGCACAGGGCGGCATTCGCGGTCGCCTGATTGAACCCGTTATCGTCAATCCCGATGGCAGCGATCAACGCTACGACAGAATGGCGACGGAGTTACTGCTGAAACAAGGGATCAATGCGATCTTCGGCTGTTGTCTGTCGACCAGCCGCAAGGCGGTTTTGCCGATCGTCGAGCGCTACAATGGCATTCTCTTCTATCCCTCCGTCTATGAGGGTTTCGAATATTCGCCGAATGTGATTTACGGCGGGGCAGTGCCTAATCAGGTCATCGTGCCACTTCTTGAATATCTGTTTGCCCATCACGGAAAACGAATAGCACTGTTCGGCTCCGACACGCTCTACGCGCGCGAGATCAACCGCATCGTCAACGAGTTCCTGTCTGACAGCGGCGGGTCCGTGGTCGAGGAAATCTACTTCTCCTTCGGGACGGCGGCTGCCCGGTTTGAGCCCGCGCTGAGACGGGCGGTGGCCTCTGGTGTTGATGCGATCATATCAACGGTCGTGGGGGAGGACAGTGTGGTGTTGTATGAAGCCTTCCATGGTGTCGAGCGCAACGGTCAGGATATTCCAATCGCCTCGCTGACCACTACGGAATCCGAGCTCGGCAAGATGTCGCCCGGCGCGCGCGCCGGTCACCTCTCGGCTTTGCCCTACTTCGGGACGCTCGACAATCCTCAGAACAAAGCGTTCGTCGCCGCGTTTCAGAAACGTTATGGTGAGGGGAAAACGCCTGGGGTTTACACGGAAGTGTGCTACGCACTGGTCCATATCTATGCCGACGCCGTTCGCCAGTGCGGTGAAACGGATAGCGATTCCATTCTACCGATTTTGGCCAGCGCAGTCTTCAAGGGGCCGAGCGGAGACAAATCAATCGACCTCGATACGAACCATTTCATGCAGCGGCCGTTGATAGGCAGAGCGAATATATCCGGTGATTTCGACATCGTCTGGCGCAGCAATACGCCCATCCGAGCCGATCCTTATCTTGTCGCTTATGATCGCTCGCTCAGTAGATAGGTAGATAATGAACGATCGCATCCCCGTGAAAGACGAGGACATGCTGCGGCGCTTGCGCCGGATGCGCGTGCTTGTCATTCATCCTGATGACGCCGAGCGGTCGATGTTTCTGGCTCATATAAAGCGTGTCGGCTGTCAGGTAGAGGCGATCTGGCCGGCGCCCGAAGCACTGCCGACCTATATCGATGTCGTCCTGTTCTTGCTCAATCCGGATCGGAACAATCGAACGCCGGCGTGGGTGACGACATGCGATACCGCCGCCAGGATCGCGATCATCGCTTTCGAGACTCCGGAGATCTTGACCGAGCTGCAGCGCATGAATGTTCACGGTGTCTTGTCGAAGCCGGTGAGGATCTTCGGGATACTGGCGGCTTTGACGACGGCGGTCAGCCTTGCCACCCACGAAGCAAGGCTGAAGCAGCGGATCAAGTCGCTGGACGACACATTGAAGGCCCGGCGCAGAATAGAAAAGGCCGTCGGAATTTTGTCGGCCAGCCGCAATATTTCGGAGGAAGAAGCCTATCGGCGCCTTCGCGAAAAAGCGATGACGTCGAAGGTGACGATCGCATCCGTTGCCGATGCGATTATTGCTTCGAGCGACATTTGATCACGGACACCGCAACACCCCTTGCGATCCTTCGGATTATTGGCCGATTCTTCAAGAAACGGCGGACCATTCAAAACCGCTCAACATGTCCTTGAGGGATGCTGCGTCCTCAAAATTCAAGAATGAGTCATGCACCCCCTCAGCTTCCAGTCCTGCCCAACGCAGGCAGTCAGCAAATTTGGAGCGTCGGTCGGCGGTTGTGAGCGGCATGGCGACTGAGCCGGTCGCGTGGAGCCGTTCAGTCTTCAGGCTGCGCCCATCGCGGAGATTGACGATGACCTGATGCGGAAGGCGTTCGATCCCTTTCTCTTCCGCCGCACTATAGGCGCTCATCGACATCTTCGGCATATGGCGGCGAATCTCGGGGCGAAAAATGGCGGCGGCGGTGAAGTCCGTCAGTGAAAGCTTACCTTGATGGAGCGCGGTGGTAAGACAATATTGCATCGAAAAACGAGCCTGCATCTCATCCACCGGATCGGGATAGGCGAGATTGTCGACTGCGGATCGGCCCACTTTCGTTTGGACGGAAAGCACGTCGTCCAGGGAGAAGCCGTATTCGGTCTGCAGATCGCGGGCGGCATCGATGGCACGGTGCGTGGAGGCGCAGCAAGGGTGGAGTTTCGTCACCAGGCCGTGCGTCTCGATGACGTGGCGGTCGTTCGCAGAGAGAGCCTCCCAACCAGCACCTGCCTCTCCGCCAAAAAGGTCGAGGAAACCTTGCGGGCGCTCCAGAATATCCAGACGTCCACTCATCCCGGCTTGCGCAAGGAGCGCTGCTTCGACCGCGTTTCGCGCGGCCATGCCGGCATGAAGCGGTTTGGCCGATGTTCCGAACTGGCCTTTCGGACCGGCGGCAAAGCTTGTGGCGATGCTCATCGCCTGCGCAATTCCTGTTGCATCCAGACCCAGAAGGACCGCCACGCCGGCAGCCGTTCCGATGCAGCCGACGGTCGATGTGCCATGCCATCCCCTGTTGTAATGCGATGGATTGACCCCGAAGCCGATGGCGGCCTGCGCCTCAAGACCCGCGAGATAGGCGTGTAAAAACCGTCGTCCCGAGATTGCCCCATCAGCCGTTGTGATCGACAATAAGGCGGGGACAAGTACTGCGGAGGCATGCGCCCGGGCAGGATGGAAGTTGTCGTCGAAATCCAGACAATGCGCGGCCGTCCCGTTGATCAGCGCCGCGACCGAAGGTGATGCCCGGCCGCCTCGCAGGATTGCCGAGGCGCCGGTTGCGCCGATATCTGCGGAGAACGCCCTTGCCACGGATTGTGGCGCCGGATCGGCGGCGCCCGCCAGCATGCAGCCGATTGTATCGACAACGGCCTCCTGCGCGCGCGTTATCGCGACAGGAGAAAGGCTCGTTCTCGAAACGATCTGATCGGCGATTTTTTCCAGGACCGTCGCCATTGACGAATGCCTCCACAAAGTCTTCGTTGATGCGCGCAAGGATGCTGAGCTTCGCGGGGTGGCGCAATCTTATGCGGTTTGCGGGTCGATCTATTCAATTTCGGGAGCGGGAATGACGAAGGACAGTGATGTCACGATCAGCGTCAAGCACATCCAGACCTATGACGCGATCGCGGCGACGGGATCGACGATCGCTGCGGCCGGCGAACTCGGCATCTCGCAATCGAATGCCAGCCGGCTTCTGCATCAGCTGGAACTCTATCTTGGCGTCCGGCTGTTCGAACGCGACAAGAACCGGCTTGCGCCGACGCGCGAAGGGCTGCAGCTCGGACCGGAAATACGGGCAATCTCCGACCGCCTGACCGCGCTGAAAGTGCTGGCACTGGAACTGGAGAATGGCCGCTCCCAGGAAATTCCCCTGCGGCTGGCGTTTCCGGCGAGCCTGTCCGTCACGCTTGTTCCGCGTCTCGTCAAACGCTTCCTTGCCGAGAATGGACCTGTTCGGATCGAGGTTGCCTCTGGCAATTATCTTGCGATCGAGCGAATGGTGGCGGATGGGGAGGCGGATATCGGTTTTACGCGCCTCCCGTCGCCAACGCCGGGGTTGCGGCTCGAACACGAACTGCCGTCGCGCAATATCTGCGTGCTTCACCGGGACCATCCGCTGGCCGAAAGCGCCTTGCTCACGGTTGCCGAACTCAAGCCGCACGACCTGATCCTGCTCAATCGAGAGCGGCCGGTGCGCCATGAGCTGGAGGCGCTCTTTTACAAACAGGGACTGCGTAAGCGTCCGGCGATCGAGGCGCATTCGGTTGGGTGCGCCTGCGGGCTTGCTGCTGAAGGCCTGGGGATCGCCATCGTCAGCGAATTGCTGGCGAGCGAATACCGCTCGATGCCACTCGCCTTTATACCACTCGAGCCTGCCCTGCCGGTGACCTATGCGATCGTCAGTTCGGATCGGGTACCACTGCCAAAGGCGGCGGCTCCGTTTTTGCGGTATCTGCAAGATTGGGCATAGTGTGTCTATTTATCCTTTCAATCCGTGGCGATGCTGCTCGGCCGCCGAAACCAATTGTATTTATGCCTCCAAGGAGCCTTTGAAATGATCAATTTCCGGCAATTGGAGGTGTTGAAGACACTGCTGGCAACCGGATCGACGATTGCCACGGCAAAGAGCATGGGTCTCAGCCAGTCGGGTGTCAGCCGGCTGTTGCAGCAGCTCGAATCCGATTTGTCGCTGACGCTGTTTGCCCGCGACAAAGGACGGCTCATTCCAACGCCTGAAGCCAGTATTCTCGCCCGGGACGCGGAGCATATCCTGCTCGGGCTCAACCGGTTTTCCGGTCTGGCGGAGGATCTGCGTAGCGGGGCAGCAGGACCTGAAGTCGTACGCATTGGGTTGCCAAGTAGCATGTGGGAAGAATTCGCGCCGGCCATGCTGGTCGAATATGCCAAGGACTACCCGACGGTCCGCATCGAGACCTTTTTCGAGACGACGACGACGATCACGCGGCTGGTCGAACAACAGGTGATCGATTTCGGATTTCTGCGTTATGAAGAGCAGATCAGTCCCGGCATTGACATGGAGCCGGTGGCAAGCGGGGTAAGCGTCTGCGTCATTCCCGAGAGCCATCCACTGGCAACGCTTGCCGAGATCACGCCTAGAGATTTGCGCAATATTCCGTTGATCCTCATCGGACGGCAAATGCCAACCCGGATGCTCCTCGATCAGACCTTTAAGCGGGCCGGCGTAAAGCAGAATGTTAAGATAGAGACACACACCAACAGCTCGGCCTGCGCTTACGTCGCCCATGGTCTGGGTGTCGCCATTATCAGCAGTTTCTACGCCAATCTCTACCGACACCTGCCGGTCGTTCAACGTCCCTTCACACCTGCCTCAAAGCAAGAGTTCGGATTGGCCAAGCCGGCAGGCGCGCCGCCATCGCTTGCCGCACAGGCTTTGATGGATGCGCTTAAGCGTCAGATCGCTTTGTCGCAGAAAGCATAATAAATACAGTTCGTTATTGATTATTATGCGAGCCTGTTCGGGTCTCCGCAGCGCGCGGTATTCGCATAGATCTATGACGAAAATGCATAATATTGCGCAAAATTTTCTAATCACTCATAGTTTGCAAACAACAAGCCGATCAACGGCCCATTCACAATCGCGTTCAGGGGAACCGATGCTCAGATTTATCCTAAACCGCCTCCTCATGGCGTTGCCGACGGTTGCGATCGTGGCGATCACCGTGTTCGCGCTCATTCGTTTCATTCCCGGCGATCCGGCAGCGCTGCTGCTTGGCGATATGGCGCAGCCGGATCAGATTGCCGAAATGCGCGCCGAGCTTGGGCTCGACAAATCCATGCCTGAGCAATTCCTGATCTGGGGTGGCAATGTCCTGACCGGAGACTTCGGCCGTTCGATCGTCAACAATGAGCCGGTCCTGGGGCTGGTCGTCTCCCGGTTTGTCGTCAGTGCGGAGGTCGTGCTGACCGCGGTGCTGTTGGCAAGCCTGATCGCGGTCCCGGCTGGCGTCATCGCTGCCTGGCGGCAGAATAGCTTGACGGACCTGGCGCTTGTCGGAACTGCGACGGTGCTGCTGTCGATCCCGACATTCTGGCTCGGCCTACTGCTGCTTCTGTTTTTCGGCCTAAAGCTCGGCTGGCTGCCTGTCCTTGGCTATGTCTCGATCGGCAGCAATGTCGTTGGCGGACTGCTCTATCTCGTCCTGCCGATCATGACGTTGGTCATCCATGAGATGGGCGTGTTGATCCGCATGGCGCGGGCCTCGACACTCGAAGTTCTCCGGCTCGACTATATCACCCATGCACGGGCGAAGGGTCTGTCCGAAGGCGCCGTCCTCTGGAAGCACGCTTTCAAGAATGCCTTCGGCCCGACCTGGACGATGATCGGCCTCATCCTCGGCAATCTGCTCGGCGGCATCGCCGTGATCGAGACGGTCTTCACCATTCCGGGCCTCGGTCGGCTCATGGTCGACAGCATTTTCCAGCGTGATTATCCGGTCATCCAGGGCTGCCTCCTGATCGTTGCGCTCTCCTATGTGGTCGTCAACCTCGTCGTTGATCTGCTCTATCCTCTCTTCGATCCGCGTGTGGTGGCCGAATGAAAAATTATACGTTCAACGGCTTGATCGGCGGTACGCTGATCGCCCTTCTGCTCGCTGTCGCGGCCCTTGGTCTCTTCTGGACGCCGTTCGATCCGATGAAGCTCAGCTTCACGGCTCGCCTCGCGGCCCCTAGTGCCCAACACTGGCTTGGAACGGACGAGTTCGGCCGCGATGTCCTTAGCCGGATTATGATAGGTGCTCGCGCCAGTGTCTGGATCGGCGCCCTGACGGTCTCTCTCGCCGTAATCGCCGGGACGCTGATCGGTCTCGTCAGCGGCTATGCACGCGGCTGGGTCGATGCCGTCATCATGGCGATCAACAATGCGCTGCTCGCCTTTCCCGGTATTCTCCTGGCTTTGGGGCTTCTCGCCGTATTCGGCGCCAACCAATACGGGATCATCTTTGCGCTCGGTATTGCCTACACGCCGTCCATGGCGCGTGTTGTGCGCGGCGCCGTGCTGTCGCTGCGCGAGCGTGAGTTCATCGAGGCCTCCAAGATCATGGGCAATGGCGAGATCTATACGATGCTGCGTCATATCCTTCCCAATTGCTTGGCGCCGATCACGGTTCTGGCCACCTCGATGTTCGGTTGGGCGATCCTGTCTGAAAGCGCGCTCAGTTTCCTGGGGCTTGGCGTTCCGCCACCGGCTCCCACCTGGGGCAATATGCTGGCTGCCGGCCGGCCGTTCGTCGAGCAGGCCGTCTGGCTCGGTCTTTTCCCGGGCCTGTGCATCGCGCTCACGCTTCTCGGCATCAATCTTCTGGGCGACGCGCTCCGCGACAGGCTGGATCCGCGCATGAGAGGCCTGAAATGACCCAACAGAAACTTCTGAGCGTCCGTAATCTCTCGCTTGAGGTTGCCCACCGCGGCGTCGAAGTGGTGAAGAGCGTCAGCTTCGATATTGAGCCCGGCGAGATCTTCGGCATCGTCGGTGAGAGCGGTTCCGGCAAGTCGCTGGCGACGCGTGCGCTGATCTCGCTGCTTCCGCCTCCCATCAAGGTGACGGGCGGCGAGGTGACCTACAAGGGCCGCGACGTCATGTCGATGAGCGAGGCGGATCTGCGCAGGCTGCGCGGCGCCGAAATCGGGCTCGTGTTTCAGGAGCCGATGACCTCGCTCAATCCGGCGATGACCATCGGCCGGCAGTTGGAGGAGGGGCTGACGCTTCACACCAACGCGACGGCTGCAGAGCGGCGCACCCACATCCTCGCCATGCTGGAGCGTGTCGGGATCCGTGATCCGCAGGCCGCGCTTTCGGCCTATCCGCACGAGTTTTCCGGCGGCATGCGCCAGCGCATCATGCTTGCCTCCGTCATGCTGTTGAAGCCGGCGCTGCTGATCGCCGACGAGCCGACGACGGCGCTCGATGCCGTCATCCAGCGCGACGTCATGGAGTTGATGGTCGAACTGACGAAGGCGGAAGGCACGGCGGTCCTGCTGATCAGCCATGATCTGCCGATGGTGGCGCGCTATACCAGCCGCATCGTCGTGATGGAAAAGGGCGCGGTTGTCGAACAGGGAACTACGGAGCAAATCCTCGAAACGCCCAAGCATTCCTATACGCGCAAGCTTCTCTCGTCGCTTCCCGTCCGTGGCACAGTCCGCAGCATCGACACGGCTTCCGCACCGATGGTATCGGCGCGCAATATCGTGGTCGATTATGCCGGCCGCAAATCCCTTCTCAAGAAGGGCGTGCCGAAGCGAGCGCTTCATGGTGTCAGCGTCGATATCCATGAGGGCGAAGTCGTCGCCCTGGTTGGGGGATCCGGTTCGGGCAAGACGACGCTCGGACGCACCATCGCCGGACTGGTCCATCAGAGTGAAGGCGAAGTGCTCTTTCAGGGACGCGAGCGTTCGGCAGATTGGCGCGACTATCGGCTGAATTGCCAGATGGTCTTCCAGGATCCCTATTCCTCCCTCGACCCACGCATGACGATCCTGGCGCTGGTCGAGGAGGCCTTGCGGCTTGTGCCCGACATCGATCGAGCCACCAAGAAGAAACGGGCCTATGAAACGCTCGAGGAAGTCGGGCTTGGAACCGACCATGCTCAACGCTATCCGCACGAACTTTCCGGCGGCCAGCGCCAGCGCGTTGCGATTGCCCGCGCGATCGCCCGGCGGCCGAAATTCCTGATTGCCGACGAACCGGTCTCGGCGCTCGACGTCACGGTCCGCGCCCAGGTTCTCACACTCTTTTCTGATCTGCAGAGGCGCTACGGCTTTTCCTGCCTGTTCATCAGCCATGATCTCGGTGTGGTCGAGCAGGTGGCGGACCGCGTCGTCGTCATGCAGGACGGCCGCATCATTGAACAGGGCGACCGCAACACGATCTTCGACCGGCCGCAGGAGGCGTATACGCGACGTCTCCTCTCGGCCATCCCCGCGCTCGATCTCAACGAGACCGGCGGGGTCAAACTGAAATGGCGATTGGAGGCCTAAGATGAACACGACCACAACTTCGAGCAAGGCGGCCGAACGGCTGAATGCGATCTGCGACGCGCAGCCCTTTGTAACCCGCTATTGCATCCGTAATCTCTTGACTGGCGAAACCTTCGGGCGCGGCGCTGAGGAGGAAACGCCATCGGCCTCGACGCGCAAGACGTCGATCATGATGGCGGCGTTCAAGGCCGTCGGAGAAGGCCGCCTCGATCTTGACGAGGAGATCGTCTATGAGCCGCGCTTCGCTGAAGAGGTGGCGAGCGGCATATTCCGATATCTGACGCCGGGCATCGTCATATCGCTGCGCGACGCGATCACCGGCATGATGGTGCTGAGCGACAATGTCTGCACCAAGATGGTGTTCGAACGCCTGACGCTGAAAGAGGTCGATCTCTACTGCAAGTCGATCGGCATGACGGGAACGCATCATCGCTTCCTCATCCCGCCGCTGGCGCTCTCCCCCGATCATGCGCTCGGCGCGGTCACCACCACGACGGCCACGGATCAGGTCATGCTCTTGCAGACGATCCTCGATGCGCAAACGTCGCAGGCCGCTGCCGAAAAACTCGGCTGCCCGACGGATCTCTGCCAGTTTGCGCTGCAGACCCTGAAGAACCAGGTGCTGCGCTATGGCATTCACTCCCGTCTGCCGTTCGAGACGAAGGTGGCGAGCAAGGGCGGGCGCGGCAAGCGTGGCCGCATGGATGCGGGCGTTGTCTATCGCGACGATGCGCCGTTCTACATCATCGCCGCCTATACCGATCAGGTGCCGCAGGCGATGCCCGACGGGACGCCTGGGTACACGGTGTCGCTCGAGACGATCGGCCGGCTTTCGCGCGTCTGCTGGGATGAATTCCAAGCATAAAAAACCTAACGAATAAGAGGGGTAGAACGATGAAGACCATTCTGCTTGCGGGCGCCATGCTGATGTCGCTGGCTGCCACTGCAATCGCCCGCGATATCGTCGTGGCGCAGAGTTCCGACCTGCGCAGCAACAATCCGGGCGTCAACCGCGACGGCAACACCGACGGCGTCATCCTCCATATCGTCGAGGGCTTGGTCGGTTACGCCAACAATGGCGAGGTCAAGCCGCTTCTGGCCGCCAGCGTCGATATGGCGGCGGATGGCCTGAGCTATACGTTCAAGCTGCGGGATGGCATGAAGTTCCACAATGGCAAGCCGTTGACGGCAGGCGATGTGGTCTGGAACTGGAACCGTTACATGGATCCGAAGACCAAATGGACCTGCATCAAGGATTTCGACGGCAGCGGTACGGTGCATGTGACCGGTATCAAGGCGAGTGATGCCTCGACCGTGACCATGACGCTGGAAAAGCCGTCGGCGGTTTTCCTTGGCCTGATGTCACGCCCCGAATGTGGCTATACCGGCATCATCTCCCCGGACTCTATTGCTGCCGACGGCACGTTCGACAAGCCGATCGGGACGGGTCCGTTCAAATGGGACGAATGGAGGAAGGGCGAATATATTCATCTCGCCAAGTTCGACGGCTATGTTTCGCCCGCCAATGACGGCAAGCCGGACGGCATGGTCGGCTCCAAGCGTCCGCTGGTCGACGGTATCAAATTCATGGTCATTCCCGACGCCTCCACCGTCAAGGCAGGCTTGCAATCGGGCGTGCTCGACACGGCGGAAATTTCTCCCGATCTCATTCCCGAGTTCAAGGAGAGCAAGACGACGCAGGTGATCATTTCGCGGAACAACGGCAAGAATCTCTTCTACTTCCAGACCCGCGATCCCATTTTAAGCAAGCCCGGAATCCGTCGCGCCATGGCGCAGGCGCTCGACCTCGACCAGCTCGTCGAGGCTGCGTCGAACGGCACGGGCGAGGCGAATGGATCGATGGTGTCGTCCGATTCCGTTTACTTCAGCGAAACACAGAAAAAGCGTCTTCCCTATGATCTGGAAGCTGCAAAGAAAGAGCTTGATGCGGCGGGCTACAAGGGCGAACCGATCAGCATCATCGCCAACAAGCGCGGGAATGTGCCGAGCTTTCCGGCAGCCGTCATGGCGCAGGCCATGCTCCAGCAGATCGGCATGAACATCCAGATCGAAGTGCTGGATTATGCCACCCAGGTCGATCGCCGCCGCTCGGGCAAATATCAGATCATTTCGCAATCCGTGGCACCCCGTCTCGACCCGGCGCTGATGTACAGTTTCTACGTCGGTGACAAGGATCAGAACGCGTCGCTGATGTGGGACAATCCGAAGGCCATCGAACTGATGAAGGCCGCCTATGCGGAAATTGACCCAAAGAAGCGGCAGGCAATCTTCGATGAGTTCCACGAACTGATGTTGCAGGATATGCCCGGTATCTTCCTCTACGACATGATCGATGTCTGGGGTGCCACGAAGGCGCTGAAAGGCCAGCCCGTCTGGCAGTCCAACGCCCGCCTTTGGGAAGTGTCGCTCGACAAGTGAAGCGCTTCACTGCCCGCTTCAGCCGTCCGAAGGAGTGGAGCGGATCCGCGTTGCGCTCGCACGGTCCATCGTGTGGGGGTGAGCGGAGTAGGAGATACCGGTATTGAGGCCACTAACCTCCGCGGTGGCGCTGAATTTCTAGAAATGCCGATGTGTCACAAAGCCAGGTGGCTTCTCTATAGCGGCGGATGGGTCTGAATCATTCCCACTCCGTCGGCCGCGATGGCCGCTCAGCCCTCGCCCAATTGATGCCTTGCAAAGTAAGCCATGAGGTAAGGGCTGAGTTCCGGATACTTCTCGGGAGAGATGTTGATCTGGTCGGGAGTTGATCGGCTGACTCCGCTGTGGTTCAGTCGCCAGGCGTCTTGGCGAGGAGAACGCAGCGATGAGGAAAGCAACCGCGGCCACGGAGAACGGTGATCCCAAGGAAGGCGAGGGCGGTGGCTCTCCCTCTCAGCTGATCGATTCGAGGATAGAGGAGTTGGGCGATTGGCGGGGCGATATGCTCTCTCGGGTCCGAACGCTCATCAGGCAGGGCGACCCCGAAGTGGTCGAGGAGTGGAAGTGGAGAGGCGTTCCGGTGTGGTCGCACGACGGGATCATCTGCACCGGTGAGACCTACAAGACTGTGGTGAAGATGACCTTTGCCAAGGGTGCTTCATTGGAGGATCCTTCAGGCCTCTTCAACGCCAGCCTCGAAGGCAATACCAGGCGTGCTATCGATTTCGAGGAGGGCGCCAGGATTGATGAAGGGGCGTTGAAGGCGCTCATTCGCGCCGCCGTGGCCTTGAATGCGTCGGTGCGAGCTGCCGCTCGTGCTCGTTCCCGCAAGAGTCCGAAGGGTATTTGACAAGTGTTGTGAACGGATGCCCTGCGACCGCCCCGTCAGTTTTCCCCTGCTATAGGCTTTGCCTTCGTCAAGGTGACACACTATACCGCTTACCTAAATAAGGCGCGGGTGCATGCCGTCGTCACTCGCGAGATTTTTCCACCAGAAGGAAAAACGATGAATAGCATTGATGGCGTCGAGCGTTCCGCCAAGTCGGGTTTCTTTTCCGATCTGCGGTGGGTGCCATGGGCTCTTGCCGTCTATTTCCTCGTCCAGGCCATCGTTCGCATCGTGTTGCCGAATTCGTTGCGCGTCGATGAGGCGCAGCAATTCGTCGTCGCGCAATGGCTCGACTGGGGCTACGACGCGCAGCCGCCCCTCTACAACTGGATTCAGCAGGGCGTGTTCGCCGTCTTCGGCACCACATTGGCATCGCTGGTGCTTTTGAAGAACGTTCTGCTCTTCCTGGTTTACTACACCTACCACCGGCTGGCCCGGTTGGTGCTCGCCGACAAGGGGCTGGCGGCCATCGCCACCCTGTCGTTGCTGACGATGCCGCAGATGTTCTGGCAGGCGCAGCGGGACCTGACCCATACGGTTGGAACGCTGCTGGCAATCTGCCTGTTTCTGCATAGCGTCGTCTCGACGCTGCGAAAGCCCAGCGTCATATCCTACGCCTCGATGGGGGTGTGGGTCGGCGTGGGGATGCTAACGAAGTACAATTTCGTCCTGATCGTCCTTGCCACATTCATCGCCGTCCTCAGGCATCCCGATGGGCTGAAGAGAGTTCTCGACAAACGGCTGCTGCTGACGATCCTGCTGGCGATCCTCGTCTTCCTGCCCCACGGCCTCTGGATGACCTCGCACATGAGCGCGGTCATCGATCAGACCACGCGGACCATGTCTGAACAGGGGGAGGGCGACAAACTCTCCGACATTGGAAACGGGCTCAAGGAGTTGTTCGGGACCGGTATCGTCATCATCTTGCCGACCGCCGTCATCTTCCTCATCTTTTTCCGCAAGGCGTTCCTGCGGAGTTTTCGTGCAAGAGGCGAATGGTCGGATTTCGTGGGCACGATTCTCGTCGCGACGCTCGCCATACTGCTGTTGATGATCCTCGTGGTTACGCTGACGGAATTCCGCGATCGCTGGCTGCTGCCGTTCCTGTTCCTGGCGCCGCTTTATTTCTGCCTGAAGCTCGAGGCATCAGGGGTCGGATCCGCTGGGGTATTCCGGAAATTTCTGTATGTGCCGCTGACGATGATGGTGGCGCTGCCGCTCATCATCGCGGGAGCCGTGCTCGTTCCGAAACTCTTCGGTTCCTATGAGCATCTGAACACGCCCTACACCCCGTTTCTCGAGCAGGTCGTGGCCGCGGAAGGGCGAAAGCCGGCGGCGGTGGTGACAACGACGTGGCAGAAAGCCGGCAATGTCCGCATCAACATGCCGGATACGCCCGTCATCTCGATCGCCTATCCCCTGTTCGACATCGATCATGCCAGCATAGGCCATCAGCCCCTGTTGCTGGTCTGGAACGAGCGGGACGGCAAGCCGTCGGGCATGCCTCCTTCGCTTGCGGCGTGGCTGAAAGAGAAATACGGAGAGGCCCTGTCCAATCCGGAACAGCACGATATGGCCGTGCCTTACTACTACGGCCGCGAACCCGACCGCTATCATTTCGGCTACGCCTGGGTCTATCCAAACGGGAGATAGTAGCCGTCGGGTATAGCCGGCCACTCTGCCGAGGCGAAAGTGGCCGGGAAAAAGGGGAGTTCAATCTCTCCCATGGCGTGTCGGCCAAGTCAGGCGATCAGCTTCTCGCCGTTCAGGTGGCGCTCCAAGAAGGGCAGGCTGTCCTGTCCCCAATAGAGTTCGCCGTCATAGCGGAAAGTGGGAAAGCCGAAGACGCCGGCGGCTTTTGCGGTGTCATAGTTCGAACGCCAGAGTTCCTGCACGTCGCTTTGCTGCGACCGTGCCTCGAGTGCCGCTCCGTCGAAGCCTGCGGCGTCGGCAATTGCCCTGCGCACGTCAGCATTGCCGATATCCTCTGCGCGGGACCAGAAGGCCTCCTGCAGGGCCTTCGTCAGCCCGATCCAGTCCTTGCCGTCAAGCTGTGCGGCAATCACCGTCAGGCCCGCGGGCGTCGGATCGGTAAGGCCGGCCCTGTTGTCCAGATCGAGGCCCTTACCGCGTAGTGCTGCCCAGCGCTTCAGGTCCTTGAACCAATAGGCGCGCCGCGGCTCCGGCCGGTTGCGCGAAAAGATCGCGCCGTTTTCCTCGACCAGAGGGATGACAAAGGGCCGGATGTCCGCGCCAAAGCGTGTGGCAAGCGCGGTGAAGGGTTCAAGCCCGATGAAAGCCCAGGGGGAGCCGATCCCGAAGAAATAGTCGATCGTCTTTGTCATTTTCCATTCCTGCTTTGAAATCCACGGGACACGACTGCCCCATCAAAAACCGTCAATGCGCAATCCCTGGCGACCAGCACCGCGTTCGGATCGCGATCGACGGCAACCGTGGCAAGCGCCCCTTCATAAAGAAGCGCAAGATGTGCAGCCGGTTGTTCCGATATCGTACCGGCGCGCAGCATGATCGATTTGAAAATCGCGCGCACGGCACTTTTATGTTCGCGCGCAACCGAGACGACACGCTCGGAATCGCCGTGTTCGGCGACCGCCAGCGCAAAGGCACATCCCCGGAACTCCGGGCTGTCGGCCTTTTCGAACAGGTTGTCGAAGATGGTGGTCAGCTGGTCTCTTGGCTCTCCGATTGTTCTTGTCACCTCGTCGAGCGAACTCATCACGCGGTCATGGCGCTGGCTCAGATAGGCGGCAACCAGATGATCCTTGGAGGGAAAGTGACGATAGAGGGTCGCCTTGGCGATGCTGGCCTCTTCGATGATCCTGTCGATGCCGACAGCGCGGATTCCCTCCTTGTAGAAGAGAGCCCCGGCGACATTCACGATCTGCTCGGATATGGACGTTGTCATGATGCTATGGTCGATCAGCCGGTTTTGAGAATGGATCGGGAGACAAGCGTGGGGGAAAGCTCCGGTGGGCGTTGCGTCTTTGCGCCTTGTTCGAGTGCGGCGCGTCCGAGGATGGAAATGGCCGTATCCTCCTGAGGGGCGTGCACGAGAACGGACTGGATGTCGCGGAAGTGCCGCTCGATGCCGACATCCGCGCTAAGGCCGGGATTGCCGAGCGCGCCGACGGCAAGCTGCACGGCCTGACGGATTTGTCGGCCGGCCAGAAGACGGGCGCGGATCAGCCTTTCCGGGCTGTCGAGACCGTAATCCAGCGCGTCGAAGATGATCTGTCTTGCACCGGAGACCAGAAGATCGATCTCTCCAGCAAGCGTCACGAAGCGTTCCGTGCGGGCAATCGGATAGCCGAGATTGGAAGGCACCCGTTCATGGGTGAAACGGACGAAGGCTTCCTGGGCCGCTTCCGCCGCGCCGAGATAGATGGCGGTGAGCGCCAGGGTCATGCTGGCATGGGCGCGATTGTCCTGCGTGCCTGCCGCAATATCCGTCAGATCGAGCACATCCTCGCGCGGGATCTCGACATTGGTGAACTCCACATCATGCGAACCGCTGGCGCGCATGCCGAGGCTCCGCCAGTTCTCGATGACGTTGATGCCCGGCAAGCCCGAGGGCACCACGAAGGTGCCGACGCGCTGTGGCTCCTCGTCAGTGCGCGCCCAGACGAGAAAATGCGTCAGTCCGAGAGCGCCGGTGACGAAGCGCTTCTTGCCGGTGATGGACCATCCATGCGGCGTCAGCCGCGCCAGCGTATCCGGCAGGCCGCCGCGCGCGGGCGATCCGAGGTCAGGCTCCACGCGCGCTGCGTTGAGCAGAATGGGACGTTCTTTCGCCTCAGCCAGCAGACGGCGATAGAGGCCTTCCGGCCATCGATTGCGGCTGGCCTCGCCGAGATGCGTGAAAATCGTCATCGCGCTGATCAACGCCACCGACGGATCTCCGCGGCCCAGCGCCGCGAGTACCCGGCCGGTCTCGGCAAGAGAAGCGCCGGTGCCGCCGAAGCGCGTTCCAACCGTGCTTTCGAGCAGCCCGCTCTTGTGGACTGCCTGGATACCCACCCAGGGGAAGCTACCCGTCACGTCCGCAGCAGGTGCCGCGTCGGCCAGGGTACGGGTAAGATCCGTCAAATCGATCGTGCTATGGGACACTCTGATGAGCCCTTTCCGATTGAAGAAATGCGCGTTGCTTCATGCGTGCGGACGTCGCCGTCCTCAGGCAACGTTTCGCTGCTGCGCGGCGCGTTCCTCAAGTCCCGACCTGACCAGCGGCAGAATATAGCGGCCATAGTCGATGGCATCGTTGAGGTTATCGTAGCCGCGGATCGAGATCAGATCAGCGCCGAGGTCGATATAATCGAGGATCGAGTCGGCGATGGTCTGCGGCGAGCCGACGAGCGCCGTCGAGGCACCGCGCGCATTCGTTGCCGTCACGGTCGGGTACCAGAGCGCCCGGTCGTGCACCTCGCCGCGAGCGGCGATATCCAGCAAGCGCTGCGAGCCGACATTTTGCGGCGGCGGTGCCGATGCCGGGGCCTTGCCGAGACCCTTGGCGCGGTTCTCCTGCAGGGATTCCAGCACCCGATGCGCTTTGGCCCAGGCCAGCTCATCGGTTTCGGCGACGATCGGCCGGAACGTCACCCAGATGCGTGGGCGGTCGGCGCGTCCCGCACGCTTGGCCTCGGCATTGATGCGATCGATCTGTTCCTTTGTCTCGGCCAGAGGTTCGCCCCAAAGGCCAAAAATATCCGCGAGAGCGCCGCCGATCCGGTAGGCGTCATCGGACGAACCGCCGACCGAAACCGGGATTTTGCCGCTCACCGGACGGACCTGGTTGCTGAACTGCTTGAACTGGTAATAGCGCCCGTCAAAATCGAAGGGCTCCGGCGATTCCCATGCGCGCCTGAGGATGCGGATATATTCCTCGAGTCGCTCGTAGCGCTGCTCCTTGGTCAGGAAGTCGCCTTCGCGCGCCTGCTCGACATCGCTGCCGCCGGCGATGAAGTGAACGACGACCCGGCCTTCGCTCAGCTGATCGAGCGTGGCGAGCGCCTTTGCCGCCACCGTCGGATAGAGTGTGTTCGGGCGCAGCGCAATGATGATCTTGATGTTCTTCGTATGGGCCGCGATGGTCGCGCCGATCGTGAACGGATCGAATGACGAGGAGTCGTAAGGGACCAGCGTATAATTGAAGCCGTAGTCATCTAGCGAGCGCGCATAGCGCACCAGAAAACGCGGATCTATTGCGGGCTGCGGCAGCGGATTTAGTTCGGTGGAGGGGTTGGTGAACGTAACGCTTATGAATTCAGCAGACATACTTCTTCCTCGCCTGTCTCATCAATCGATCATGCCCGAAGCTTAGTCCGCGGCGATGCCGGCTAGAAAGACCAGTCTTTCTGTTGTCTAGTAATTTTATAGAAATAATTTTCGCAAGATGACGCGCTCGGAAATGACCTTATTGCGTATGGAACGCCGGGAGGAGATGCACGCTTTCGGCGAGCAATATCTTGCTCGACATAGATTACAGCTAGCAATTTTTTGCCAGAAACGCCGGTCGTCAGGATGTGCGACAATGCCGGATCGATTTGAGGCCGTCTTCCTGGTGGAGGCGAAAACGATCATGATTTCAGGATATTAATATCCGTGCGAGACGCAAGGGGGCTGTTTCTTGCCACCGTGCAAACATCGCCATGGCAACTGGCACACCCCTTGCTCCCAATTTCTCGATCCGACTGTCGGATTGGTGTTTTGGGAGGAAAACATGAGACATTTGAAGCGCCAGCTGCTGTTGGCCGCCGTTGCCCTTATGGCAGCAACATCCGTAAACGCTGCCGACAAGGTGCGGCTCGGCAATCTGAAATTCGCCCATTACGGCGCGATCTCCTACATGAAGGAGCTGGCTCCGAAATACGATCTGCAGATCGAGGAGCGCTTCTTCGCCAAGGGTATCGACATCCTGCCCGCCATCGTGGCCGGCGAGGTCGATATTGCCGCAAGTGCCGTCGACGCGGCGATTGCCGGCCGCGCCAAGGGCGTGCCGATCTACGCGGTTGCCGGCTTTGCGAAAGGCGGCGCCCGTATCGTGGCGGGAACCAAATCTGGGATCACCTCGATCGCCGAGTTCAAGGGCAAGAAGGTCGGTGTTGCGCGTGGCGGTGCCCAGGAGCTGCTGCTGCTTGCCGAGCTCGACAAGGCCGGCCTGACCTGGTCGGAGAAACCCGGCAAGGACGTACAGATCCTCTATATGGCCTATGCCGACCTCAACCAGGCGCTCATGGCCGGCGACATCGACGCGATGAGCCAGTCCGAGCCGCAGGCAAGCCAGGCGATCAACAAGGCCTTCGGCGTCGAGATTCTGAAACCCTACGATACGCCGATCGGCATGCCTGTGCGTTCGCTGGTCTTCTCGGAGGAGTTTTACAAGAAGGGCGACGTTGCCGAGCGCACTATGAAGCTTTTCGTCGAGGCGACGAAGACCTTCATCGACAAGCCGGACCTGGCGGAGAAATACGTCATCAACGACATGTTCAAGGGCCAGATCACGCCTGAGGATTTCAAGGACGCCATCGGGAACTCGCCCTACAGCTACGAGATCACGCCCGAACACGTCCAGATCACCACCGATCTGATGGTGAAGTATGGCGTCGGCAAGCTCGTCAATCCGCCGAAGGCGACCGACTGGGTGAAGACGGACCTGCTGGAAAGCGCCGTAAAATGATCAAGCGCCTCTTGCAGAATCTCGCCGTTCCGCTCGTCCTTTTGACCATATGGCAACTGATGTCGGTCTTCGGCCTGGTCAGGCCGGAGATCCTGCCGTCTCCCGTGGCGATCATGGAGCGGCTATGGCTCTACCTCATCCCGGAGGAAACCTTCCAGGAGGCCGGCAGTCTCGGGGCCTGGATCATGTCGAGCGAGCTTCTGGGCGATTTGCTTGCAAGCCTCCAGCGCGTCGTTCTGGGCTTTGCCGTCGGGGCGGGGCTCGCGCTGCCGCTGGGGCTGCTGATGGGCACGGATCGCACGGTCGAGCGATATCTGAATCCAGTCATCCAGTTCCTGCGGCCGATCCCGCCGATCGCCTATATTCCGCTGGCGATCCTCTGGTTCGGTCTCGGCAATCCGCCGGCCATCTTCCTGATCGCCATCGGGGCCTTCTTCCCGGTACTGATCAACACGATCAGCGGCGTGCGCAATGTCGACAGCATCTATGTCCGCGCTGCCACCAATCTCGGCGCCGACAGGCTTACCTTGTTCCGGCGCGTCATCCTGCCGGCCGCCACGCCCTATATCCTCACAGGCATGCGGATCGGTATCGGCACGGCCTTCATCGTCGTCATCGTCGCCGAGATGATCGCGGTCAACAGCGGCCTCGGATACCGGATTCTCGAGGCCCGGGAATATATGTGGTCGGACAAGGTGATCGCCGGGATGATCGCGATCGGGCTGCTCGGCCTTGCCATCGATCTCGGCGTCAACAGGCTGAACAGCCACCTGTTGCGCTGGCATCGCGGGATCGAGTCCTAGCCGGAGCTATGCGCCCGACAGTCTTCAATCTGCTGGTCCGCCTGTCCCCGATGGATGGGACGCGGACCGGCCCTATGGCATTGATGCGTCAATGCCCGCAATGGGAGGAATTTTATGTCGATCATTCCTGTAAACCTTGCCCCGCTCGCAAGCGCTGTCTCTGCGCCGCAGATTCTTGCGCGCGGTGTGGACAAGATCTTCGGCAAGGAGCCGGCTGCCGTCACGGCGCTGAAGGACATTGATCTTGAAATCAACGCAGGCGAATTCGTCTGCCTTCTCGGCCCTTCCGGCTGTGGCAAGTCCACTCTGCTCAACGCCATCGCAGGCTTTTCCCTGCCAACGGCAGGGACCCTGGAAGTCTCCGGCAAAGCCGTCACGGCCCCAGGTCCGGATCGCGGCATGGTGTTTCAGGAATATGCCCTGTTTCCCTGGATGACGGTCGAGCGCAATATCGCCTTCGGACTGGAAATACGCGGGCTGGCGAAACAGCAGATCGCCGAGACCGTTATGCAGCTTCTGGAGCTGTTGGGGCTGAAGGAGTTCCGCCAGCGCTTCCCCAAGGATCTCTCCGGCGGCATGCGGCAGCGCGTGGCGATTGCCCGCGTTCTGGCGCTCGATCCGCCGATCATGCTGATGGACGAGCCGTTCGGCGCGCTCGATGCGCTGACGCGGCGCTCGCTGCAGGACGAACTTCTGCGCATCTGGCAGGCGGTCGGCAAGACCATCGTGTTTGTCACCCACTCGATCGAGGAAGCCATCTATCTCGGCTCGCGCGTCGTCATCCTCACCTATCGGCCAGGCACGATCAAAAGGGATATCCGCATCGAACTGCCCTATCCGAGGGACACCAACTCCGTCGAATTCAACGAGATCAAGCGGGAACTGGCGCAGATCGTCCATGCCGAGCAGGATCGTTTCGCATCGGATGAGCGCCAGGGTCTTACTCTCGACTGACGGATCAAAATGTCGCGCGATCAAATGCGTTCGCCGATACTACTTTGCCGCGCGGCCGATCCTGCTATGATCACGAGATCGGGGTATAGTTTGGGGGAGCATCATTGCGATGGAAATACCTGATACTCGCATTTGTGTTCATGATACTCGGTGTCGGCATACCGGGGTTTGTTCAGGACGCGACGCGGAAATACGGGCTGCGTGAGGCGGCCGCCCAGTCGCATGAGCGGCTGAGGCTCATCTCGGCCACCCTGTCGGCCCGTATCGAGCGGTTCCGTTACCTGCCGGATGTTGTGGCACGCTCCAGCGAAATCGAGGATTTGTTCCGCGCCGGGATGGCTGAGAACAAGCGGCCGGACATCAACCGCTTCCTGGCCCGCCTGTCGAATGCATCCGGTGCGGTGGCGCTCTACGTCACCGATACGAAGGGCTTGACGATCGCCGCCAGCAACTATGACACGCCCGACAGTTTCGTTGGCCATGACTATAGCTACCGGCCGTATTTTCGCGACGCGATGGCCAATGGCAACGGCAGTTACTACGCGATCGGCACGACCACGGGCCAACCCGGTTATTTCCTCTCTGTCCCGATCAAGGTCGACGACAGGGTTGTCGGCGTCTCCATCGTCAAGATCGATCTCCTGCCCGTCGAAAAGCAGTGGCGCGATGCATCCGAGCATGTTGCCATGGCGGATAGCGAAGGCATCATCTTCCTGTCGTCGCAACCGGATTGGCGGTACACCGCTACATCACCGATTTCGCCCACGGCCTTGGCGCAACTGAAGCAGGAACGCCGCTATGGCGATGCGGCGCTCACACCGAAGATCCGGGTTCAGCAATCGTCCGGTTTCGATCTGGCGACGGTTGAAAACGACGGCACGTCGGAACAGCGCTTACAGGTTGCCGCGCCATTCGGCGAAAAGGGCTGGACGCTGATCTACTTTGCGGATCTCGCAGACATCAGGCGCCAGGAGGACATCGTCGCCATTGCCACGGCGCTGGCCGGCCTCTTGGTTCTGGCCGGCATTACCATCGCCGTGCAAAGGCGACGCGGCCGGCAGACGGCAAGGCGTGCCTTCGAGCAACTTGAACACCGCGTTGCCGAGCGTACCCAGCAATTGAAGCAGAGCCATGACCGGCTGGAGCGGGAGATTGCCGAGCGCAAAGAGGCCGAGCGGCAGCTGAGCGTGACACGCAGCAACCTTTCGCAGGCCGAAAAGCTCGCGCTGATGGGCCAGGCCTTTGCCGGACTTGCACATGAAATCAATCAGCCGCTGGCGGCGCTGTCGACCTACATCGCCTCGACCCGGTTGCTGCTGAAACGCCGGCAATATGCGCCTATCGGGGAAAACATCGATACGATGAACGAGGTCATCGGCCGCATCTCCGATCTGACCGGTCAATTGAAGCGCCTGGCGCGCCGAAGCGATGACGACTTCGTGGATGTCGACCTTGGAGCCATCATAGGGCGTACCCTGAAACTGCTGAAGTTTCGCTTTTCCGACCTTGGCATCGAGGTTTCGCAGGAGATCGGCGCCGGCCTCAAGGTCCAGGGGAGTGCGGCGCAGCTTGAGCAGGTCATCCTCAACCTGCTCAGCAATGCGATCGATGCCGTCAGGAACCGGAAAGAGCCTCGCATCCGTGTCAGCGGTACCGCCGAAGGCGCATGCTGCGTAATTGCCGTCGACGACAACGGCCCGGGGATTGCGGCCGATACGGGCGCGCAATTGTTCGAGCCGTTCTATACGACCAAGTTGCCCGGCGAGGGCCTCGGTCTTGGTCTGGCGACGGCCCATCGCATCGCAAACGATCACGGCGGCACATTGTCTTTCGATCAGTCACCGCTTGGCGGGGCCAGATTCATTTTGCACCTCAGGCAGAATGGCAAGAGCGCATCGCGCCGGGAAGGGGAGGTCGCATGACGGATGCATTGCCGGTCGTATTGCTGATCGAGGATGATGCCGCGCTGCGGCGTTCGCTCGCCCAATGGCTCTCCCTCAACGATCTCTCGGTGATAGAGGCCGCTGACGGCAATCAAGCGCTCAAGGTTCTTCATTCGGAGAAAGTCGATGTCGTGATTTCGGACGTGCGTATGCCGGGCATGTCCGGCCTTGATCTACTCGCTCTCATCGGAAAAAACTGGCCGGAACTGCCGGTGATCATCCTCAGCGGTCATGGCGACGTTCCCATGGCGGTCGCAGCCATTCAGGCCGGGGCGTTCAATTTTCTGACGAAGCCGTACGTGCCGGAGCAGTTGATCGGCACGCTTCAGAATGCGCTTGAACAGACCCGGCTACGCCGGCGCGTCGTCTCCCTGGAACAAAACAATGCAACCCAGGCCAAGCTCGATCGGCAATTGCTGGGGAGCAATCAGGCGACCGCCCGCCTGAAGTCCACCATCGAGCAGCTTGCTCCCTATCACGTCGATGTGCTGATCAAGGGCGAAACCGGGTCGGGCAAGGAGGTCGTGGCCCGGTTGCTGCACGAGTGCAGCCCGCGCCAGGCAGGTCCCTTTGTGGCAATCAATTGTGCCGCCCTGCCGCGCGATATTGTCGAAAGCGAGCTGTTTGGTCACGAGACAGGCGCGTTTACCGGCGCTTCGGGCATCCGCGTCGGCAAGTTCGAATTTGCAAAAGGCGGCACGATCTTCCTGGATGAGATCGAAAGCATGCCGCTTTCCATACAGGTGAAGCTCCTGCGCGTTCTGCAGGAGCGCACGGTCACCCGCCTGGGCTCGAACCGGGACATACCAATCGACATACGTATCCTGTCGGCGACCAAGGAAGATCTTCGCGATCTCGCCACGCGGGGGCTTTTCCGGGAGGATCTCTATTATCGGCTGGCGGCGGCGGATGTCGCAATTCCTCCGTTGCGGGATCGTGGTCACGATGCGCTGCTGTTGTTCGACCACTTCATGATATCGATGGCGGAACGCCTCGAACGGAAGGTGCCGCCTTTGATGGATGAGGAGACGCGCTTCCTTCTTGCCTATGCGTGGCCCGGCAATGTGCGGGAGCTCAAGCACCTGGCAGAGCGCCGCGCGCTGGGGCTGGATTGGCGCCCCGATACGGATCAGCAGGACGATCTGACGGTTGAGACGTCCTCCCTGGCTGATCTTGTCGATCAGTTCGAGCTCGAGGTCATAGAACGGGCCTTGGATGGCGCCGGCGGCAAGGCCAGCCTTGCGGCGGAACGGCTGCAGCTTCCCCACAGAACGTTGAATGAGAAGCTGAAAAGACTGAGCATGAAGAACAGAAGCGACCGCTCGTAACCACCAAGGTATCCGGTGTCGCGGGTTCAGACTGGCCCGGTGCTCTCCCGGATTTTCATTTGCGGATGCACTTCGATCGAGCGCGGCGCATCGCTCGTTCCGTCGATGGCAGCCAGCAATTGGCGGGCAGCGAGTATGCCGATCTCCTGATTGTCGACCTTCATCGTCGTCAGGCGTGGTGACAGGCGTGATGAGATCGTCAAGTCGTCGAACCCGGTGATGGAGAAATCCGCGGGCGCGTTCAATCCCATTTCGGCGGCCGCGGTCAAGGCGCCAAGGGCGATGTTGTCGTTTCCGCATATGATGGCCGTCGGCCGCGATCGTCCGGGTTGCTTCATGAGGCTGGAAAAGCTCGACGCGCCGAAATCCATCGTGGAAGGCCCGATCATAAGGTTGTCGTCGTCCATTGTGACGCCTGCCGCCGCAAGCGCGCTGCGCACGCCGTCCAACCGTGCCTTGACACGGTCGTTCTCCGTTTCCGGCTGGAATATCCCGGCAAACTGCCGGTGTCCGAGCGACAGGAGATGGTCGACAATCTGTTGGAACGCGGCTTCATTGTCGAAGCCGATGGATGGATGCGGTGAGGATGCCCGGTAGGAATAGGTGAGGATATAGGGAACTTTTCGCTGCTGGAGCGCTGCGAACAATTCAGGGGGATGGTTCTCGCCGACGATCGCCAGTGCCTCGACGCCGCGCGCGAGCATCGCCTGGACTTGCTTTAGTCCTTCGTCCGGATCGTAGTTGGAACAGCCGAGGAAAAGCGTAAAACCGCGCTCGGCGAAAACGCTCTGCATGCCGCTGATCTGGTGGGCGAAAATCTCATTGTCCAGGGTCGGAATGATGGCGCCGGCAATGTGCGTCCGGCTGGAGGCGAGCGCCCGTCCGGCCGCATTCGGAATCCAGTTCAGGGCTCGAGCGGCCTCCAGCACGCGTTCTCGCACACTCTCTGATACTTTTTCCGGCTCGTTAAAGGTGCGTGAAACCGTTGCCGTCGAAACGCCGGCCCTTTGGGCCACTTCCTCGAGTTTCACACGGCCGCTGCTGCCGCGCGCGCGGCGCGCGCCCAACTTCTGCGAGCTTTCAATCGGTTCGTTCATCTGTGCCCCTTCGCCATCCTTCTTATGGCTGCGGAAATTCCCGATGAAAAGTCATTTCGCATGCTTGACATGCAAACATGCTTTCTACATGTAAGCGCTTACATTTATGGGCGTGGAAGAGCCCACGATAAAACAGCAGGCCTTGAACCGGGCCGATGGGATGGAGAATCGATTGAGCAAGACTGACAACACGACCGGCCCGACCCGAGGGCAGAAGACCGATCCGGCAGTTCTCGCCCGCGCGGTGTCGCGCGCAAAGTGGCGTATCCTGCCGTTCCTGATCCTGATGTACATGCTGGCCTATCTCGACCGCGTGAATATCGGTTTCGCCAAGCAGTCCTATCAGGCGACGACTGGCGTGACCGAAGCCGCCTTTGCCTTTGGTGCCGGCGTTTTCTTCCTCACTTATGCCCTGTTCGAGCTGCCCAGCAACCTCATGCTGCACCGGGTCGGTGCCCGCAAATGGCTGGCCCGCATCATGGTCACCTGGGGCCTGATTTCCGCCCTGATGATGTTTGCGTACAACGATACGACCTTCTCGCTGATCCGCGTGGTGCTCGGCGCCGCTGAAGCCGGCCTTTTCCCTGGCGCAATCATGTATCTGACGCTGTGGTTCCCGCGCGAAGCACGCGGCAAGATCCTGGCGATCTTCTATTTCGGTTCGCCATTGGCGCTGATCTTCGGCGGTCCGATCTCGGGACTGTTCCTCGATCTCGATGGGTTGTTCGGCCTACATGGCTGGCAGCTGATGTTCCTGGTTGAAGGCGGTATCACCGTTCTGGTCGGAATCTGGGCCTATTTCTATCTGACCGACAGCCCGCAGGAGGCCAAATGGATGCCGGCGGACGAGCGGCAGGCGCTGGCCACGGCACTTGCCGCCGAACAGGCCGAGAAGGCGCGTACCGGCGAAGTAAGATTCGGCAAGGCGCTCCGCAATCCGAAGCTGTTCTATTTCGCCGCGATCTATTTCCTCATCCAGATCACTGGTCTGGGCGTAGCCTTCTACCTGCCGACGCAGGTTGCCGCCCTGCTGGGCGTCAAGGTTGGCCTGCTCGTCGGCTTTGTCTCGGCCATTCCGTGGATCTGCGCACTGATTGCGGGCTTCTTCTATCCGGACTGGGCCGTTCGCAGCGGACGACGCCACATATGCTTCCTGTTTTCGCTCGCCGCCATCGGTCTCGGCCTCATCGCCTCAGCCCATGCGAGCCCGGCGCTGGCGATTGTCTCCTTGTGCTTCGTCACCATGGGCATCATGACGGCGCAGCCGATCTTCTGGACTTTCCCGACGCAATACCTCGGTGGCGCGGCGGCGGCCGGCGGTTTCGCGGTGATCAACTCGCTTGGCGCGCTCGGTGGTTTCGTCGCTCCCAATGTCCGGGCCATGGCCGTCAGCTGGTCCGGTTTCGAGCAGTATGGGATATACGCCATCGCCTCAGCGGCATTCCTTGCCTTCATCCTCGTCCTCTTCATTACCAAGGTCGGAGGAAAGCAATTGGAAAATACGGTTTCAACCACCGCCGTCCGGACCTGATCCGGCGGCACCCCTCTGATATCGGTAAGACACGACATGACAAAAGCACGAAAGATCCTGGTCAACACCGAGCAGTTCAAGAACGGCGATGCGCTGTTCGAACCGCTGATTGCTGCCGGCTACAGCGTGGAGGTCAACGAGACCTTCCGCCTGCCGAGTGAAGCCGAGTTGATCGCAAAGCTGAAGGACGGCGTCGTCGCCACCATCGCCGGCGGCGAGCCCTACACGGCGCGGGTGCTGGAAACCGCGCCCGATTTGAAGATCGTCGCTCGCTGGGGTGTCGGCTACGACAAGGTCGACGTCGCTGCCGCCACCAAGGCTGGCATTCCCGTGGCCATGGCCTTCGGCGCCAATCACGAGAGCGTTGCCGAATATGCCTATGCCATGGCTCTGGCGCTTGCCTGCCGCATCGGTCCGCGCGACGCGATGGTCAAGGGCGGCAAATGGTTCTTCGACGGCTTCCATCCAGGGCTCTGGGGCCGCACGGCTGGCATCGTTGGTCTCGGCCGCATCGGTGGCGCCATGGCGCGCCGTTGCGTCGCCGGTGGCATGACGGTTCTCGTCTACGATCCCTTCGCATCCGACGAGCAGCTTGCGACCCTCGGCGCGCAGCGTGCCGAACTGAACGAGCTTTTCTCGAGAGCCGATCTGATTTCGGTTCATGCACCCTCGACGCCGGAAACGCGCCATCTGGTCAATGCCGAACGCCTGGCTTTGGTCAAGCCGACTGCCATCCTCGTTAACACGTCGCGCGGGCCATTGATCGACGAAGCCGCGCTGGTCGCGGCCCTCGATGCCGGTCGTATCGGCGGTGTCGGCCTCGACGTCTTCGAGATCGAGCCGCTTCCTGAAGCGTCGAAGCTGCGCAGCTTCGACAATGTGCTGCTCTCTCCGCATGTTTCCGGCATGGATCGCATGGCAGAACGTCTTGTCACGGAGCGCTGCGTCAGCAATATCCTCGAATATCTCGGCGGCCGCCCGCAGGCGATCGTCCCCTATGTCGTTAATCCGCAAGTACTGGCAGGCTGACACAATGCTCAAGAAGATCGAAGGTATCGTTCCGGTCATGATCACGCCGTTCACCGAGAGCGGCGAGATCGATTATCCCGGCGTGGCCAGATTGGTGGAATGGTACATCGCCAACGGCTCCGATGCGCTCTTTGCCGTCTGCCAGTCCAGCGAGATGCAGTTTCTCAGCCTCGAAGAGCGCGTCGAGCTTGCCGCTTTCGTCAAGACGGCGACGGCCGGCCGCGTGCCGGTCATCGCATCCGGCCATGTCAGCGAGAGCCTGGAAGACCAGCTTGCCGAGCTGAGCGCGATCGCCGCCACAGGCGTTGACGGCATGGTGCTCGTCACCAACCGTCTCGACGCCAAGCAAGAGGGCGGCACGAAGTTCATCGACGATCTGAACTGGCTGCTCGAGCGCCTGCCGAAGGATCTGACGCTCGGCCTCTACGAGTGCCCGGCGCCCTATCGCCGCCTGTTGAGCGATGACGAGCTCCTGTTCTGCGCTCGCAGCGGCCGCTTTGCCATCCTGAAGGATGTCTCCTGCGATCTCGAAACGGTCAAGCGTCGTGTGGCGCTGACCAAGGATACGCCGCTTGCCATCGTCAACGCCAATGCGGCGATCGCCTATGACGCCATGAAGGCGGGATCGCGCGGCTTCACCGGCGTCTTCACCAACTTCCACCCGGATCTCTACAAGTGGATGCTGACGAAAAGCGCCTCCAATCGAGCGCTGGCGGATGAGCTCTCCGTGTTTCTCGCGCTTTCCGCCATGGCCGAGCCGATGGGATATCCGAAGCTTGCGAAGCTCTATCACCAGCGCCTCGGCACATTCTCCTGCGCCGACAGCCGCGTGATCACCTTCGATATCCGCGAGCGGTTCTGGGCGCTTGACGCGCTCATGGACAAGATCGTCAAGGGCACCGAACATTTCCGTCGCCGGATCGCAGCCGGCTAAAGATTTGGTGGATCAGCTGATTAAAGAGGCTCCGGGCGGGCTATGCCCGTCCGGAGCCGTTGTGCCTTTAATCGCGGCACCATCCCCATTCAGGCTTCGAAATAGGCCGGGTGGTCGATATCGACGATGAGCCCTGGCTGCGTCGGCTCCCAGTCCAGCAGCCGGCGTGTTTGCGCGCTTGAGGCCGGAACATCCATCCCGATGAAATGCCCGATCCAACCGAAATGCTCCCGCGCTTCCTCGGCGGTCTTGCTGACGACGGGTACGTTCAGGCGGCGGCCGATCACCTCGGCGATGGCCTTGAACGGCACGCCCTCTTCGGCGATTGCATGATAGGGGCCGTCTGCGGCGCCGCGTTCAAGTGCGAGCCGATAGACACGGGCAGCATCCAGCCGGTGCACGCCCGGCCAGCGGTTTAGCCCTTCACCAACATAGGCCGAAACGCCTTTCTCCCTGGCCGTGCGGATCAGGATCGGCACAAAGCCATGGTCGCCGTGACCATGAACCGATGGCGGGAGACGCACGACCGCGGTGCGGAGTCCGCGCGACGCCAGAGCGGCGGCGGTCGCTTCCGAGGCGCGGGGATAGGTGTCGGATGGCAGAATAGCCGGGTCGCCCTCGACCGCGGTGCGGCCCGGCGCCACCAATGCCGTTCCCGAGGTGACGATCAATGGCCGGTCCGTTCCCTCCAGCGCGGCGCCAAGCGCTTCGATGGCGCGGCGGTCTAGCTCGCAATTTGCCGCGAATTTTGAAAAGTCGTGGTTGAAAGCGGTGTGGATGACGCTGTCGGCGGCGGCTGCACCGCTGCGAAGGGTTTCCAGATCCTCGAGCGAACCATGATGGACCTCGGCGCCTGCTGTAGCGAGGGCCGCAGCTCCTGCATCCGAGCGGGTAAGACCGATCACCTCATGCCCGGCGGCAAGCAGTTCCTTGACGACAGCAAAGCCGACCCATCCGGTGGCGCCGGTGACAAAAACACGCATGATGATTTCTCCTGATTTTGGTCGACGACCGCGTTCGCAGCCAGCGCGAGACAAGCTAGGAGATTGAAGGAGAACGATCTATGCTATAAAGTTCGCATTATCTTCGCGATCGTTCGGAAAAGCTCATGGATCCGCTCTCAGACGTTCTGTCGCTCCTCAAGCCGCGCAGCTATATGTTCGGCGGCTTCGAGGCGGGTGGCGACTGGTCGATCCGGTTCGGCCAGCATGAAGGCATCAAATGCTATGCCGTGGTGTCTGGTGAGAGTTGGCTCTCGGTCGAAGGCGTTCCCGACGCCGTGCGTCTGAAGACGGGAGACTGTTTCGTTCTGCCGCGCGGACGGCCTTTTCGCGTCACCAGTGATCTGGCCTTGGCGCCCGTCGATTATCGCACGATGTTCCCGACCAGACCGAACGGCAGCATTGCCAAGCTCAACGGAGGCGGCGACTTCTCCATTGTCGGTGGGCATTTTACGCTTGCCGGCGGGCATGTCGATGTCCTCCTCGCCATGCTGCCGCCGATCGTCCATATCCGGAGGGAGGAGGATCGGGAGTCCTTGCGCTGGTGCATGGAGCGCATGCGGCAGGAATTGCGCGAGCCGCAGCCGGGCGGGTTCCTGATTGCGCAGCAGCTCGCCTATACGATGCTGGTGCAAGCGCTGCGGCTGCATCTGGCTGAGGGAGTGACGGGTGGCGTCGGTTGGCTCTTCGCGCTGGCGGACCGGCAGATGGCGGCGGCGATCACGGCGATGCACGAAGATCCGGCGCATCGCTGGACATTGGCGTCGCTCGCGGAGCGCGCCGGCATGTCGCGAACGACCTTTACCCTGAAGTTCAAAGAAACGGTCGGGACCTCGCCGATGGACTATCTGACACGCTGGCGGATGATGGTGGCCGGCGAAAGGCTGACGCATTCCGGCGATTCTATTTCCGTCATCGCGCTCTCGCTCGGTTATGAATCCGAGAGTGCCTTCAGCACGGCTTTCAAACGGATGATGGGTTGTTCGCCGCGCCAATATGGCCGCAGCGTCAACCCCATGCCCTCCTTGAACGATCAGAGCGAGACCGCTAGTGTCGATCGTCTTGAAGACGTGGCGAGCTAGGTAAGCTACAGCGTAAGCTTGTAGCCGATATGGCTGCCGACAAATCCCAATTTTTCGTAGAAGCGATGGGCATCCGGCCGTTCCTTGTCCGTCGTCAACTGGACGAGATCGCAGCCTTTGGCCCTGCATTGACCGATGGCCCAGTCGAACATCTGCTGCCCAACGCCGGATCCCCGGTGTGCCGCCGAGATTCTCACTCCCTCGATCTGGCCGCGCCAGGCGCCTTTGCGCGCCAATCCGGGGATGAAGGTGAGCTGGAGAGTGCCGATCACTTCCTCATGCAAGGTAGCGACTACCTGAAGCTGATTGGGATCAGCGAACATAGCCTGGAAGGCTTCAATATAGCGCAGGTTCGGCGGCGAGCTGGGATCCTCCCGTTGCTGCCCCAGGACGTCATCGGAAAGGAGGGCGATGATCGCGGGAAGGTCGGCAGGGTGCGCAGGGCGAAAAACAATGTCTGTCATCGAGATCATCTCCACAGGGGGATGGTCGCAGATATCATATCTCGAACGCATTACGCCAATGCTGGACGTCAGATAACCCGATTCGCAGGCCGGCCTGTGTCGTAATCGTGCAGACTGCCATCTGGCACCTTTAGACGATCATGATCGCCCTGATATCGTTGACATTGGTGAGCGTTGGGCCGGTTTTGACGAGATCGCCAAGTGCTGAAAAATAACGATAGCTGTCATGGGCGGCGAGATAGGCGCGCGCATCCAGGCCAAGCAGCCGGGCACGGGCGAGCGTATCGGGTGTGACGATCGCGCCGGCGGCGTCCTCGGTGCCATCAATGCCGTCGCTGTCGCCGGCGATCGCATAGACGCCCTCCGTGCCGGCAAGCCCGACCGCAAGACCGAGCAGGAATTCCGTATTGCGCCCACCGGCTCCGGCCGGCCCCCTGCCGATCGACACCGTCGTCTCTCCGCCCGAAAGCAGCACCGCCGGAGCGTGGATCGGGAGCCCCTTTGTTTTCGCGGAACGGGCTATACCGGCCATGACGATACCGGCCTCCCTAGCTTCGCCTTCTATGGCGTCGCCGAGGATGAGCGGGGTAAGCCCGTTTCGCTTGGCTTCTTCAGCGGCGGCCGCAAGAGCAAGGGAGGGGGCTGCAATGATCGTCACCTCGCCCGACAATGCCTCGGGTTTCGGCGTCTCCTCCCCAGCCTCGATCACCGCGCGCGCCGCTGGCGGCAGATCGAGATCATAGCGGCGGATGATGTCGCGGACATCGGCCATGGTGCTGCCATCGCCGATCGTCGGACCTGAGGCGATGGCGGCGGGATCGTCGCCCGGTACGTCGGAGATCACCAGCGTCACGACGCGGGCAGGCTGCGCGGTCTGCGCCAACCGTCCGCCCTTGATGGCGGACAGATGCTTTCGCACGGCATTCATTTCGCCGATGGTCGCGCCACTCGCCAGAAGGACGCGATTGACGGCCTGCTTGTCGGCAAGCGTCATGTTGCCGGCTGGCGCAACCATGAGCGCCGAGCCGCCGCCGGAGATCAGCGCGACCACAAGGTCATCCGGCGTCAGGCCCCCGACCGCCGTGAGAATGTCGCGGGCGGCCGTCTCGCTCATAGCGTCCGGCACCGGATGCGATGCCTCCAGGATGCGGATGCGCCCGGCCGGAACGGCATGGCCGTAACGGGTGACGACGACGCCCGAGACATCGACATCAGGCCATGCCGCATCAAGGGCGGCAGCCATGGCGGCGGACGCTTTTCCAGCTCCGACGACCACGCAGCGCCCCCTGGGCTTTCCCGGCAGGTGCCGCAACACCGCAGCTGCGGGATCGGCGCTTGCTACGGCGGCATCGAAGAGGCGGCGCAGGACCGCGCGGCTCTCTACATCTGTCCAGTGCATGTCTCTGGCCGCTAGACGTTCGAGGAGTAGATCGCGTCCACGACAGCGTCGGTGACATCCTTGGTGGTCGCCGTCCCGCCGACATCAGGGGTCAGTATGCCCGCGCCGGTGACACGCTCGACGGCGCGCATCAGTCGGGCGGAGGCGTCCTGCTCACCGAGATGATCGAGCATCTGCGCGGCGGTCCAGAAGGTTGCGACCGGATTGGCGATGCCCTTGCCGGTGATGTCGAAAGCAGAGCCATGGATCGGTTCGAACATGGAGGGGAAACGGCGCTCCGGATCGATATTGGCCGTCGGCGCGACGCCGAGCGATCCGGCCAGCGCGCCGGCGAGATCCGACAGGATGTCGGCATGCAGGTTGGTGGCGACGATGGTGTCGAGGCTCTGCGGCTTCAGCGTCATGCGAACGGTCATGGCGTCGACCAGCATCTTGTCCCAGGTGACGTCGGGGAATTCCTCGGCCACCTCGGCGGCAATCTCGTCCCACATGACCATGCCATGCCGCTGGGCATTGGATTTGGTCACGACCGTCAGGAACTTGCGCGGGCGCGACTGAGCAAGCTTGAAGGCGTAGCGCATGATGCGGGTGACGCCGACGCGGGTGAAGATGGCGACCTCGGTGCCGACCTCTTCTGGCAGGCCCCTGTGGGCGCGGCCGCCATGGCCGGAATATTCGCCTTCGGAATTCTCCCGCACGATGACCCAATCGAGGTCGCCGGGTCCGCAATTGCGCAGCGGCGGTGTGATACCGGGCAGGATCTTTGTCGGACGGACATTGGCATACTGATCGAAGCCCTGGCAGATCGGCAGGCGTAGCCCCCAGAGCGTGATGTGATCGGGAACGTCAGGCGCCCCGACGGCGCCGAAGTAGATGGCGTCGAATTTCTTCAGCTGGGAAAGGCCGTCCGCTGGCATCATCACGCCATGTTTCTTGTAATAGTCGGAGCCCCAGTCAAAGTTTTGGACGTTGAACTTTATGTCTCCGAGCCGCTTTTCAAGGCTGGCAAGAACCGTGGTGCCGGCGGCGATGACTTCCGGGCCGATGCCGTCGGCAGGGATGGTTGCAATTGCATATTCGCGCATTTTTCTCTCCGTGAGATCTGAAGTTTAGGACTGCTGGCCTGCAGCCTGGATTGCCGATGCCTTGGCGGCGGCGCGGGACAGGATGAGCGTCAGTGCCGCCGATAGAACCAGAAGGCCCGCGACGAAGCAGAGCCCGCCGGCAAAACCACCCGTCAGATCCTTGATCCAGCCGATCATTGAGGGGCCGACGAAGCCGCCGAGATTGCCGATGGAGTTGATGGTGGCGATGCCTGCTGCCGCAGCCGGCCCGGACAGGAACAGGGTCGGCATGCTCCACAGCGGCGGCTTCGAGCAGCTGATGCCGATATTGACGAGGGTG
>DASVPC010000018.1:0-5374 GCA_036383055.1 Rhizobium sp. | reverse complement strand
ACAGCAACATCTACCCCAGGGGTTTTGAAGAAATGGCCGGAGAAAGCTGTTTCCCTCGGTTCGAAGGTAACAGCGACATCTGCTCCCGGAGTTCTGAAGACGTGACCGGAAAAGGCTGCTTCCTTCGGCTGGAAGCCAACCGCGACGTCTGCTCCTTTGGACTGAAAGAGCAAACCGGAGAAGGCTGCATCCTTCGGTTCGAAGCCAACCGCAACGTCAAGATCGGTTTCAAATTTATCGTCGCTGTCGTGACCAGAGATAAAGTCTTCACGACTGCCGTCCATCGCGGTGACGGTGCCAGCGTCAAAGTCAACGAGCCATAGACCGGCTTCACCCTTTACGCCCAGAATCATCATTTTAGACATGCAATTCTCCTCTGTGGGTTTGAAATCAGATAAACGAGAATAGGTCAGCTAACATGGCATTATCGGACTAACGGCCCACCATAGCATCCGCCATACGCGATGACAAAAGCTTCCCTCGAAGATTAGGAAGCCTTAAAAGACGATAGTGCAATCCGACTGTCCAAAACAGAAACCTCGGGCGGTTCATCAGCGCACATGGCGAACCCTAATGCCAGTTTTCCCGGCGGCAACAATGATGCTAGGCTGGCCAACGGAGTCGGAGGGCCGCAAGTCTTCCAGAGACAGATTGAACATTTAAAGAGTAGCCATGACCGAAACCCCCGCCACCGTCATTCCCCTGCCCGCGCCCGTGTTGCTGCCGATCGAGGGCGAAGCCGCCTTCTTCCCCGTGCGCCGCGTCTATTGCGTCGGCCGCAATTATGCCGACCATGCAATCGAGATGGGTCATGATCCCAGCCGCGAGCCGCCCTTCTTCTTCCAGAAGAACCCGGACAATCTGCTGGTATCCGGCGATTTCCCCTATCCGCCGCTGTCGTCCGATGTGCATCACGAGGTCGAGCTGGTGATCGCGCTCAGAAGCGGCGGCGCCGACATTCCGGCCGAACGCGCTCTGGACTGCATCTACGGCTATGGCGTCGGCATCGATTTCACCCGCCGCGACCTGCAGGGCGAAGCCAAGAAACTCGGCCGCCCCTGGGAAATCGGCAAGGCCTTCGAACATTCCGCGCCGGTCTCGGCGCTGGTGCCGGCAACCCAGGTTGGCCATCCCGACAAGGGCGGCATCTGGCTGATGCGCAATGGCGAAGCTGCACAGCGCGGCGACCTCCAGCAGATGATTTGGAAAGTACCGGAGATCATCGCCGAGCTGTCGAAGCTCTTCACGCTGGCGCCCGGAGACGTCATCCTGACCGGCACGCCCGCCGGCGTCGGCCCCGTCGCGCGCGGCGACAGGATCACCTGCGCCGTCGATGGCGTGGCAACGCTGGTGCTGAACGTGGTTTGATCGCGAGGAGGATCCGATGCCGCTCTACGCCCTTTCCGGCCTGGTGCCGAAGACGCCCGAACCTGGCCTCTACTGGATCGCGCCGGATGCCACCGTCATCGGCAAGGTCGAGCTTAGCGAAGATGTCGGCATCTGGTTCGGCGCGGTGCTGCGCGGCGACAACGAGCCGATCGTCGTCGGCAAGGGCACGAATATCCAGGAAGGCGTGATGGTGCATACCGATCCGCGCTTTCCGGTGACGATCGGCGAAGGCTGCACCATCGGCCACCATGCCATCATCCACGGCTGCATCATTGGCGACAATTCGCTGATCGGCATGGGCGCTACGGTGCTGAACGGCGCGAAAATCGGCAACAACTGCCTGGTAGGCGCCAATGCGCTGGTCACCGAAGGCAAAGAGTTTCCGGATGGCTCGCTGATCGTCGGCGCACCGGCCAGGGCCATCCGCGTGCTGGACGAGGCCGCCATCGAGGGCCTGCGCCGCTCGGCGCGCAACTATGTCGCCAACTGGCAGCGCTTTGCGCGGGATCTCAAGAGACTGGATTAGACGGCGTTCCCAAAAGTGTATTCGGTTTTGGGATAAGACGCCGTCCAGAGACTTAAGCCGCGCAGCTCGCGCAATGGCCACGGATTTCGATGGTCGATTTCTCGGCCTTGAATTTTTGAGATTTCAACCAACCCATTAGCCGGTGATCCACTTCATGGTCGTGGAATTCGGTCACCTGGCCGCAGCTCTCGCAGATGGCGAAGGCGACCAGGCCGTGGCTGTGGCAATTTTCATGCGGATGGGCGCAGGCGACGAAGGAGTTGATGCTCTCGAGGCGATGGACGACGCCATATTCCAACAGCTTGTCCAGTGCCCGGTAGACCTGCAGAGGCGCGCGGAAGCCGTTATCGCGCAGCTTGTCGAGGATGGTATAGGCGCTGAGCGGACCTTCCGCCTTGGTCAGGACGTCGAAGACAAGCGTCTGGTTCTTCGTGAGCATCGGAGTGGTCATGATTCCTGTCCTCCTTGTTGCGCCGCCGGCGCGCTACCCCTGCGAACAAGAGGCAACAGACTGAAGATAAATAGGATGAGCGCCGCAACCACGATCGACGGGCCGGATGGCGTGTCGTAGCGCAGCGAGCCGAACAAGCCACCGACAACGGCGACGGCGCCGACGAGCGAGGCGAGAACCGCCATCATCTCCGGCGTCGCGGCAAACCGGCGCGCGGTGGCGGCAGGAATGATCAGCAGCGCTGTGATCAGCAATATGCCGACGATCTTCATGGCAATGGCAATGACGACCGCCATCAGCAACATGAAGAACAACTTCGCCCGCTCCGGCCGCAAGCCCTCGGCCTCCGCCAGTTCCGGATTGACGGTGGAGGCAAGCAGCGGTCGCCAGAGCCAGGCTATCGCCGCCAGGACGAACAGACCACCGCCCCAGATCATCGCGATATCGGCGCGGCTGACGGCGAGGATGTCGCCGAACAGGAAGGCGATGAGATCGATCCTGACCCAGCTCATGAATGCCACGATGACGAGGCCTATCGCCAGCGTCGCATGCGACAGGATGCCGAGCAACGCATCCGCGGACAGCGCTTGCCGGCGCTGCAGGAAGAGCAGCAGGATCGACACGAGCGCTGCAACCGCAAAGACCGAGAGCGTCAGGTTGAGCTGAAACAGCAGCGACAGCGCCACGCCGAGCAGCGCCGAATGCGAGATCGTATCGCCGAAATAGGCCATGCGCCGCCAGATGATGAAGCAGCCGAGCGGTCCGGTGGTCAAAGCGAGACCGACGCCGGCGACGACGGCACGCAGGAAGAAATCGTCAAACATGACGCTCTCCCTCGGCGTGATGATGGTCGTGATCATGGTGCTCGTGATCACGATGATCATGGTCGTGATGGCCGTCGTCGGCATGGCAATGATCGGTGATTGTGCCGTCGGCATGCTGCACCCGGCCGTCCGGCAGATGCGTATGGTCGTGATGATGGCTGTAGATCGCCAGGGATTGCGCCGCCCGCGTGCCGAACAGCCTGACATATTCCGGGCTCTGGCTGACCGCCTGCGGTGTGCCGCGGCAGCAGACATGCCCGTTCAGGCAGACGACCGTATCGGTCTCGGCCATCACCACATGCAGGTCATGCGAGATCAGCAGAATGCCGCAGCCTTCGGAATTGCGGATCGATTTGATCAGATCGTAAAGCGCGATCTCACCGCTGAAATCCACGCCCTGCACCGGCTCGTCCAGCACCAAAAGATCCGGCTTGCGGGCGATGGCACGCGCCAGCAGTGCCCGCTGGAATTCGCCGCCGGACAGATGCTGCACCTCAGCCTTGGCAAGATGATCGATCCCGACAGCCTCCAGCGCCGCCCTCAGTTCGGCTTCGGGCAAAGGTCCTGTCAAGGTCATCAGGCGGTGGACGCTCAGCGGCAATGTCCAGTCGATCGCAAGCTTCTGGGGGACATAGCCGACCTTGAGACCGGCAATGCGCTCTACGCTGCCTTCATCCGGCTTCAGCACGCCGATCGCCGTTTTGGCGCTGGTGGATTTCCCCGAACCGTTTGGGCCGATCAGCGTAACGATCTCGCCGCGGCTCACTGAGAAATCGACGCCGCGCACCAGCCAGCGGCCACCACGGCGGACGCCGACATCATGGAGCGACACCAGCGGCCGTCTCTGATTGTCCACGGAAGAAAGCATGAAATTTCCACTTGTGCTGTTGCGCCTTGCTATCGCACACGTTATAGCATAACGCAATTGATGTAATAACATAACAGACCCATTCAAGGGCGCTCGTGTATGAACGTTGTAAAGACCATTCTCCCCTTCACCGCTTCTCTATTGTTTTCCGGATTTTTCGCCGGCGCCACGATGGCTGCCGATGCGCCGGATGTGGTGGTGTCGATCAAGCCCATTCACTCCCTCGTCGCGGCAATCATGGACGGCGTCGCCACGCCGGACCTGATCGTCGACGGCGCCGCCTCGCCGCATACCTATGCGCTGAAGCCCTCGAACGCGAAAGCGCTGGAAGCCGCCAAGGTGGTCTTCTGGGTCGGTCCCGGCATGGAAGCTTTCCTGGAAAAGCCGCTGTCGGCTCTCGGCGCGAACGCCCTGGTGGTCGAGCTCGACAAGGCACCTGGCATCACCAAGCTGAAATTCCGCGAGGGCGGCGCTTTCGAAGCGCATGACGATGGCGACGAGCACGCCGAAAGCACCGACCATGACCATCATGATCATGACCATGAGGAATTCGACACGCACCTCTGGCTCGACCCGCACAATGCCAAGGCAATGGCGGCGGAGATCACCACGACATTGGTCGCCGCCGATCCCGCCAACGCGCTGACCTACGAAGCCAATCAGAAGGCGCTGGACGACGGGCTGGACGCGCTCGACGCGGAAATCACTGCCACGCTCGCCCCGGTGAAGAGCAAGCCCTTCATCGTCTTTCATGATGCCTATCAATATTTCGAGCGCCGCTATGGCGTGCGTGTCGCCGGCTCGATCACGGTCAGCCCGGAGAGCATTCCCGGCGCACAGCGCATATCGGAAATTCATGGCAAGGTCGCCGAACTTGGCGCCACCTGCGTCTTCGCCGAGCCGCAATTCGAGCCGAAGCTGGTCAACGTCGTCCTCGAGGGTACATCGGCGAAATCCGGCGTGCTCGACCCGGAAGCGGCAACCCTGCCGCAAGGCCCCGATCTCTATTTCGACCTGATGCGCGGCATCGCCAATTCCTTGAAGACCTGCCTCTCCTGAGACAGGCACTCTATCGCCGAAAGAAGCGAGCTATCTGCTCGTTTTTTTCAGATCCAAAAACGTAACGATATTACATTACAAATGAGGTTGCCATGAACAAGAAGCTCCCGGTCACCGTCCTCTCTGGTTTTCTCGGCGCCGGCAAGACGACGCTGCTCAATCATATCCTCAACAATCGCCAGGGCCTGCGCGTCGCCGTGATCGTCAACGACATGAGCGAGGTGAATATCGATGCGGCGTTGGTCCGCGACGGCGGC
>DASVPC010000017.1:0-8920 GCA_036383055.1 Rhizobium sp. | reverse complement strand
AAGTGCGCGACGATCACGCCGGATGAAGACCGCGTCAAGGAATTCAACCTCAAGCAGATGTGGAAGAGCCCGAACGGCACGATCCGCAACATCCTCGGCGGCGTCATTTTCCGCGAGCCCATCATCGCCCGCAACGTGCCGCGCCTGGTTCCCGGCTGGACCCAGCCGATCGTCGTCGGCCGCCACGCTTTCGGCGACCAGTACCGCGCCACCGACTTCAAATTTCCCGGCAAGGGCAAGCTGACGATCAAGTTCGTCGGCGAAGACGGCACCGTCATCGAGAAGGAAGTCTTCAACGCGCCGGGCGCCGGCGTTGCCATGGCCATGTACAACCTCGATGAATCGATCCGCGAATTCGCCCGCGCCTCGATGATGTACGGCCTGATGCGCAAGTGGCCGGTTTACCTCTCGACCAAGAACACCATCCTCAAGGCCTATGACGGCCGCTTCAAGGACATCTTCGAGGAAGTCTACGAGACCGAATTCAAGGATCAGTTCAAGGAAGCCGGCATCACCTACGAACACCGCCTGATCGACGACATGGTCGCCTCCGCTCTGAAGTGGTCCGGCGGCTACGTCTGGGCCTGCAAGAACTACGACGGCGACGTCCAGTCCGACACGGTTGCCCAGGGCTTCGGCTCGCTCGGCCTGATGACCTCGGTACTGCTGACGCCAGACGGCAAGACCGTCGAAGCCGAAGCTGCTCACGGCACGGTTACCCGCCACTACCGTCAGCACCAGAAGGGCCAGGAAACCTCGACGAACTCGATCGCCTCGATCTTCGCCTGGACCCGCGGCCTCGCGCATCGCGCCAAGCTCGACGACAATGCCGAACTCGCCCGGTTCGCTTCCACACTGGAAAAGGTCTGCGTCGATACGGTCGAAGCCGGCTACATGACCAAGGATCTGGCACTGCTGATCGGCCCCGACCAGCCGTGGCTCTCCACCACCGCCTTCCTCGACAAGATCGACGAGAATCTGCAGAAGGCCATGGCTGCCTAAGCCTCGGCAACATCAAAGCTTACGGAAACCCGGCCTCAGCGCCGGGTTTTCTTTTGCCGGAAAATCTTGCCGCCGCGCGTCCTGGGTGGCAAGAATTGCAGAACAAGAGGGAGGAACGCATGACTGAGGAACTCGTTTTCTACACCAACCCGATGTCGCGCGGGCGCATCGCCCGCTGGATGCTGGAGGAGATCGGCGTGCCCTATCGCACCGAATATCTGGATTTCGGCACGACAATGAAAGCGACCGACTATCTCACGGTCAATCCCATGGGCAAGGTTCCGGCGATCCGCCATGGCAATACTGTCGTCACCGAATGCGCGGCCATCTGCGCCTATCTGGCCGAAACCTTTCCGAAGGCAGGCCTCGCGCCCACGGCCGCCGAACGCGGCCGTTATTTCCGCTGGATGTTCTTCGCCGCCGGGCCGATGGAAATGGCCGTCACCAATCGCGCCCTTGGTTTCGAAATTCCGACTGAGCGCCTGCGCATGGCCGGCTGCGGCAGTCTGGACAATGTCTTCGATACGCTGGAGCAGGCAGTGACCGCTTCACCCTACATCGCCGGCGACCGCTTCACGGCCGCCGACGTCTATGTCGGTTCGCATGTCGGCTGGGGTCTCAACTTCGGTACCATCGAAAAGCGGCCGGCCTATATCGATTATTGGAGCCGCGTGAGCGACCGCGATGCCTATCGCCGCGGCAACGAAATCGACAATGCGGCGATGCCGAAACAGGCGATTGGCTGAAAAGACAAAGCCCTACAGCCATTCTCTCAATCAAGATTTCGCGCTGCTATTGCAGCGGCATGTAGATCTCGGTCAATAGTTCCGTCGGCTGCACGTCACGCGGATTGTTGAGGTATTCCTCGAACATCACCGCGTCGCGCAGCTGCCGGCCGGAAACAGGCAGCCATTCCGCATAGAGCCACTGATAGGCCTTGTACATATCGGCATAGGGTCCCTTGTGCCGCAACACCGCATATTCACCGCCATCGACCGCCCGTCGCTCGAGCGGCGCGCCGGCGATAATCTCCTCACCGGCATTAACGCAGGCGTAGGAGCGCAATCTCTCTGCCGCAACGACATCCGGATCGTCGAGATAGACACCGATCATCCGCATATCGGGCCTGGCAAGGCCACGGGCATAGAGCGTGCCGAACAGCGTTTCGAAAGCCTGGCCGATCTGCATATAGGGGCCGGTATGGGAAACGCCGATCAACGAGAGCGGAGAAATGGTGCGAAGCGTGACGTCGAACATGAGCCTGATCCTTCCTTGGGTGCTGGGTTCGAAGATCGTGTGGCTTCCCTCATTCCGATATCGCGCCGGCGGCATGCCGTAGACGGATTTGAAGATACGATTGAACGATTGGAGGTTGGGATAGCCCGACCGCTCTGCAATGTCACTGACGACAAGATCGGTGTTGACGAGCTCGCCGGCGGCGCGGTGCAGCCGCAGCCGCTTGACTGTCGCCGCCGCCGTCTCGCCATAGATCGCCCGATAGATCCTGTGCCAATGATAGCTGGACATGCAGGCGATCTCAGCAAGTCTCTCCATGTCGAGCTCTTCATCCAGATGCTCGTGGATATAGGCCGAGACCCGCCGCAGACGGGTTTCATAAAGCGCCCATGCCGTTTCGCCATTCATGTCAGCCCCCTCGCAAATCGATCGGCCCCAAGGAACCATATCTCGATTTGACAAATCCTGCTGAGTTGGTGGGTACGAAGCTAGCTTGCAATATCCGATGTGCCCCGGTTGCCAATCAATTCAGCTAGCCTATCTGCGGAAAGTTGAGTGCCCGCAGGAGTGACAAAAAAAGTAGATCTGCCATAAAAAGGCCTATTGATCTTTGCCAGCCAAGTCGTCGTCAGCTGCTTTGCCGCAGCCTCTCGCACTTGCAGTTTGACGTACGCGGTCGTTTGCAAGACGTCAACTTTTGCACTGACGATATCGTCCCAGGAAATACGCTCTTTTGAAACGTCGACGATCACGACGCCCTCTTTGGAAAAATCAAACGCTGGACGTTTATCAAACGCTTTGACTACAAAAACAGGAGTCAAAATAATCGACATTACAGCGATCAAAATCCCAACAAAAAATAGAAAGCCTCCTGATCCTTCCTTGTAGTAACCATAGTATGCGACCCCCACCATAAAGGCGGTACTCGCCAAAATTAGAACCAATCCCTTGGTGGAGTATGAGCGCGAGCGGTAGAATTTCACGTGTTTACTAAGCGCCTATATCGTTGATAGAGGTTGGGCTAATAGCCCAACCTAACAGACGTATAGCCTCTATGCGAGTGCCGCAGCAACCGCCTCGATCGCCTCATCCGCCTTGGCGCCATCCGGACCGCCGGCCTGGGCCATGTCGGGACGGCCGCCGCCGCCCTTGCCGCCAAGGGCGGCAGAGGCGATGCGGACGAGATCGACGGCGCTGAAGCGGCCGATCAGATCGTCGGTGACGGCGACAACGGCGCTAGCCTTGCCATCTTCGGAGACACCAATCAGCGCGACGACGCCGGAGCCGAGGCTGGTCTTACCGTCATCGGCGAGACCCTTGAGATCCTTGGGATCGACGCCGGAAATGGCCTTGCCGAGGAACTTGACGCCGCCGATGTCGCGGACCGCGTCTGCGGAACCACCCTGGCCACCGCCCATGGCAAGCTTGCGCTTGGCATCCGCCAGTTCGCGCTCCAGCTTGCGGCGCTCGTCCATCAGCGCTTCAACGCGCGAAACGACATCGGTCGGCTGTACCTTCAGCGTGGAGGCAAGCGCCTTCACGCGGTCGTCCTGTTCGGCCAGATAATCGCGAGCGGATTCGCCGGTGACCGCCTCGATGCGGCGCACGCCGGCGCCGACAGCGCTGTCGCCGAGGATGCGGATAAGGCCGATCTGACCGGTCGCGCCAACATGCGTGCCGCCGCAAAGCTCGACGGAATAGGGCTTGCCAGCCTTGCCGCCGCGCACGCCCTGCCCCATCGACACGACGCGCACTTCATCGCCATATTTCTCACCGAACAGCGCCATCGCGCCTTCGGCAATGGCATCGTCGACGCTCATCAGCCGGGTCGTGACCGTCGAGTTCTGCAGCACGATCTCATTGGCCATATCCTCGACGATCTTCAGCTCCTCGGCCGACATCGGCTTTGGATGCGACACGTCGAAGCGCAGGCGCTCTGGCGCAACCAGCGAGCCCTTCTGCGCCACATGGGTGCCCAGCACCTCGCGCAGCGCTTCATGCAGCAGATGGGTTGCCGAATGGTTGGCACGCAGGCGCGAACGCCTGCTGTGGTCAACGGTCAGGACAACAGCATCGCCAGTCTTGATCGTGCCGTCCGAAACCGTGGCGATATGCACGAACAGGCCCTCGCCCTTCTTTTGGGTATCGCTGACCGCAAGCTTGCCGTTATCGCTGGAGATGACGCCGGTATCGCCCATCTGGCCACCGGATTCGCCATAGAACGGCGTCTGGTTGACGATGATCTGCACCTTGTCGCCAACTGACGCGCTGTCTACGGCAACGCCGTCCTTGACGATCGCCTGGATCACGCCTTCGGCGACTTCCGTGTCATAACCGAGGAACTCGGTGGCGCCGTGCTTTTCCTTGAGCTCGAACCAGATGGTTTCGGTCGCCTTGTCACCGGAGCCGGTCCAATGCGAGCGTGCCTCGGCCTTCTGCCGCTCCATCGCATCGGTGAAGCTCGAAATATCGACGCCGATGCCGCGGGCGCGCAGCGCATCCTGCGTCAAATCCAGCGGGAAACCATAGGTATCGTAGAGCTTGAAAGCGGTTTCGCCGTCGAGGCTGTCACCCTTGTGCAGCTCCGAGGTCGCATCGCTCAGCAACGACAGGCCGCGTTCCAGCGTCTTGCGGAAACGGTTCTCTTCGAGCTTCAGCGTTTCGGAGGTCAGCGCTTCGGCACGCACCAGCTCGGGATAGGCGCGGCCCATCTGCTGCACCAGCGCCGGCAGCAGCCTCCACATCAATGGTTCCTTGGCGCCAAGCAGCTGCGCATGCCGCATGGCGCGGCGCATGATGCGGCGAAGCACATAACCGCGACCTTCGTTCGACGGCAGCACGCCGTCGGCGATCAGGAAGGCGGAGGAGCGCAAGTGATCGGCGATGACGCGATGGCTGGCGCGATGCTCGCCCTCGGCTTTGACGCCGGTTGCTTCTTCCGAAGCCTCGATCAGCGCCCGGAAGAGGTCGATGTCGTAGTTGTCATGCTTGCCCTGCAATACGGCGGCAACGCGCTCGAGACCCATACCGGTGTCGATCGACGGCCGCGGTAGGTCAACCCGCTCTTGCTTGGTAATCTGCTCGAACTGCATGAAAACGAGATTCCAGATCTCGATGAAGCGGTCGCCATCCTCTTCCGGCGAACCGGGAGGGCCGCCCCAGATATGATCGCCATGGTCGTAGAAGATTTCCGAGCACGGACCGCAGGGTCCAGTATCGCCCATCGCCCAGAAATTGTCGCTGGTGGGGATACGGATGATCCTGTCGTCCGAGAGGCCGGCGATCTTCTTCCAGAGGTTAAAGGCGTCGTCGTCGGTGTGATAGACCGTCACCAGCAGGCGCTTGGCGTCGATGCCGAATTCCTTGGTGATCAGATTCCAGGCAAGCTCGATGGCCCGCTCCTTGAAATAATCGCCAAAGGAGAAATTGCCGAGCATTTCGAAGAAGGTGTGGTGACGGGCGGTATAGCCGACATTGTCGAGGTCGTTATGCTTGCCACCGGCGCGCACGCATTTCTGCGCAGTCGATGCCGTGCTGTAAGGACGCTGCTCCAGGCCGGTGAAGACATTCTTGAACTGCACCATGCCGGCATTGGTGAACATCAATGTCGGGTCGTTGCGCGGCACGAGCGGGCTCGACGGCACGATTTCGTGCCCGTTCTTCTTAAAATAGTCGAGGAAGGTCGACCGGATTTCATTCACACCGCTCATGTTTGGCCCTTCAGTATGCCTTCGGCAAGTCCTATCAAAGTCAGTGGCTTTTATCGTTCGCTCCCGGCCCTGTCCAGCCGCACAAACAAAACCGGCCGCACATCCCTTGGACAATACGGCCGGTTTCGAATTTTAGTCTTGAATCAGCCCCGGGATCGCTCCTGGAAATCCTTATTCCGCGGCAGCATCGCCGTCATCGGCATCAGGGCCTCCATTCTGCAGGAAGCGATCGGCGATCAGGCCGGCATTCTGGCGCAGCGACAGTTCGATCTCGCGGGCGAGATCCGGATTGTCGCGCAGGAAGAGTTTCGCGTTCTCGCGGCCCTGACCAAGACGCTGACTGTTATAGGAGAACCAGGCCCCCGACTTTTCAACGATACCGGCTTTGACGCCGAGATCGACCAGTTCGCCGGTCTTGGAAACGCCCTCGCCATACATGATGTCGAATTCCACCTGCTTGAAGGGCGGCGCCATCTTGTTCTTGACGACCTTGACGCGGGTCTGGTTGCCGACCACCTCTTCACGCTCCTTGACGGCGCCGATGCGGCGAATATCGAGGCGAACCGAAGCGTAGAACTTCAGCGCATTACCGCCGGTCGTCGTTTCCGGCGAACCGAACATGACGCCGATCTTCATGCGGATCTGGTTGATGAAGATCACCATGGTGTTGGACTTCGAGATCGAAGCGGTGAGTTTGCGCAGCGCCTGGCTCATCAAGCGGGCTTGCAGGCCCGGCAGGCTGTCGCCCATCTCGCCCTCGATTTCGGCGCGTGGCGTCAGCGCAGCAACAGAGTCGACGACAAGAACGTCGATAGCGCCGGAGCGCACCAGAGTATCGGTAATTTCAAGCGCCTGTTCACCGGTGTCGGGCTGGGAAATGAGCAGGTTCTGCAGGTCGACGCCGAGTTTGCGGGCATAGACCGGATCGAGCGCATGTTCGGCGTCGACAAAGGCGCAAATGCCGCCCTTTTTCTGGGCTTCAGCAATCGTCTGCAGCGCCAGTGTCGTCTTACCGGAACTTTCCGGCCCGTAGATCTCGACGATGCGTCCCTTCGGCAAGCCGCCAATGCCGAGCGCGATATCGAGGCTCAGGGAGCCGGTGGAAACTGTTTCGATTTCGACCACGTTCTCGTTAGAGCCGAGCTTCATGATCGAGCCCTTGCCGAACGACCGCTCAATTTGAGAGAGTGCCGCTTCAAGTGCCTTGCTTTTATCCACCGATTTGTCCTCTACAAGCCGCAAAGAATTCTGAGACATTCGATCCACCTTTAGGTTATTGAAGCCGCTCAAGCAATGTCGCCGCTGACGAGAATTGTGTACTCCATTTGTTCTCATTTCGCAAGGCCACAACAAGCGATTGAAAGAAAAAGGTAAAATGAATTCCGTTCTACATTTGTTTTCTTCTTTCATCCCAAGCACTTACGTGCCCGCGCCGGTCATTTCCGGCATGTTATCAACCGCTTCGATTCGCCTTTTGGGCCGCTGAGGAGATCGATATGCGCAAGAAGATTCTCGTTCTGGGCGGCGCTCATATCGATCGGCGCGGCCGCATCTTCGGCGATACGGCGCCGGGTGCCAGCAATCCCGGCGCCTGGTTCGAGGAACCGGGCGGCGGCGGCTTCAACGCGGCGCGCAATCTCGCCCGCCTCGGCTTCGATGTTCGGCTGATCTCGCCGCGCGGTGGCGACCCCGCCGGCGAGATGGTGGCGGAGGCCGCGAACCACGCCGGCATCGACGACAAGCCCTTTGTCTTTCTCGATCGCAAGACGCCGAGCTACACGGCAATCCTCGAGCGTGACGGCAATCTGGTGATCGCACTCGCCGACATGGAACTCTACAAGCTGTTCGTGCCGCACCGGCTGGCGATCCGCGCTATCCGCGACGCTTTCGAGGCCACCGACCTCATCCTCTGCGACGCCAACCTGCCGGCCGACACGCTGAGTTCGATCGCCGCGCGGGCAGCCACACACGGCAAGCCGCTGGCCGCCATCGCAATCTCGCCGGCCAAGGTCGTCCGCCTTAAGCCCTGCCTTGCCGGCATCGACTATCTCTTCCTCAACGAGGCGGAGGCCGCGGCATTGACGGAAAGCCGACCGGACGATCCGCGCGATTGGGTCGCCGAACTGCGGGCGCTCGGTCTCAAGAGCGGCGTGATCACCCGTGGCAAACGCCAATTAATCGCCTTTTCCGGCGACACTACCGTCGGCCTGCAACCGCCTGTCGTCGACAATGTCGCCGATGTCACCGGCGCCGGAGATTCGCTGGCCGCCGGCATTCTCTCCGCTCTGCTTGCCGGCCACGATCTCACTGAGGCCGTGCGCCACGGCACGGCAGTGGCGGCAATCACCGTACAATCCCCGTTCGCCACGGCGGAAAATTTGTCGCCCGCGCTTCTGAAGGCGATGTTGGCTCTTGTTCCACAAGCCGTAATTCTGTCATGAAGCGCATTGATTTCGCATTTCCTGTTTCAGCCGATTGGACTAGACCATGACCAAGCCCATTTCCCCCCTGCTGCCGATCTCCTATTCGAAAGAGGTTGCCGCCGCCAAGTTGCGTGGCGCGCCGCTGGTGGCACTGGAATCGACCATCATCACCCATGGCATGCCCTATCCCGGCAATATCGAGATGGCGCAGAGCGTCGAGGCGATCATCCGTCAGGAAGGGGCCGTACCGGCAACGATCGCTGTCATTCATGGCGTCCTGCATATCGGCCTTGAGCCGGAAGAGCTGGAAGCGCTCGCCAAGACCGAGGGCGCGATGAAGGTATCGCGCGCCGACCTCGCTTTCGCCATCGCCGAGCGCCGCACGGGCGCGACAACGGTCGCTGCGACGATGATCGCCGCCGCCCGCGCCGGCATCAAGGTTTTCGCCACCGGCGGCATCGGTGGCGTGCATCGCGGCGCTGAAGAAAGCTTCGATATCTCTGCCGACCTCGAAGAACTCGCGCGCACCGGCGTTATCGTCGTCTGCGC
>DASVPC010000016.1:0-2935 GCA_036383055.1 Rhizobium sp. | reverse complement strand
AAATGCAAATTTTCACGGAATATAACGGCAAACGTTTTGTAACGAACATGGATTTCCTCCTTGCGGACGAAGAGGATTATGCCACCTATCAACTCAATGCAGCGCGGCTCAACGAAGAGCTCGGCAAGGACCCATTCTTTTGGGCGAACGATCGCAAAGCCGTCCCGATGGAGACCGACTTCAAGCCCGGTAAATATCAGTACTGGATTGCCGCGCTCAAAAGTCGGGAGGAAATAGCGATCCCGATCCTGACACAGACGTCCGAGGGCGATGTTACGGTCCTTTCCGGCCGCCACCGCATCATGGCTATGATGGATACCGGTTTCGAAAAGATCCCGGTGCGGGCGAAAATCACGCTTGGAGAAAAGCTGGCCCCTCTCGCATAGAGCACCGTATTAAAGCAATAGCCCGGCCCTCTCTCCTCGGCGATTCGCAGGGGAGAGGGCCGGCTTGCAGGCCAGAGTTCGGTTATGCCGCGAGCGCGTTTTCGTCCGGCGCGGACTTCGCGAGCGCCTCCTCAACCTCTCGTAACGCATGGCGCTTTTCCGCCAGTTCATCCGCGAATGCAAAGGCGCCACCCTGCCGTGACTGGTAGGAGATCAGCCGGCGTTTGTATTCCTCCAGCCGCTGGCGATAGCGCTCCCGCTCCTCCCCGAACCCGTCGAGCGCATGTTCGAGACGAGAGATAGCTCCAAGCGGCGTGACGGTCACCGGCAACTCAATTTCATAATCCGCGCCGGTGCGTTGAAGCAGGGTCTGGTAGTGGTAGTTGTCACCGCGCCCGAACGTTTCGCCATCATAGACCAGATCGAAGCCACCGATCGAGGCGATGACGGTCTCGCCTTGGCTCTGGAGCTGGACGTGGGTCAGGATTTCCTTCATCAGCGCCCTCCCCGCCTCCTTACGCTCTCTATAGGTCTCGCCCTTGACGTTGATCGCAAAAGCATCACCTGAGGTCGGCACAAGCCGCACGATATCAACTGCGATCTCGCCAAGGCGACGGCTGGCGGTTTCGATCTCGCGCTCGGCGTCGCGGATCTGCCGACGCACGGCGAAGAGATCGTCATCATGGGCGGCACGCAGCCGTTCCAGACGAGCAATGTCAGCCTCCAGTCCGGCCTTCTGCATCAGGCGCTCGTCGCCTGAGGCTATCGCCTTGGCCATGGCGAACTGGTTGGCCTGCCCCTCGTTCAGGTCCTCCAGCCGGCGGATCGACGTATCGCCGGACAAAGCGGCTGCAATGAACCTCGCCTTGCGTTCGTTGTTCTGCCACATGGTGGCGTCCAGCGACCCTTGCGTGGCATAGGCGTAGATATCGACCTCGTCGTGCTGATTACCCTGGCGGACGATGCGGCCCTCCCGCTGCTCGATCTGCGAGGGTAGCCACGGCACATCGAGATGGTGAAGCGCTTTCAGGCGAAGTTGTGCATTGACGCCGGTGCCCATGGTCTCGGAACTGCCGATCAGGAAGCGGACCTTTCCGGCCCTGACATCGCCGAACAACCGCTGCTTGGCCTCGGTCTTTTTGAAGTCCTGCATGAAGGCGATCTCTGGCGCCGGCACGCCCATGCGGATCAACTCGTCGCGGATCCACCGATAAGCAGAGAAGCCCCTGCTCTTCTCGACATTGATGGTGCCGAGATCCGAGAAGATCATCTGTGCCGCACCCGGCAGGTCATAGGGCTTGCCATCGGGGCGAACATATTCGTTCTGCGATGTTTCCTTCCAGATGCGGTGTGCGTTGCGCACCAGCAGATTGAGCTTGTTGTCCGGCTCGTCGTCCATTGCCGGCATGACCAGGCGCAGGTCGATCGCCGCATGGCGGCCATCGGTGATGACCGACAGCAGAATATCGTCTCCAGGCTGCGCCGGTCCTTCGCGCTGTTCGATCGCCTTAATACGGGTTTCGAGGATCCGCTGATAGGTTTTGAATGCTGGCGTGGGTGCGGCGGTGAGGATCTGCCGCTTGCCCGTCGCAACGTCGGGCACCCTGACATATGCCTTGAGGTCCTCCGGCATGACGACGTCGGCAAAGGCGCGGAACATGGCGATCAGTTCCGGCACGTTGACGAAGGACGAGAAGCGGCTGACCGGCTTGTATTTGCCCGACGGCTGAAGTTCGAGTTCCGTCTTCTCGTCACCGAAGTTGCTCGCCCAGGCGTCGAACTCGTGGAGCCCGCGTTCGCGCAAGGCATCGTGACCCAGCAGCCGCTGGATCGAGAACATCTCGCCGAGCGTGTTGGTGATCGGCGTACCGGAGGCGAGCACAAGCGCGCGACCGGGGTTTTTCGCCTCGATATAGCGGGACTTCACATACAGGTCCCAGGCCTTCTGCGAACCGTTCGGATCGATGCCTTTCAAGGTGCTCATGTTGGTGGCGAAGGAGAGCTTGCGAAACTCCTGCGCCTCATCGACGACGATCTGGTCGACGCCGATTTCCGAGATGGTCAGCAGATCGTCCTTGCGGGTGGAAAGCGCTTCCAGCCGCTCCTGCAATCCCTCCTTCAGCCGCTCCAGCCGCTTGCGTGACACCCGGTCATCACTTTCGACCTTGGTCAGCAGATCCTCGTAGAGCTGCAACTCGTCCTGAATCATTTGGCTCTCGAAGGCCGAGGGCACGCCGATGAACCTGAAGGCGGAGTGCGTGATTATGATCGCATCCCAGACGGCGGTGGCGGCGCGGCTGAGGAAGCGGGCGCGCTTGTCTTTGGTGAAGTTCGTTTCGTCGGCAACGAGGATGTTGGCAGCGGGATAGAGGGCGAGGAACTCGCGTGCCGCCTGTGCCAGGCAATGGCCAGGAACGACCAGCATCGCCTTGGCGATCAGGCCGAGCCGTTTCTGCTCCATGATCGCCGCGGCAAAAGTCATCGTCTTGCCGGCGCCAACGGCATGGGCGAGATAGGTCGAACCCGCCGAGATGATGCGCCAGATGCCG
>DASVPC010000015.1:0-31502 GCA_036383055.1 Rhizobium sp. | reverse complement strand
CGGCGGAAAATTCCACGAAGCCCACACCTTTTACCGGTACGCGCTCAGGCATAGCCGGGACGCTCAGACCGCTGGCATTGGGATTGCGGCGCACCTGGTCACCAAGATAAATCAGCGAACGATATCCATCAGCGGCGATCGAGCGCGACGAGCCGCCACGGAACTGGTCGTTGAAGATTTCCAGCGAGAAATAGCCGTCATAGCCGGTCTCGGCGACAGCCGTCGCAAAGGCCGTCACCGGCAGATCGCCCTCGCCCGGCATGTTGCGAAAATGCCGGCTCCAGTAGAGCAGATCCATATCGATGAGCGGCGCGTCCGCCAACTGGACGATGAAGATCTTGTCCTTCGGAATGGAGCGGATCGAATTGATGTCGATCTTGCGCGACAGCGTGTGAAAGCTGTCGAGGATCAGGCCGATATTCGGATGATCGGCCCGACGAACGATCTCCCAGGCGTCGCGGTGGTCGTTGATGTGCCGGCCCCAGGCAAGCGCCTCATAGCCGACCTTCAGGCCGCGTTTGGCAGCGCGCTCGCCAAGCTCATGGAAGTCGGCAGCCGCCCGGTCGATGCCGCCGAGCGAAGCCGGCGAGACATTGGAGCAGACCAGCACGAGGTCGGTGCCGAGTTCCTGCATGACATCGAACTTGCGCTCCGCCCGGTCGAAAGTCCGCGACCGAAGCGGTTCCGGCATGCCCTCGAAATCGCGGAAGGGCTGGAAGAGCGTAATCTCCAGCCCGTGGTCGCGCACCATGCGCCCGACATCCGCCGGACTGCCGTCGAAGGCCAGGAAATCATTCTCGAAGATCTCCACCCCGTCGAAACCCGCCCGCGCGATCGCCTCAAGCTTCTCCGGCAATTCCCCGCTGATCGATACAGTCGCAATCGATGTCTTCATTGTGGTCAAACCTCCTTGTCGGGGTTGAGTCCCCAGAATGATATCTGTGCTTCGAGCTGAGCGAGCGTCATTTGCGCGCCGGGCTGTATGCGGATGCCGCGCGCTAATCGTTAATAATTTTGGCCGATGCAAATAATAACTGCAAATACCAAAGTATATGACATGCATAACATGATGTTAATTTCGTGCGGCCGCTTCCATCTCGATGCGCAGCAGTTCGATGAACTCTTCGGCGAAGACCGAAAGCACCACATCGTTGCGATATGCGGCATAGGTGTGAAAGGTGGTATCGGCCTCGATTTCAAGACATTTGACACCGCGTATACCGCCGCCGGCAACTGTGAACTGATCGATAATGGCGATGCCCAGCTCCGCCGCCACGAGCGCGCAGACGGTCGTGCCGAACCTGGCCCTGATCTTCATCCTGTAGTTCAGGTCGTGGCGTCGGAAGATTTCGGTCATCACACGCCCGTACGGATCGTTCGGATCGATGCCGATCAGCGTGTGCTTGACGATCTCCTCGGGAGAAATGCTCTTCTTTTCGGCCAGCTCGCTGTGCTCCGGTACGATACAAAGCAGTCGCCCGGTCGCCAGCGGCGCAAAATGAACAATCGCATGTTCGAGAAACGAGCTGATCGCCACCACCTCGCCGCGCCCGACAAGGAGGTAGTCGATGGCTTCCTCAATCTTCAGGATGTTGATGTCGACATCGAGCTCCGGGTAGCGATCCCTGATCCCGGCGATCGATTTCGGCACCATGACATTAGCGATGCTCGGAACCGAGCCAACGCTCAAAAGCCGGCTGTCTCCCTTGCCAAGCCGGTCGACCGCGAACTGGAGATCCTCGACCTGGCGGTAGACGGTGTCGAGAAGGCCGAAAACATGCCGCGCCTCGGGCGTCGGCACATAGCGCCCATGGCTGCGGTTGAAGAGACGCACATTCAGCGAATCCTCGGTGTATTTCATCAACCGGCTGATACCGGGAGCCGAGACGCCAAGCAGGTTGGCCGCGCCGGCAATGGTGCCGGTAATCATGATCGCGCGGATCACTTCGATCTGGCGGAGCGTCAACATCGTCGCGGCCCTCTCCCGAGTCAGACACTGAGAATTCCGGCACGATCCTATGGGCATTCCGTTAAATCAATGGGTTCGCGAGGCTCAAACAGCCTCGCCCGCCAGATTGCTCACCTTGCCTATCCGAAACGGACGGCGCCGAGGGCGCCGGGCGAAAGGAGGATTTTCAGGCCGCCAGCCAGATCCCGCAATTTCTCGGCCGTATAGAGATCATAATAGGGCTGGTTCTTGCGGCCGATCGCGTGTTCGGCACTGAAGCTGCCGCCAAAATCCTCGACGGCGACCTTGAAGACGAAATCGCGCAAACGACGCTCGAAATCCGGATCACTCGCGATTTCGCTGTCCTTTGGCACCACGAGATTGAAGTGAACACCGCCATCGCCGATATGGCCGAAATCGCAGATCCTGATCTCGGGGAAGAGCGCCGGCATCTCGGCCCGCATATGAGCGCAGAAGGTCATGATGTCGCCGCGGCGGAAGGAAAGGTCGAAGGCGATCAGCTTGCCGGAATGCTTGACACCTTCCGAAAGCGCGTGCCGAAGCGCCCACATCTCGTGGGCCGGACCGACGAAGGCGTCGGCAAGCGGTGCCGCCTCACTCTCCCATATTTCGGCAAGCACTGTCTCCAGCACCTCGTCGAGCGACTGCTCGCCCTCGCGTGGCGCCCAGCTGCGGCTCACTTCCGCCAGGATGACATAGGATGGCACCTCGCCGCGCTCGAACGGATTGCGCAGTGACGGAACATGATCGAGAGCAGCGGATACCGCATTGGCCGACATGCCCTCGAAGGCGGAGAGATAGCTACCGAGCCGCTCTTCCATAGCGCGCAGGAGCGGCATGACATCGGCATCGCTCTTCGGCACCAGATAGGCAGTCGCCGTCTGACGCGGCAGCGGCTCCAGATTGAGTACACATTCGGTGATGATGCCGAAGGCGCCCGATGTGCCGATGAAGATCTGTTTCCAATCGACGCCGGTATTGTTCTTGCGCAGATCGCTCGCCAGATCGAGCACAGTTCCGCCCTCGTCCGCCAGCACGACTGTCAGGCCGAGCGTGTTGCGGCGCACGTCCCCATATTTCAGAAAGCGGGATCCACCGGTATTGGTCGCGAGCATCCCGCCGAGCCGTGGATCGGCACCGAGATCGATCGGGAAGAACAGGCCATGCTCCTCCAGCTTGCGGTTGACATCGGAGAGCCGCCAGCCGGCACCTGCGCGCAGCGAGCGGTTGTCGATATCGATCGCGAAAGCCCCCGTCATGCGATCGAGGCTCAATACGATCTCACGGCCCGAGCTGTCCGGCGTGGAGCCGGAAACAAGACCGGTATTCCCGGATTGCGGGATGATGGGAATACCGTGCCGGACGCAGTAGGCGACAGCGGCGGAGACCTCTTGCGTCGAGCATGGGCGCAGAACCGCCGCCGCCCGGCCCTTGTCGTAGCGCGCACCGGTCTCGTAGGCTGCGATATCCCCGGCCTCGGTCAGAATGCCCTTGTCGCCAAGAAGCTGTCTCAGCTCATCGACGTGCCTGTTCTCGAGCATCCGCTTTCCCCTATTCCGCGGCCTCCGTCCAATTCAGCGCCCGGCGGCACGCTTCGATAGAGGCCTGTTCGATGCCGGCATAATGATCGAATTCGTTGAGCACGCTTGCCCCAAGATCCGCCTCGAAATGCAGCTGATTGGGGCTGGCAGCAAATTCATGCTGCGCGTCGTCGCCGAGATTCGACTGGAAGATACCCGCTGCGCTCACCGGCAGGAAGTCCTCGTAGACGATAGGATCGAACTGCACCAGACCGCCGGCAATCCATTGTTCAAGACCGCCGCCCGTACGCTTGCCTGCCTCACGGCCCTTTTCCGTCAGCGAGTAGCTGAAATAGCCGAGTTCTTGGGCGCGGATCTCCTCCCAATTGTCAGGGAAAGTTTCGAAGGCTTTGGCGAGTGCCGTCTCGTATTCCCTCGCATTCGAACCATCGGCAGCCGGCCGAACGATCCCGCGGGAATCGGTGAGGAGCGCGTCATAGAGCGCGCGGCCCTTCGGGGTCAGCGCGATGCCACGCTGTTCGATCTCGCCGAAGCGGGCGGTGTGCGAACCGGCCTGCCAGGAACCATCCTCCGCACGAAAGGACACCGGCTCTTCGAGAGCCTTGAACGAGGTCTGGCGCAACAGGATCGGGCATTGGCGGGTCGGCGGCCCCTCGACCACTGCCTTCGGCACGATGCCATGCGCCGGCATGCGGGCCTGGACGAGATCGATGTCGAGCGTGCGCGGCGTCAGATGATTGATATGCGGCCCCTTGAAGGAGACGACGTCGGCGATCAGACGGTGAGCATCATGCAGGCGATGATAGAGCTCGGCGCTGACATTGGCGCGATCATGCCAACGGAAGGTTTCAAGGACTTCGGAAACGAACCTGTCGGCATCGTTCGCGACGAGGCCCCCATCTTTCTCGGCTTTTTCCACTAGCGCGATCGCGCCTTCCGTGAAGATGCGCCGACGGGCAAGGACGGTCTCCGCCTCGGCGCGCAATGTCTCGTCCGCGATCAGATCGAGCCGGAGAAGCGAGGTGAAGACGCGGAACGGATTGCGCTTGAGTGCGGCCTCGCCGACGGGGCGAAACGCGGTCGAATGCACCGGCACACCCGCCGTCGAAAGATCGTAATAGCCGACCGGATACATGCCCATCACGGCAAAGATCCGCCGCATCATCGCAAGCTCGGCGGCAGTGCCGAGGCGGATGGCGCCATGCCGCTCTTCGGAGATGCGCGCAAGCGAGTCTGTCTCGTCAAGGCGCTCCTGAAACTCGGGGTTCGCGGCAAGCGTTTCCGCATTGACCTCCGACACCAGCTCCATCAGCGTGCCATAGGCGGGGACTTCCTTGCGATACATGTCCGACATGGCGGCGGAGAATGCGTGGCGAATTTCATCGGGGGAAACATGTAGCGCGGTCACTGGCATTCTTTCTTGCGAGCGAGTTCATTCAGTTTTCGCACAATACTGCTTGTTGGAATGATTATCTCATGACATTTTGAGCTAAGTTGATGCGTTTTGAGAATGAATATGCGCCGCAGCCTGGTTCCGGACATCGCCAATCTTCAGGCTTTCGAGTGTGCCGCACGGCATGGCAATTTCACCCGAGCGGCCGAAGAGCTGAACCTCACGCAAAGTGCCGTGAGCCGGCAGATCCATGCGCTGGAGGAACAAACCGGGCTGCTACTCTTCGAGCGCGTGCGCCGGCGCGTCATCCTCTCCGAACCTGGAAAACGCCTGCTATCCGAGGTGCAGCGGCTGCTCGCCCAGTCCGAACAGCTGATGATGCGAGCGGTCGCTTCGGCCGACAAGGACGAGTCGCTGAACATCGCAACGCTTCCGACCTTCGGCGCGCGCTGGCTGATGCCGCGCCTGCCCGATTTTCTGGCCGGCCATCCCTCGCTGGCATTGACCGTGGGCTCACGCTCAGAGCCCTTCGATTTCGATCAGGAAGATTTCGACCTTGCCATCCATTATGGCCAGCCGAGCTGGGCGAAGGCGACATCGACCTTCCTCTACAGCGAGCTTGTGCTGCCGGTCGCGAGCCGGAAAGTCGTCGAAAGATTGCGGGCACAGACCCCGGTGAATCTTGCCGACGCGCCGCTCCTCCATCTCACCACTCGCCCGCGCCTCTGGTCGCAATGGTTCGAAACCAATGGGGTGACGACGGACAACGGCTTTCGCGGCAACCGCTTCGATCAGTTTTCGATGATCATCGGCGCGGCCCTCGCCGACATGGGGGTCGCGCTGCTGCCGTCCCACCTGATCGAGGAGGAGGTACGCGCGGACGCGCTGGTGCCGGTCTTCGATCTGCCGATGGCCACCGAGTTCAGCTATTATGTCGTGCTGCCCGAAGGCCGCCAGAGCAACGGGGTGGCGAACGCCTTCAAGGACTGGCTAATCAGCCAGGCCAGCATGGATCAGGTGCTTGCCTTGCTAAAAGAAAGCTAGCATCAGGTCAAACAGCCTTGCGGCGTGGCGAACGGGCCATCAGCCGGGCATAGGCGATCGCCGAAAGCATGTTCACATGATTGGCCTTGCCGGTTCCGGCAATGTCGAAAGCGGTGCCGTGATCGACAGATACGCGATCGATCGGCAGCCCCAGCGACACGTTGACGGCGGTCTCGAAGGCGACCAGCTTGATCGGGATGTGACCCTGATCGTGATACTGCGCAATCACGAGGTCGAAAGCGCCATTATAGGCGCGGGCAAATACGGTGTCGGCCGAAATCGGGCCGACAACATCGATCCCCTTCGCTCGCGCCTGCTCGACGGCCGGCGCCAAGAACTCCATATCCTCGGTGCCGAACAGGCCGTTTTCGCCGCAATGCGGATTGAGCCCGGCAACGGCAACGCGCGCCGTCTTGCCGAGTCGCAGGAAATGATTGTGTCCGGCCTTGATGGTCGCCAGCACGCGCTCCGTTCTCGCCCGCTCGATTGCGCCCTTGAGAGAGACATGGGTCGAGACGTGAATGGTGTTCAGCCGCTCCGAGGCCAGCAGCATGAACGAGCTTTTAGAACCCGTCAGATGCGCCAACAGGCCGGTGTGGCCATCGAAATGATGGCCAGCGAGGTTCATCGCCTCCTTGTTGATCGGGGCCGTGACGATGACGTCGGCAGCGCCCGACATGGCAAGATCGACGGCACGGCTGATATAGCGCACCGAGGCGTCGCCGGCGACCGGACTGACCTTGCCGATCTCGGGCAAAGGCGCGCCGAGCTCCACTTCGTCGATTGCGATCCTGCCGGGGCCGGCAATATCCGCAGGTGCGAACACCAGCCCGGTCGCAGCAACGCGATCGGCGCGCTCAAGCGCTTCAATATTGCCGACGATCACGAAATCGCGGCGCTCTGCCTCCGGCATCGCCGCCAGCGCCTTGACGATCACCTCCGGGCCGACGCCTGCGGGATCGCCCAGGGTCACCGCGACTTTCGCATTCCTGTCCATCAGTCCCATTCCCTTTCGGCGGTGCGCTCAGAAGGCGGCTTCGTAGATCGAGCGAATATCGGCGCGCGACAGATCACGCGGATTATTATCGAGCAGCCGACGGATGGCAAAGGCATCATCCGCCATCGCGTCGAGATCACTTTTCGGGACGCCGAGGCCGGAGAGCGTCATTTCTATGCCAAGCCCAGCGCAGAAGCTGTAGGCGGTATCGAAGACCGATTGGATGCTATCCGCTACCTTGTGACCGAACGCATCCATGACGACCTTCGTTTTTTCGGGAACAGACGGCGTGTTGAAGGCGAGCACATGCGGAAAGATCAGCGCATTCGCCGCTCCATGGGCGACATGCCAGCGCGTGCCGAGCGGATAGGCCAACGCATGACCGCCGGCAGTATTGACCGGGCCGAGACAGAAGCCGCCATAGAGAGACGCAAGCGACAGGCCGGCGCGTGCCTCGGCATCGGAACCGTCCCTGACCGCCCGTGCCAGATATTTGCCGACGAGCCGGGTTCCCTCGATCGCATAGAGATCGATCATCGGATGCGCCTTACGATTGGTAAAGGCCTCAACGCAATGGGCCATGGCATCGACACCGGTCGCTGCCGTTATGCGCGCCGGAACCGTGAAGGTCAGAGCCGGATCGATGATGGCGATGTCGGCCAGCATATGCAAGCTCTCGACAGCGAGCTTGGCCTTGGTGTCCGGGTCGGTGACTAGCGCGCGAATGCCAGCCTCGCTGCCGGTGCCGGAGGTGGTCGGCACCTGCGCCAGCGCGACACGACGGGGGCCTTTGACGTTGTTCGGACCGACAACCTCTTGCAGGCTCTGCGACGAACCGGAGAGAACCGCGGCGAGCTTGGCCAGATCCATGGCGCTGCCGCCGCCGAAACCCACCACGAGATCAGCCTCGGCCGCATTTGCCACCGCAAGAACCTTGTCGAGATTGGCGGTATCCGGTTCCGGCGTCACATCGGCAAAGACCGTGACATCGCCTCTCAGGGCGAGTGCATCGACGCGCTTCGCATTGAACGCATCGGAGATGACCAGAATGCGGCCATAGCCTTTCTCACTCGCCCATTTACCGAGGCGCTCCGCCGTGCCGACACCGAACTCGATCAGATGCGGCCGGACGATTGTAATAGGCGAATCCAAGCTGACCACCGGACTGCTCCTCCCTGTGGATGCCGTGGCATCCAGCTGTCACAAAGATGTAAATTTGTTATACAATGCGACTTTGTTTGGCAAGCACCCGCTCCCGGTCAGTCGATCGGCATTCATCCGATCGCCTCCGGCGACAGCCGTACATATTTGATGGCGCGACGATAATAGGTGTAGGCGACATGCACCACGCCATCCGCTCCCTGCACGATCGACGGATAGGAAAATTCGCGGTTGAGCGAATCCTTCGAATTGTTGCTGAGGCAATAACCGTCGCCGGTATCGAGATCGATCCGGCGCGGGAAGCTTGCGCCGCCATCATTGGAGAAGGCAAGGCTGAGCGGCGCTCGCGGCACGCCCCAGACTGCTTTCCGCCGCTCGATCGTCTGCGATCGCGCGGCGTCGATCGCCTCCCCGCCCTCGATCTCGTCATAGAGCGACTGCCGCCTGGCATCGGACATCAGCGCGTTGGAATGGTTGTAAACCATTGCGATAACGCCATTTTTGAGCTTCACAGCCTGGATGGAAGAATTGTTATTCGGCAGGTCTATCGGCAGCGGCGCACTCCAGCTCTCGCCGCCATCTGTCGAGCGGCTGGCAAGCACGGACTGTGCAAAACGGTTGCGATAGAAAGCGACGAGATGGTCGCCATCAAGCGGGATAATATTCATATGAACCGCGCCGAGACTGTCCGGCACCGCCGTCATCACCCAGTTCTGACCCTGGTCATGCGAGATCAACACCCCGGCCGTATCGGCATCACCCGTCCAGCGCTCGCCGGGCAATCCGACACAGCGAAAGACCGGGAGCAGCCAAGTGCCGCGACTGTTCACGATAATCGGCTGGCGGACAAACGTGCCGGGAAGATCGCAAAGTATGCGGACCTCGCCGAAGGTCTTGCCGCCATCCGCCGAAATCCGGCATTTGACAATAGACCCATCCTGGTTCCCGGATGTCTGCGAAGTATAGAGAAGCCAGACATGTCCGTCAGGAGCATTGAAAATCAACGGGTTCTGCTCTGACTTGGCCGGATCATCGGACATTTTCTCCGGCGCCGACCAGCGCATAACACCAGGGAAAAGGCGCGACATGTAAATAGAGATATCGCCCATGCCCTCCATCGTGCCGCCAAACCACACGCAGGTCAGCGTTCCATCGGGAAGAAAGGCGAGATTAGCGGCGTGATTTTGAATGCAGAGAGAGGGCAGATAGGCATCCGCGCGTCCCTTCTCCACCGGGTTAGCAAGGATCTCACCCGTCATCAGCGCCGGTACGGCTTTCGGCTGCAAGCCCGAGAAGGTCATGATCGCTCTCCCCTATGGCAGCTTGGCGTAGGCGTCGGAAAGGGATGCATGATCCGCATAGCTAAGCGGCATCAGCGGCGCGCGCGTTCTCCTCCATGCCGCATTGCCAGTCTTCAGCCCGATCATCGCCTTGATCGTCGGGATCTGCACATAGGCGTTGGACAGCGTGCGATAGGCATTGATGCGCGCCTGGGCTGCGTCGACAGCGGCGGCATGCGTCTCGTCATGGACATGGTCATAAACGGTGCGCAGCGAATCCGCGACTAGATTGGAGGTGGCTGTGATGCAGCCGGCACCACCGGCTTTCAACAACGGCAGCAGCAACGGGTCGGCGCCGGCAAGAACGGAGAAGCCGGGAAAAGCGGCGATGATCGCCTGCATGTTATTGAAATCACCTGCGGATTCCTTGATGCCGACGACGGTGTCGCCAAACGCCTCGATCAACCGGCCGATCAGCGGCACGGAGAGCGGCACGCCGGAAACCTGGGGAATATGATAGAGGATAACCTGCAAGCGAGGATCCGCAACCGTCTCAAGCACCTGCGAATAGGCAGCAAAGAGCCCGTCGTCGGAAACACCCTTGTAGTAGAATGGCGGCAGCATCACCACCTTGGTGACGCCGAGTGAAAGCGCATGCCTGGTGAGCTCCACCGTCTCAGGGATGGCTGTTACGCCCGTTCCCGGAAGCAGTCGATCGGCCGGAATTCCCGCCTTCAGCGCCGCCTCGAGGATTGTTCGGCGTTCGCTCGATGAGAAGGAATTCGCCTCGCCGGTTGTGCCGAGAAGCGCGACGCCATGACAGCCCTCATCCAGGAGACGCTGGCAATGTTCGGTGAACAATCCCAAATCCGGACTGCCGTCGGCATTCAACGGCGTTGCGGCCGCGCTGAATACGCCTGTAATCTTGTGATCGCTCATATCGTCCTCCCCGGATGAGCACGGCAGGCGGCAAAGCAACCCGCAGAATGATGTTTTCATCAGCCCAGCTCGCAATGTTGTCAATATGACAATGCACGCAAGATCCATTTGCATTTTTCAAGCGACTGAAAATAGTACATAAATTATTTTCTTCAATCGAAGCCGCTTATTTCAAATTAATTTTTATTGACATATTTACATTATAGGGCGAGTGTTTGCGCCTGCCAGACGCTCTTCGGGAGAGAAGTTGAGGCGTCACGGATTCTGTTTTTGGGAGGAACGGATGACTGAGCGGAATACTGCGCCAAAGACGCAGGTGTCGCGCCGCGACGCATTGAAGCTGGGCCTTGCGGCCGGCGTGGGGCTCACGATCTTCGGGATGAATGCGCGCATCGTACTTGCCGATGAGGGCCAGGTACTGAAAGTCGCCAATCCCGCTTTCGATCAGGACTGGTCGCCATTGCGCGGCGGCGGCAGAACCTTCCGCTGGAACTCGATCTGGTGGGCCTCGCCGATGTATTTCGACAGCGACGGCAAGATCCAGTCATACGTCTTCATCAGTTGGGAGACCTCCGACAACACGGTCTGGACCTTCAAGATCGATCCCAAGGCCGTCTTTTCCGATGGCAGCAAGATCACCTCGGCCGATATCAAGGGCTCCTGGGAAGTGGCCTCCATGCCGAACACCAAGAGCCAGCGCGCCGATCAGGTGCTGAACAAGGTTCAAGGCTACAAGGACATCAGCAACGGCGCGGGCACCGAGCTGACGGGCGTTGCGACGCCCGACGAGGGCACCGTCGTCGTCACGTTAAGCGAAGTCGACCCGATCTTCTTCATGCGCCTTGCCAACCATATTGCGCCGATCACCAAGGTGGCGCAGTCGCGCGGCAGCGACGGGGAAGAGATCGCCGATTGGTACAAACCCGAAAACAAGCCTGTCTTCTCCGGCCCGTTCAAGCTCACCAGCATCGACATCGATGCCGGCAAGCTCGCCTTCGAGCCGAACGAGAATTTCTTCGGCCCGAAGCCGAAACTGGCGCGCATCGAAATCACCTCGATCGAGGATAACGTCACCGCGACCTCGCTGATCAAATCGGGTGAATTCAATGCCCATACCGAGCTGATTACCTCGACGATCATCCAGGATCTCGGCCCCGAATTCTCCAGCGGCCCGCTCATCCCGACCAGCCAGCACTTCTGGTTCAACACGTCCCGCGCGCCGATGGACGATCCGAAGGTTCGCCAGGCGCTGATCATGGCGGTCGACCGCGACGGCCTGTTCAAGGCCTCCTATCCGGATGGCCCGCACAAGAAGGCCGACCAGATCCTGAACGCCGTGCCGGGTGCGGAGAATTCCGGCTTCGAGCCCTATCCTTATGATCCCGCAGCGGCCAAGAAGCTGCTCGCCGAGTCGAGCTATGGCGGCCCGGAGCGCCTGCCGAAGATTCTGTTCGTCGGCATTTCCGCGCCAGCCATTCAGGCAGCCGCGCAGTTCATCGCCGAGCAATGGCGCCAGAACCTCGGCATCACCGCCGTCGACATGAAGCCGCAACAGGATTCCTACGCCGGCCCGGATCAGAACTCGGTGCAGATCTTCCGCGACGATGTAGGCACCCGCGTTCCGGACGCCGTGTCCTATCTCGCCGGCTGCATCGCCTCGACCTCATCGAATGCGCAGAACAAACTTGGCGGATACAAGAACGACAAGGTCGATGCGGCCCTTGCCGCAGCGGCGACCAAGGCCGTCGGCGATCCGCTGCGCGTCAAGCTCGCGCAGGATGCCCAGAAGGCTTTCCGCGACGATTGGGCCTTCATTCCTTGGTATTCTCAGGCGATGTCGCGCTGGGCCAGCAAAGAGGTCAAGGGTATGGACAAAAACCTTGATTGGCAGGTCGTGGCGCCCTGGGACATTTCGATCGGCTAGTTCGCGCTGATCGCGGACCTCTTCGACCAACAACTGGGAGGTGACCTTGCTACGCTATGTGCTGACCCGGTTTGCCATGTGGATTCCGTCAGTGCTGATCGTGATGCTGGCGGTCTATGCGCTGGCCTTCTACGGCGCCGGCGATCCGATCAAGCTGATCTTTCTGCGCGCACCCGGCGATGTCGCCTATAATCCGCAGCGCATCGAGGCCATCCGCGAAAGCGCCGGTCTCAACAAACCGTTCATCGTCCAGTTCGGCCTTTACATCTGGAACCTGCTGCACGGCCAGTTCGGCAATTCGCTAAGCTCTGGCCGATCCGTCTGGGCGATGGTGTCGGCGGCGGCGCCGGTATCCTTCCAGCTGGCGCTCTGTTCCATCGTGCTGACGACGATCGTGGCCATCCCGCTCGGCATGATCGCCGCGCTGAACCAGAACACGCGCATCGACTATGCCATCCTCGGCTCGGCCCTCTTCCTTTGGGCGATCCCGGCCTATGTTGCCGGCCCACTCCTGATGGTCGGGCTGATCGTCCTCCTGCCAGGCGCGAAGGTGCCCTACGGCTGGGGCGGCATTCTCGACCTGCGCATTCTGTTGCCGCTCATCGTGCTCTCCTTCCAGCCGATTGCCCTGATCGTGCGCCAGACGCGCGCCGCCGTCATCGAGGTCCTGTCGGAGGATTTCGTCCGCACCGCGCGCGCCAAGGGCGTGCCCGAGATCATCGTCGCGCTTCGCCATATCCTGCGGCCTGTGCTGACGCCCGTCGTCACCCAGCTCGGGCTGATCATGATCACCATCGTCAACGGCGCGATCTTCGTCGAACTGGTTTTCGGCCTGCCCGGCCTCGGCCGGCTGACGGTGCAGGCGCTGATCAATTCGGACTATCCCGTCATCCTGGCGATAACGCTCATCGGATCCTTCCTGGTGATGCTCTCGAACCTTCTGGTCGACGTGCTCTATCCGCTGCTTGATCCGCGCGCCAACGATGCAAGAAGGAGCCGCTGACCATGTCCGCCGTCCCCCTCTCCCCGATCGTCAGCGAAGAAGAGCCGCCAGTCAGCCTGTGGCGCGATGCGTGGTATCGCCTGAAGCGCAACAAGCTCGCCATCTTCGGACTGATTGTGGTCCTCATTCTTGGCTTCGCGGCGATCTTCGGCCCGTATCTCACGCCCTATGATTATCTGAGCCAGGATCTCCAGGCGCGAAATACCGCCCCTTCGCTGCACCATCTCTTCGGCACCGACGATCTCGGCCGTGACGTCTTCAGCCGCGTCGTCTTCGGCACGCGCACCGCCTTTCTGGTTGCGATCGTCGTCACCTTCATCGCCGTGCTGATCGGCCTGGTGCTTGGCGCCATCGCCGGCTTCTTCGGCAATCCGTTCGACCGCGCCATCATGTGGCTGACGGACATGACCATGTCGGTTCCGAACCTCCTGCTCGTCGTCGTCATCAACGCATCGCTGAAGTCGCCGATTTCGAAATGGATGGAGGCGCGCTACATGGCAACGCTCAATCCCTTCTATCGCGAGACCATTTGGGTCGATTTCATGCTGGTCTTCGGCTCGATGGCGCTGATCTCCTGGCCGCCCTATGCCCGCCTCGTTCGCGCCCAGGTGCTATCGGTCCGCAGCCGGCCCTATATCACGGCGGTGCAGGCGCTCGGCCTTTCCAACTGGATCATCATGAAGCGCTACGTCGTTCCCAACGCGCTCGGACCGCTGATCGTCTCCGTCAGCGCCGGGCTCGGAACCGCCATGGTGCTCGAAAGCGCCTTCAGCTTCCTCGGCATCGGCGTCAATCCGCCGACGCCGAGCTGGGGCAACATGATCTCGGACGGTCTGCGCGTCTGGCAGCATTATCCCCACCTCCTCGCCGCTCCAGCGGCCGTCCTCGGCCTTGCCTCGGTTGCCTTCAGCTTCCTTGGCGACGGCCTCAACGACGCGCTCAATCCGCGGGGCAGCAAATGACGCACACACACACATCCACCGAACGCCTGCTCGATGTCCGCGGCCTAACCGTCGAAATCGCCGGTCGCAACGGCCCGGCCGTCGTCGTCGACGGCATCGATCTCCATGTCGACAAGGGCGAGACGCTCGGCGTCGTCGGCGAATCCGGCTGCGGCAAGAGCCTGACGATGCTGAGCCTGATGCGGCTCCTGCCGAACAAAATCAAGGTGACGAAGGGGGCCGCCCACTTCGATGGCCGCGACCTGCAGACCATGTCGAACCGCGAGCTGCGCAAGGTGCGGGGCGGCGATATCGGCTTCGTCTTCCAGGACCCGATGACCTCGCTGAACCCGGTGATGCGCATCGGCGACCAGATCTGCGAGCCGCTGATCTATCATCGCGGACTGCGCAAGGCCGAAGCTCGCGAGCGTGCCGTCGAACTGCTGCGCCTCGTCGGCATCCCCGGCCCGGAGGAGCGGCTGCAGGCCTATCCACACGAGCTCTCCGGCGGCATGCGCCAGCGGGTGATGATCGCGATCGGCCTTGCCTGCAATCCGAAACTGCTGATCGCCGACGAACCGACGACGGCGCTCGACGTCACGATCCAAGCCCAGATCGTCGATCTGGTGAAGGAGCTGCGCCGCAAGCTCGGCATGTCCGTCGTCTGGATCACCCACGACCTGGCGCTGATCGCCGGCCTCGTCGACCGCGTCGCCGTGCTCTATACCGGCACCGTGGTCGAGGATGCACCGGTCGATGAACTCTATGCTCGTCCGAGCCATCCCTATACGCGCGGACTGCTGGCCTCGATCCCCAAGCTCTCGGATGCGCCGTCAAGCCGGCTGAGTTCGATCGGCGGGACACCGCCGGAACCCGGCCGTCGCCCCAAGGGATGCCCGTTCGCGCCACGCTGTCCACTGGCGGAGGCCATCTGCCATGAGCGCGTGCCGAAGCTGGAGCCATTGAACGGAAGTGGAAACCATCGTACCGCCTGTTTCGTAGTCCAGAAAATGCGAGAGGCTGCATAATGAGCGTCCAACCGCTGCTCAAGATCGAGAATCTGGTCAAGCATTTCCATGTCCGGCTCGGGGCTTTCGGCGAACAGGCGGCAACCGTCTATGCTCTCGACAATGTCAACCTGGAGATCATGGAGGGCGAGACGCTGAGCCTGGTCGGTGAATCCGGCTGCGGCAAGTCGACCACCGGCTTCACCATCCTCAATCTCTATAGGGCGACTAGCGGTCGGGTCATCTACAAAGGGCAGGATCTTGCCACCTTGGGCGAGAAACAGATGCGGCCGTTCCGCCGCGACCTGCAGATCGTCTTTCAGGACCCCTATTCGACGCTCAATCCACGCATGACAGTCGGCGAAGCGATCGGCGAGCCGATGCTCTTTCACAAGCTCTGCACCAAGGCCGAGCTGAAGGACAAAGTCGCAACGCTTCTGACCGACGTCGGCCTGCCGACGCGCTTTGCACAGCGTTATCCTCACGAGCTTTCCGGCGGCCAACGCCAGCGCGTCGTCATCGCCCGCGCGCTTGCCTGCCAGCCGAAATTCATCGTCTGCGACGAAGCGATCTCGGCGCTCGATGTGTCGATCCAGGCGCAGATCATCAATCTTCTGCTCGACCTGCAGGAGAAATACGGCCTGACCTATCTTTTCATCGCGCATGATCTAGCCGTCGTTCGCCATATCAGCACCCGCGTCGGCGTCATGTATCTGGGCCGCCTGGCAGAGCTTGCGAGCCGCGAAGAGCTTTTCGGTAACCCGCTGCATCCCTATACCAAAGCACTGCTCTCGGCCGTTCCCGAAACCGCTCCAGCATTGGAGCGCAGCCGCACCCGCCAGATCCTGCAGGGCGACGTACCGAGCCCGCTCAACCCACCGAGCGGCTGCCGCTTCCATACGCGCTGCCCGATTGCGATTGACATCTGCGGCAAAGCCGTTCCGGAATGGAGGCAAGCCAAGCCCGGCCATCTCGTCGCCTGTCATGCGGTCAACACCGGAGCAGGTGCATGAGGCTGAAGGTTGCGATCATAGCCGACGACCTGACAGGCGCGCTCGACACGGGCACGCCCTTTGTCGAGGCCGGCCTCGCCGTCACCGTCGCGATCGATATCGGCGCCATATCGGAAGCGCTCGCGAGTGGCTCCGAAGTCGTTGTGGTCAACACGGATTCGAGGGCGTTGCCGGAGGAGAAAGCCGTGGAGAGGGTGAGGCTCGCAGCCAGCGCGCTCCTTGCCGCCTCGCCTGAGATCCTTCTGAAAAAGATCGACTCCCGTCTGAAGGGCCATGTGGCGGCGGAAAGTGCCGCTCTTGCGGCCGCTTTCGGTCATCGGGAAATCGTCGTTGCACCGGCCATTCCCGATCAGGAACGCTTCACCCGCAACGGCAAGGTCGTCGGCCGAGGCGTGGATTATCCACTGCCGATTGCCGAACTCTTCACGGAGCGCCCGGAGACGGTCCTCATCATCGATGCCGAGAGTGACGGCGATCTCGACCGGCTCATGGCGAAACATGACTGGAAGACGACCCTTGCCGTTGGCGCGCGCGGTATCGGCAGCGCGCTTGCCCGCCATGTCGGCCGAGGAGGCACGGCCAGCCAGACTTTCGTGTCGACCGGCAGGACGCTCTTCGCCTTCGGCTCCCGCGATCCGATCACGGCAACTCAAATGGCGACGCTCGAAGCTTCGGGCAACTTGCGCGCAGCAATCGACGCGCCGATGGGCCTGGTGGAATCCGGCAAGGGGCGGACTCTTCCGCTTCTGCTCCGTTGCAGCGGCGACATCGCCCAGGAGGCTACGGCTGTTGCCGATCGTTTCGCGAAAGGCGTGACATCGGTGATGGAGGATACCCATCCGGATATGCTGATGATGGGCGGCGGCGATACGGCCGTCGCTGTTTTCCACGCACTCGGAATTCGCCTTCTGACGCCGAAGGGCGAAATCGAGCCGGGCATTCCATGGTTCGACGTGACAACGGCTAACGGCGCCAGGCTTCGCTGCGCGGTGAAATCCGGAGGCTTCGGGAACTCTGATAGTTTGCTAAGACTGATTCCGCAGAATCAGGCGGCATGAGACAATGCCGGCAGGAGAATGAACGTGGACGAAGCAAATAGTGCATCGGCAAATGCGCAAGCGGTTCCGGCAGCCAAGCCCGAGCGTGGCAAGGCCGTGAAGCTTGTCGATCGCGTTTTCGATCAGCTTCTGGAGCGTATCCGCTCCGGAAACTACCCACCGGATTCGCGCCTGCCGGGCGAACACGAGCTTGCCGCAATGCTGGGCGTTTCCCGCCCCGTCATCCGCGATGCGCTGGCGCGGCTGCGAGACCAGGGCATGGTCTATGCGCGCCAAGGCGCCGGCACCTTCGTCAGCGCCCATGGCTCGCCGATTGCCCAGCTCGCCTATGCGCCGGTCAAGACGATCGCCGATATCCAGCGTTGCTACGAATTCCGCCTGACCATCGAGCCGGCCGCCGCCTATTTCGCGGCGAAGAGACGCGATGACGCCGCCATTCAGAAAATTGCCACCGCACTGGCCGATCTTCGCGAGGCGACCAGCCATCAGCTTCACCGCACGGACGCCGATTTCAACTTCCACCGCGCCGTCACGGAAGCCGCCAACAACCATTATTACACCGCCTCCATGGACGCCCTGAAAGCCCATATCGCCGTAGGCATGCATCTGCACGGACTGTCGCTGCTTGGCCCAAGACAGGGTCTTGAACAGGTATTCCAAGAGCATAATGCGATCTATAAGGCCATTGCCGAGGGCCGGGCGGAAGAGGCTCGCAACCTGATGCAGGCCCACCTTGAAGGCTCAAGGGACCGCCTCTTCGAAGGGCGGGCGCTAGACCTGTCCTTCTAGCGACCCCAAGTCATCCACAATGTCCCCAGTCGCCGGGTTGCTTGCCAAGGCTTGCGGAGATGAGAGCGATACGTAATAACGTATCCTCTTGGGTTCGAGTCCCGATGTTCCAAGCATCGCCATCGAAGCTTCTTATCGGGATCGGTCATCTAACCTCATCGCGGCGCAAACGAGGAGGGCACGAAGCCTCCTTCAACCGGGCGCGAAAGAGCGCAATCGAATACGACAATGCAGGATACGCTTTCCAAGCATACACAACAGCCCCCGGATATAAACGACCGAGCAAATTTCCAGCTTGCGGCGGTTCACGCCCATGACCTTGCGAGCCGGGGCTTCAGTGTCTCGTTTTTCGCGGCCCTGCTTCTGCTTTGTGCTCTGATTGCAAACATGTTCAGCCTCAACGCGATCTGGATCGCGTTTTTCTGCAACAACGCGGCCGCCCTTATCCTGTTTGGTGCCGGGCTTCGATCTGCCTACGAAATCGCGCGATGGCGCCGAACGCAGGCCGGCCTTACCAGCATCCCGCTGGGAAGGTCGACGCAATGGCTCATCGCGGTCATCACCTCGCCATGGTCGTCGGGAGACACGGAAGGATCGGAGCCGGCTAGGCGCGGGACCGGAAGCGCATTCTTCGCGGTGCAGTCGCTTCTGTCGCGCTTCGGCACCCGCCCCCTCTCGGTCTTCGGCCTTTCCCTTTTCGCATGTTTGATCGTCTATGCCGGCTGGAGCCTGAAGGCGGACGACATAGCGATCGGGACGATGACCTTTCTCATCATTGCAGTCTGCCTGGCTTTCGCCTTTCTTCTGCTGGTGACCGAAAGGCGGCTTGCCGCGATCGATGCGGAGGAATGGCCTGAGGCAAAAGCGATCTCGCACTTGGCGCGCCTGCCTATTTTCGTGCTCGTCCTGTCTTGCTTCTGCCTGTTTTTGAGTGCGCGCGGATCCGGGCTCTCTATCAAACTTCTGGCAGCGCTGGGAGGCTTCGTCGCGCTTGTCGGGCTTGAGTTTCTGCTGCGTGCAGTCGCCGCCATGTTCCGCCCGCAAAACGACAGCCGCGAGCCGGCATTGATCGCCACAAGCCTTGTCGCCGACGCTCTTCAGTGGCCGCCCCAGCCTTTGGTCGGCATTCAATCAGAGCTGCGAACCAAGCACGGTATCGACCTTCGGCAGATCTGGGCCTTTTCGTTCATTCGAAAGGCCGCTCCAGCCATCATTCTCGGAACGCTCCTTCTCGGCTGGCTGCTGAGCGGCGTGCGCGAAATTCCGATGACCGGCCGGGGCGTGTACGAGCGGTTCGGCAAGGCCGAGGCCATCTTGCATTCCGGCCTGCATATCGGCCTTCCATGGCCGTTTGGCCGTGTCATTCCCATCGAGAATGGCAGCGTGCACGAGTTGGCAACCTCCGTCAGCACGAACGGCGATGGTGAAACGCTCGCCGATGCCGAGGGGCCGGCGCCGGAAAGCGCGAACCGGCTGTGGGACGCCTCACATGTCAGCGAGAAATCGCAGCTCATTGCCAGCGGAACCGGCGGCGAGCAAAGCTTTCAGATCGTCAACATGGACGTGCGCTTCGTCTACCGCATCGGACTATCGGATCAGTCGGCAATGAAGGCGGCCTATCGGGTCGCCGATCTGCCAGCCTTGATCGAAAGCACAGCAAACCGCGTATTGGTCCATGACTTTGCCAGAAGAACGCTCGAGGACGTCCTGAGCGAAGGCCGGTTGTCGCTCGCAAACGATATCGCCTCGGCAGTCCAGAAGAACATGGATGAGCTCGACAGCGGCGTCGAAATCCTGGCGGTCGTCGTCGAGGCCATCCACCCGCCCGCCGGCGCGGCCAATGCCTTTCATGGCGTCCAGGCGGCGCAGATCAGCGCAGAGGCGCTGGTTGCACGCGAGCGGGGAACGGCGGCCGAGCAGACGAACGAGGCGCGATTGAATGCCAGCCTCCAGCAGGACAATGCGACGGCGACGGCAAGGGAAGGTATTGCGGCTTCGGAGGTCGCAAAACTCCGCTTCCAGGCCGAGCAATCGGCCTTCCACGAGGCGGGACAGGCGTTTCTGACAGAAGAATACTTCAATCAACTGACGATGGGACTATCCCATTCAAAGGCGCTCGTCCTCGATCACCGCATCGGCGGAAGCATCGCTCCGACCCTCGATCTCCGGAGCATGATGTCACCGGTCGATCCCGACACGAGCGCTGAGCCTAACACCCCATACCAAAGCGAAGAAACCGGCCCATGACTGACGCGCACGCCCATCCGGGCTCGGACCATCACGAGCACGATCATCATCACCGCGATGATCACAAGGAAACAATGCCCTTTCGGTGGTCGCGTCTGATCGTCGCAATGATCGCCGTCGCCATCATTCTGGTCGCCGCCTGCCTCGTCCAGGTGAGATCGGGGGCCGCGACCATCATCACCAGGTTTGGCAATCCGGCGCGCGTTCTGATTGATCCAGGCCTTGCCTTCCGGCTGCCCATTCCCCTGGAGAAGACTATCGACGTCGATCTGCGTGCCAAATCGACGTCCAGCGGCCTGCAGGATGTTGGAACCAAGGATGGGCTGCGGATCATCGCGCAGGCCTATGCGATCTGGCAGGTCCCGTCCGATCCGGACGCCATAAAACGCTTCGTGCGATCAGTTCAGAACCAGCCGGACCAGGCAGCGGCGCAAATCCGCACGTTCCTCGGATCATCGCTGGAAACCACGGCCAGCAATTTCGACCTGTCGTCACTGATCAATCCTGATCCGGACAAGCTGCGGATCGATGCGCTGGAAGCACAGCTCAAGGCCCAGATCGCACAGCAATTGTTCGATACCTACGGCTTGCAGGTTGTCGATGTCGGTATCGAACGCCTGACCTTGCCGTCAGTGACGTTGAGTGCCACCGTCGACCGCATGCGGGCCGAGCGTGAGACCATCGCCACCGAACGTGCGGCGGTCGGCAAACGCCAGGCAGCGGAAATCCGCTCCGCAGCCGAACGCGACGCAAGGGTCCTGCAGGCGGACGCGACCGTGAAGGCCGCCGATATAGAAGCCAAATCCCGTGTCGAAGCCGCGCAGATCTATGGAACGGCCTATAAAAGCGCGCCGCAGCTTTACGAACTGCTCCGCTCTCTCGACACGCTCGGCACCATCGTCAATTCCAACACGCGGCTTGTCCTGCGCACCGATGCCGCACCTTTCCGTGCCTTGATCGACGGCCCGCCCAGCGCCGCGTCGGCTGGCGGAGCACATTAGAGATGGGCACCGTCGGGGATAGGAATTCAACAGCGCAACACCAGGCTGTTCGTCTGGTGTCCATGCTGCTATCCGCAATCATGGTGCTTGCGGCCGTCGGTTGGGCGACATCCAATATCCGGGAGATCGCACCGCAAAACCGGGCCGTCGTCTTTCGCCTGGGCGCCTTGGACCGGGTGCAGGAATCCGGCCTGTTATGGGCCTTGCCCGCGCCTTTCGAAAAGGTCTTGCTTCTGCCCGACGCCGCAACGGTTTTGGAACGCCGGATCGATGGATTGCTTCGTTCGCCAGCTGCACAGAGTGGCGAGGCCGACCCTGAGACAGAAAGCGATACGCTGGCGGGATCGGGATATCTTTTGACCGCCGACGCAAGTGTCGTTCAACTCGATATCCGTGTCTTCTATCGGGTAACCGACCCCTTCGCCTATGCATTGCAGCAGGACCATGTCCTGCCGGCACTGGACCGCCTCGTGACCCGCAGCGCCGTTGTGATTTGCGCTTCACGCGATCTGGACAGCATTCTGGTCGCCCGCCCGGAATTGGTCTCCGCCGACAGCGATGTCGCCGAGCGCCGCGAGCGGTTGCGGGCCGACCTGATGAACAGCATCAATACCAGCCTGACCTCCTTGAAATCAAAGGGCATGGGGCTCGGGGTCGAGATCGACCGCGCCGACGTTCAATCCGCGCTTCCGGCGACGGCTGTGAGCGCATTCGACGGGGTGCTGACCGCGAGCCAACAGGCAGAGCAGGCGATTGCGTCGGCACAAAACGATGCGGAGAAGGACAGGCAAGCCGCCGATCAGGAAGCCGACCGGATCGTGCAGGTAGCGGAAGCCCAGTCCAGCGAACGTCTGGCAAAGGCGCGCGCCGATACGGCCACCGTCACCGGCTTTGCAAGCGCCCAAGGCTCCGATAGCGATCCCGGTCTTCTCTGGCGCCTCTATCGCGATCGCGTTGCCAAAATCCTGTCGCAGGCAGGCTCGGTCGTCACAGTTGACCCGAGGGACGATGCACGCCTCATTCTGCAGGGAGCCGACAAATGAGTGTCGCGACCGATCATTCCCACGGCTCCCATGGCCACGCGCATCATCACAGCCATGTGCTCCGCGCCGGCTTGCTGACGGCCAACGAAAAGCAGGCGGCGGCCGTTCAGCTGACCCTCGCCATGATCGCCTTGAGCCTACTTGTGCTCGGGATAGTCTGGCGCTGGTTAGCGCCGGGCGAAGAGGGCGTAAGCCAGCTTTTGCTGGCGGCGGCCTCCTTGATCGTCGCGGTTCCGGTCATCCGCTCCGGTTGGCATAGCCTGCGCCATCCGAGCTTGCATGGCATTACCGACCAGTTGATCGCTCTTGCCATGCTGGCCGCCTGGGCGACGGGCGATCTGCTGACTGCAGCCCTCCTCCCAATCATCATGATATTCGGCCATGTACTGGAGGAGCGCAGCGTCATCGGATCGAAAGAAGCGATGGAGGCACTGGCGCGTCTGACCCGTAGCCACGCACGGCTGATCACACCGGACGGCTCGACGCGTGACGTCGACAATGTCACGCTGAAAGCAGGCGACCTGGTGGAGGTAAGAGCAGGAGACCGCATTCCAGCCGACGGTCGCGTCAGAGAGGGGCAGGCGAGCCTCGACACCGCGCCGATCACCGGAGAATCCGTGCCGCTCGAAGTCTCCGCCGGCATGGAGGTCTTCGGCGGCGCGATCAATCTGGACGGCCGTCTCGAGATCGAGGTAACCCGAACCGGCGAGGATTCGACGCTTGGAAAAGTCATTGCGCTGATGCAGCGCGCAGAAAATTCAAAACCGCCGATCACGCGGCTCTTGGAGCGCTACGCCCAGCAATATCTGGGCTTCGTGCTGACGATCGCGGCCATTGCCTGGTTCCTCACCTATAATGACCAAATCATGCTTGCGATCCTGGTCGCGGCCTGCCCCTGCGCACTGGTTCTGTCAGCACCGGCAACGGCGATTGCCGGTATCGCGGTCGCCGCGCGCCACGGCATCCTCATCCGCAGCTCGGCATTTCTCGAAGAACTAGCCGATCTGACTTCCCTGATCATCGACAAGACCGGCACCCTCACCTTCGGCCGGCTTCGGCTGCAGGACATCAGGCTGACGGGCAATACGGACCGGGAAACCGTTCTCGCCTTGGCGGCATCCCTGGGCGCTGCCAGCAGCCACCCGGTCAGCCGGGCGCTGGCCTCGCTCGTCGCCCATGACGCTTATTATCCGCTGGCGAACGTCAGGGAACTGCAAGGACTAGGTGTCGTTGCCGGTACGACAACGGGCGAAGTGGCCCTTGGACGCCCCGAATTGTACGAGCGCCTGTCCGTCATTATTCCCCCGGTCCCCTCGCATGACGGTCCGCTCGCGGGCCTTTCCATCGACGGAGACTTTGTCGCCTGGCTTCTCCTCTCGGACACGGTCAAGCCGGAGGCAGCGGTTGCGATGACGGAGCTGCGGGCGCTCGGGCTCAACCGGCAGCTTCTCCTCACCGGCGACCGTCAATCGGTCGCACATGCCCTGGCGCGAGAGATCGGCATAACCGATGTCGCGGCCGAGGCTCTGCCCGCGGACAAGCTGAAACGCGTGCTGGGCGAGACGAAAAGCGGCTTCAAGCCTCTGGTCGTCGGCGACGGGATCAACGACTCGCTCGCCCTCAAGGCGGGGGCGGTCGGGATTGCCATGGGCGCGGGCGGCGCCGATATCGCGCTCGCCTCCTCGGACGTCATCCTGATCGGCGCCGATCTGCGGCGGCTCGGCACATGCATCCGCCTCAGCAGGCTTTGCCGCCAGACGTTGAAAACCAACGTCATCATCGGTCTCGGCTGGACAATTGCAATCGTCGCCCTGGCGGGTTTCGGTTTTCTGGGAGCGGCGGGCGCCGTCGTCGCCGCCCTCCTCCACAATTTCAGCACCCTGCTGGTGCTGGCAAATGCCGGACGGCTGATGCGATATGACGAGCCGCTTGCTGCCTGACCGCGCGCCTAGCTCGGCCTTGTCATGGAGTTCCAGAGCTATTCGCTCTACCCGCACAAGTTGATCGCGGACAATACCAGCTTGGATATTCTCACCTCAAAGCACGCTTACGTCTGCTGAACGTCATAGGTCCAGACCCGATATGTCCTTGATCACGCGGCAGCCAGGTGTCGGCGCCGCTGGGATGCCGTGCCGATCGTCTCTGCGAGGCGAGTTTCATTGATCGCCCCTTCCCATCTGGCAATGACGATCGTCGCCAGGCAATTGCCGATCAGGTTCACGAAGGTCAGCCCCTCGGCCAGAATGCGGTGGATGCCCAGGATAAGCGCGATACTTGCAACGGGGATGATGCCCGTGGTGTTCAGCGTCGCCGCCAGCACGACGAATGCGGCGCCCGCCACGCCGGCTGCGCCCTTGGACGTCAGCAACAGCACCGCGATCAGGCCAAGTTCATGCCAAAAGGTCAGATGCGTATTCGTTGCCTGGGCCAGAAACACCACCACCGTGGTCAGGTAAAGGCAGGTGCCATCGAGATTGAACGAATAGCCAGCGGGCACAACGAAGCCGACGACGCTCTCCTCACAACCCACGTCCCGCATCTTCTGTATGACGCGCGGCAACACCGTCTCCGTGGAGGTCGTCGCGGCGACGATGACGATCTCCTCACGCATATAGACCAGCAGCTTCCAGAGGCTGACGCCCACCCAGCGCGCGACCAACCCGAGCACGATCGCGGTGAAAAGCGCACAGACGATAAAGAACTCCACAATCAATTCGCCGAGCGCCAGCAACGACCCCGATCCGAACCGGCCAACCGTAAAGGCGATCGCACCGAAAGCGCCGATTGGCGCAAAATACATGACGTAGCCAACGATCTTGAAGAAGGCGCTCGACAGGCTTTCGATCAGTGCGAACGCCGGCTTTCCCCGCTCACCGATCGCAGCCAGCGCAATCCCAAACAGCACCGAGACGAACAGAACCTGGAGGACTTCGCCCTCGGTGAAGGCAGAGGCATAGGTCTTGGGGATGATATGCAGCAGGTAGCCGGAGATACTTTGCTCATGGGCGGTCGCAATGTAGCTGGCGATCGCCTTTGTATCGAGCATAGCAGGATCGATGTTCATATCCGCGCCCGGCCGCCACAAATCGGCCGCCACGAGTGCGAAGACGAGCGCAAAAATGGTGATTGCCTCGAAATAGATGATCGACTTCAGCGCGAGCCGGCCGACGCGCTTCATATCCGTCATGCTGGCAATGCCATGCACCACCGTGCAGAAGATCACCGGCCCAATCATGATACGGATCAGCGAGATGAAGGCATCACCGAACGGCTTCATCGAAGCCCCGAATTCCGGCCAGAAATGACCGACGATGACGCCGGCCGCCGTGCCGAGCAGCACCTGGAACCAAAGCTGGCCCGCAATACCGAAACGCGTCGACTTGGGCGTCAAAGGCGCCGTCTTCACATCACTCTGCTTCTCGTTAACGAGACCGTCCATCATCTTTCCTCCCCCATTTCATGTTTCCTCGAGCGAAGGCACCGGTGATCGAACAGCCCGCCGTTCGCACCATCCTCCGCTCCCGTCGCCTCGCCCCGAGCGGATATTCGCAAGATCCTCATCACCACCGGAGAACCCCTCCCGACAAGCAATCCTCCTATAGCTGCCTGCCATTGCCCCGAGATGCCACACGGAATCTTGCCCTGGATATAAGCTGCTGCTATAGATGCTCACATGGTCTCCACCTTCGATTTGAGTTTGCGTCACCTCGATGCGGCATTGGCCGTGCTGCGCCAGGGGAGCATCAGCAGCGCTTCCGCTGCCGTGAACCTGTCCCAACCGGCATTGACGCAGGCGCTGGCCAAACTGGAAGCGCTGCTCGGTCATCGCCTCTTCGATCGCCAGCCGAGCGGCGCATCTCCCACACAGGCGGGCCATCTCTTCCTAGCCCGCGTCGAACGGGGGCTGGAGCGCATCATCGACAGTGGGCGCAGGCTGCGCCGTTCGGCGCGGCTGAAGCCGATCGCCTATCTGGAGCGCCTCGTCTCCATGGGACAGCTTCATGCGCTGGCTGCGGTCGAAAAGGCCGGCAGCTATTCCCTGGCCGCCCGTGAAATCGGCCTCTCCCAGCCATCCGTGCATCGGGCAGTAAAGGAACTGGAGGCAATCCTCGGCTTGCCCCTGGTGTTCCGGGCAGGTCGGTCCATGCGGCCGACCCCAGCGGGTATGCGGCTGGTTTCGGCGATCCGGCTGATGGCGGCTGAACTCCAGGCTGGCTTCGACGAGTTGGCCGCACTGGAGCAGGCCGGCGCCGGTACCATCAGGATCGGCGCCCTGCCCCTCCCGCGGGCCGGATTGCTGCCGGAGGCGCTCGCCGGATTCACGCGCAATCGTCCCTCTATCGCCATCACGATCATCGAAGGGCCTTATTCCGATTTGCTGGCGGCGCTGCGCAACGGAGAAATCGACATGGTGGTCGGCGCACTTCGCGATCCCGCGCCGACGCGCGATATCCTCCAGCGACCGTTGTTTGAGGACGACCTGTTCATCGTCGCACGATCTCGCCACCCGCTTGCCGGATCCAACGATCCGAATCCAGCGGATCTGGCGCGTTATCCCTGGGTGATCGGCGCGCAAGGATCGCCCATGCGCGCACGGTGGGAGGCGCTGTTCATCGAATCGGAGCTGCCGACAAGGCGAATCGAATGCAGTTCCATCCTGATGGCGCGCTGGCTCCTGCTGGATGGCGACTGGCTTGCCCTGATGTCCACCGACCAGTTCCGGATCGAGCAGGCATCGGGACTGCTCGCGCCGATCGGAGGCCCCGTTCAAGGCTCCCGCCGCCAGATCGGCGTAACCATCCGCACCGACTGGCTACCGACGGCCGCACAGGCGGATCTGCTGAGCGAACTAACCGCCGCCGGCGCGAAGCGATCATCAGGAATTTGAATAGCCCCTGACCGCTTTCGATACGCTCATGTGCGGGCATTATGGGTAGAAACGGCACGGGAGAGACGATGTCGATGGCTCTGATTGGATTTGGGAAGCCGCGAAACCATTGTGGAAGGTTGGGAAATTCCCCACCGACCATCGTCCGCACGCTTGATATCGCATCTCTTTCCGAAGTCTCCACGCGACAGGAACATTCCGCGCATGATCATCGATTGCCACGACCATCATACAGCCATCTCTCCTTTCGACGCGAGCAGCGCGGAAAACAATATCATCGAGGCCAACACCCGGGCTGAGGCGAGCAGCCTATGAGTGCCTTCACGATGGACGCCGACTGGCTAAGCTTCGATCCCGCACCTTCGAAACCGGCCTTCCAACTACCGGCGGGCGCGGTGGACGCGCATTGCCACGTCTTCGGGCCTGGCGATATCTTCCCCTATGCATCGGAGCGCAAATACACCCCCTGCGATGCCGGCAAGGAAAAGCTGTTCGCGCTCAGGGATTTCCTCGGCTTCGAGCGCAATGTGATCGTGCAGGCGACCTGCCATGGCGCCGACAACCGCGCGCTGGTCGACGCGCTTCGCGCCGCCAACGGACGCGCCCGCGGCGTTGCAACGGTTCGGCCCGACGTGACCGAGGAAGCGCTTGCCGAGATGGATGCGGCCGGCGTGCGCGGCGTGCGCTTCAACTTCGTCCGCCGGCTCGTGGATCCCAAGCCGGACGCCTACTATCGTGGTATCATCGAGCGGATCGCACCGCTCGGCTGGCACATCGTCGTCTATTTCGAAGCGGCAGATCTTGAGGAGCGCTGGGATTTCTTCACCAGCCTGCCCACCACGGTCGTCGTCGATCACATGGGCCGGCCCGATGTTACAAAACCAGTCGATGGCCCGGAGTTCGGTCGCTTCATGGCTCTGATGGAGCGCGACAACATCTGGTCCAAGGTCAGCTGCCCGGAGCGTCTCTCCAAAAGCCGGCCGCCGGACTATGACGATGTCGTCCCCTTCGCGCGGTCTTTGGTCGAGCGCTTCCCCGACCGCGTGCTGTGGGGTACCGACTGGCCGCACCCCAATATGAAGAATCACATGCCTGATGACGGAGCACTTGTCGACTTCATCCCCCGCATCGCGGCGACCGAGACGCTGCAGCGCAAGCTGCTCGTCGACAATCCGATGCGGCTCTATTGGCAGGCCTAGTGTTTAGCTCGTGTCTGTTCGAGCGGCTTCCCGCACAATGTCTGCCCGTCGTGAACAATGCTGACAGATGTCGACACCGCATAGGCGCGAATCGCAGCGTCGGCCGCGCCGCTGCTATCACATGCGCCGGCGGAACGGACCAAAGTGGTGGTATTGATCTTGCAGGAGCTTGAAAACGTCTGTCGTTGGGCAGAGATACGAGACGCAGCCGCCTTGCGATCCCCAAAAAAGTGCGCGGCATGCGACAGTCGGTCGATGGTACGACATAAGCAATATTGTCAATAAAATAATCGACGCTATGACTATAATGTGGGGCTTCGGTCAGGGGGGCGCTTGGACGGTAGTTTTAGTGGAGAAATAGATGAGACGCACCAAGGAGGAGGCGGCGGAAACGCGACGTGTAATATTGCATTCGGCGGAAACGTTGTTTCTCGACAATGGATATGAAAATGTCACGCTGGAAGAAATAGCCGTCGCCGCCGGCGTCACACGCGGAGCAGTTCACTGGCATTTCAGAAATAAGCAGGGCCTTTTGCTTGCGATCCGCGACGAGGCACGGCAGCCTTTCCGCGAACTTGCAGAACGGATATCACACGATCACCCACCCAATCCGCTTGAACTGGTCCTGGACACGATTTCGGCAATCTTCGCCGATCTTCAAAATGATCCGCGTCGACGCGGGATGCTGAAGGTCATCATGTATCTCGACATGTCCTTCGCTGACTGCGAAACAGACAGCGGCACCTCTTTTCGGCATGAAATGCAGGAAAATTTTGCGAAGATTTTCTGTTCCATGAGCACGGCTGGCGCCTTGCCCTGTCCATGGACGCCGGAGACTGCTGCTTCCACATTGACTGCGGCAATTGGCGGACTGGTCTACGAATGGGCTCTCGACAAAGGCGACTTTGACCTGGCCCCCTGTGGACAAGCCCTCATCAACATGATCCTGACTGCCTGGTTTCCGAAACATGAGCTGCAGAACATGGCGGCAGCGACTTGAGATCGAGTTGAGCTAAACGAAATCCAAGCTAGCCTGGCTGCAAGCGCCTAAATGAGAAGGATCCGGTAGGGAAAACCGGATCCTTCCGTCTTTGATCGGAGGTCAACCGATCAATGTGAGAAACCTGGCGGATTGGAAACGACAGGCTTCTCTTACCCGGTACGAGGCCGGATAACTTGGGATTAGAAGCTGCGCTGGAAGCGCAGGATACCAGCCCACTGATCCTTGTTGACGGAATCGAAGTCCGTGTAGGACACTTCCGGCGTGATCTGCAGGTTCTTGACCGGGTTGAACTTGACGTTCGTGGTCGCGGCGAAGATCTTCGAGTCGGTGTAGGCGAGCTGCAGGTTCCACTTCAGCTTTTCGTTGATCGGTACGCCAACGCCGCCCCAAACAGCCCAGTCACCCCAGCCGCATTTCGACTCATCATTAACCGGGCAAGCCGAACGATCGAGGTTCGTGCCGGCATACTTGTTGAGCTTGTCGCCGTCCGTGTTCCAACCGCCCATCAGGAAGGCCGAGAACGCACCGAAGTCTGCATCGACGCGAGCCTTGATGGCGCCTTCTTCGTTGATGGAGTCATAACCACCTACGACCTTGAAGGCCCATGCGCCGGTCTTGTAGCCGATACCGGCAACAGCGTCCGGAGCGTAATGATTGCCCTTATCGACGGACCACCAATCAGCGCCGTAGGAAGCATCCGAACCGCTGGAGTTGCTGTCTTCGACCGAGATCACAGCCGTGAAGCCGTTGCCGGCATCATAGTTGTAGGTCAACTGGTTGAGTTCGTACGGGCCGTCATAGATCACGTCGTCGTTGATGACGTCGCCGGCGTAGTTGGTGAACGACATGAACTGCGAGTCAGCCTTACCGACGAGGAAACCACCGAGGCTGATGTTGGCGAACAACAGTTTCGTCTGGGTGGAGTTACCTTCCTGCCAATCCCAACGGATGACCGTTTCGGTCTTCAGCGGGCCGTATTCGGTGTCGGTCGCGGTGTTGAGGTTCAACTCAGCGCGGGTATGCCACAATGTGCCAGTGCGGTTGGTCGGGCTGTAAGCGTCGTACCACTTGCCTTCGGTACGAACCTGACCACCGATTTTCAAGCAAGTTTCCGTGCCCGGAATGAAGAAGTAGCCGGCGCCGTATGCGTCGCAGATACGAACGTATTCAAGCGGCTCCGGTTCAGCAGCGACAATAGCATCGGCTGCATGCGCCCCTGAAACTGCAGCAAGCGAAGCAGCAGAGCTGATCAGAAGACTTTTCAAATTCATGGTGAACTCCTGGTTGTATTATGCACTTCAAGCGCTTCCACGAGCGCGGAACTAGGTTTGCCGCCTTCGAAAGACGACACCCGGTAAATGCGATTGAATAAGCCCGCGATTACGTTCCCCACTGCTGGATCGAGGCCCATCGGGCCTCCTCCATCCCCTCGTGGCAACGGCATTGAAATGCCCCTACCGATCCGGCCGAATATTCGACCGCAAGACAAATTATGTCCTAACCATGACTTACAAACGGACGGTATGTTTGTCAATTATATGAAGCGCGCTTTACCATCTGGCTGCGTCGCCGTTGCCAAAATGCAACTATCCGCATCACCATCGGCGCGGGTACTACCAATAATCAACGGAAATTGGGCCTGTCCGAACCGGGCACGGCAGTCCTGCGGCTGGCATGGCGTCCAGGGAATCGGAAAAGATGGTCGTTGCGGAGCGCAATTTGACCGGAAATTGTTCCGATGCCGCACCAGGTTCGAATCAGCCAGCGACGATGAGCGTCTTCCCGCCGGTATCCGATGCATCCGTCAGGATGTCGGATCTCCGGATTTAGGAAAGCAGCCCGGAAGTATTCCGTTCTCTCTTGCCATTTGACAAGCGATGGTCAGAATTCCGGCACCGTCTTGCCCGCGGCACGATGAGCAGCGATGACGGTATTGGCCATCAGCATGGCGATGGTCATCGGCCCGACACCGCCCGGAACCGGTGTGATGACAGCAGCAACGTCGGATGCTTCGGCAAAGGCGACATCGCCGACCAGCCGGCTCTTGCCCTCGCCGCGCTCA
>DASVPC010000014.1:0-10486 GCA_036383055.1 Rhizobium sp. | reverse complement strand
GTCACCACCATCATCAGGGATGGACTTAAATGAAAAGTACGCTTCGTATATCGCTTAAAGCCGGGGAAAAGATCTTTATCAACGGGGCCGTCCTGCGCGTCGATCGCAAAGTTGCTCTGGAATTCCTGAATGATGTGACATTCCTGCTTGAGAACCACGTGCTTCAGCCCGAGGAAGCCAAGACGCCGTTGCGTCAGCTCTATTTCATCGCGCAGATGATCCTCATCAATCCGGAAGGCAAGGAACAATCGACGGCGATGTTCCGCAAGTCGATCGTCATGCTGCTCTCGTGCTTCCGTCACGAGGAAGTGCTCGCCGAGCTGAAGCGCATCGACGGCCTCGTCGCCACCGGCCGCGCCTTCGACGCGCTGAAGGCGATCCGTGGCCTCTATGCGATCGAGGACAATATCCTGAACAACCAGGAAATGCCGGCGGCAACGATCGAGCATATTCGTCGGGAGATCGCACCGTGGCGGTAGATGCGGTTACCAGCAGCACCAGTACCAGCAGCACCTCGAGCACCGCGGCGGCGGCCTCGGCGAGCGCCACGCTGAACTATAACGACTTCCTGCAGCTCCTCATCGCACAGATGAAGAACCAGGATCCGACCTCTCCGATGGATGCCACCCAGCAGATTTCGCAGCTCGCCAGCTTCTCGCAGGTCGAGCAGCAGATCCAGACGAACTCGCACCTGGAAACGGTGTTGCAGAACCAGTGGATCTCGCAGGCGTCGGATTACATCGGCAAGGAGATCATGAGTGCCGACGGCACGGTCACCGGCACCATCAAGGAAGTAACCGTCTATTCGGACGGTATTATCGCGCAAACCGAGGGTGGTGATAAGATCCTGTTGCAGGCGGGCGTTACCGTTGCACCGGCTGGAACGACGATTGTCGCGCCGACGACAACGAGCGATACTACCACCAGTGATTCGACGACCGAATAGTATCGACACGACCAGCAGCTCATGAGGAGCCGGCTGAGCAGAGGATGAAAAGGCCATGAACGAAGCCGATGCATTGGATATTTTCCAGGCAGCCATCTGGACGGTGCTTGTCGCCTCCGGCCCGGCCGTTCTTGCCGCCATGGTCGTCGGTCTGGTGATCGCCCTGATCCAGGCGCTGACCCAGGTGCAGGAGGCCACGTTGACCTTCGTGCCGAAGATCGTCGCCGTTATGGTGACGGTCGGGATCAGCGCGCCTTTCGTCGGCTCGCAAATCTCGATCTTCACCAACCTGGTCTTTTCCCGCATCCAGTCCGGATTTTAGGGCCGATCCGAAAGCCTGAAATGGCTTCTGGATCCCGCGCGGGTGTGGGGTCAAGCCATTCTCGCGCAAGCTTCGCCCTCTACTGATCGGTTCGAATAGGGCAGACGGTTCAGCCGTTTGCCTCCTCTCATGAAGAGACGGAACCGGTCGATGGCACAACCACCTGCATTAGCGCTTCCCAAAGTCAATCCCAGCATCCGTGATATCGGGTTTGCCCTCGGTATCATGGTCATCCTGTGTGTGCTGTTCCTGCCGATCCCGCCGTTCCTCATCGACATGGGCCTGGCTTTCTCGATCGCGCTCTCGGTACTGATCCTGATGGTGGCGCTGTGGATCAAGAAGCCGCTGGAATTCTCGTCCTTCCCGACCATCCTGCTGATTGCCACCATGATCCGCCTGTCGCTGAACATCGCGACGACGCGCGTCATCCTTTCGCATGGCTATGAAGGTCATGATGCGGCGGGCGGCGTCATCGCGGGCTTCGCCAGCCTGGTCATGTCCGGCGATTTCGTCATCGGTCTGATCGTCTTCCTGATCCTGATCACCATCAATTTCATCGTCATCACCAAGGGCGCGACGCGTATCGCCGAAGTCGGCGCGCGTTTCACCCTGGATGCCATCCCCGGCAAGCAGATGGCCATCGACGCCGATCTGTCGGCCGGCCTGATCGACGAGAAGGAAGCGCAGCGGCGGCGCAAGGAGCTGGAAGAGGAAAGCTCCTTCTTCGGCGCCATGGACGGTGCCTCGAAATTCGTGCGCGGCGATGCCGTCGCCGGCCTGCTCATCACCTGCATCAACATCTTCGGCGGCATCATCATCGGCTATTTCCGCCACGGCATGCAGATCGGCCAGGCGGCGGATGTCTTCGTCAAGCTGTCCGTCGGTGACGGTCTGGTGTCGCAGATGCCGGCGCTCATCGTCTCGCTCGCAGCCGGCCTCCTCGTTTCGCGCGGCGGCACCGCCGGCTCCACCGATCAGGCTGTCATGGATCAGCTGAGCGGCTATCCGCGCGCGCTTGCCGTGTCGGCAGTCCTCATGGGCATCCTGGCCGTCATGCCGGGTATGCCGTTCTTCCCCTTCATCACTCTTTGCGGCCTGCTGGCGTCCGGCGCATGGCTCATTCCGCGCCAGGTCGCGGCTGAAAACAAGCTTCTTCGCGATGCGGAAGAAAAGAAGGTGATGCAGACGAAGGAAATGGAAAAGGACTCGGTCAAGTCGGTCCTGAAAACCTCGGAAATCGAACTGGCGCTCGGCAAGATCGTCTCGACGCGCCTGCTCGGCGCCCATCAGGAGCTGGCCTTCCGCGTCGGCAAGATGCGCAAGAAATTCGCGACGCAATACGGTTTCGTCGTGCCGGAAATCAAGGTGACCGACGACATCGCCATTGCCGACAAGTCCTACCAGATCCGCATCCACGGCACGACGATCGCCTCCAACACGCTGCGTGTCGGCGAGGTGCTTGTCGTCACCGGCTCGGGCCGCAAGCCGACCGTTCCCGGCGACGAGATCCGCGAGCCCGCTTTCGGCATGCCCGCCGTCTCCGTTCTCGAAGCCTTCACCGACGATCTGAAGCGCGAAGGGTTCCAGCCGATCGACAACGTCTCCGTCGTGCTGACCCATATGAGCGAGGTCATTCGCAACAACCTGCCGGCGCTCCTCTCCTATAAGGACGTGAAGATCCTGATCGATCGCCTCGACCCCGAATACAAGAAACTCGCCGACGAGATCTGCTCGTCGCACATGTCCTATTCCGGCCTGCAGGCGGTGCTCAAGCTTTTGCTCGCCGAGCGCGTCTCGATCCGCAACCTGCATCTCATTCTGGAAGCCGTGGCCGAGCTCGCGCCGCATGTGCGCAAGACCGAGCAGATCGTCGAGCATGTGCGTGTACGCATGGCACAGCAGCTCTGCGGCGATCTGGCCGACAACGGCGTGCTGCGCGTGCTGCGCCTTGGCAGCAAATGGGACCTGATCTTCCATCAGGCGCTGAAGCGCGATCAGAAGGGCGAGATCGTCGAATTCGATATCGATCCGCGCAGCCTGGAGGAGTTCAGCGAGCAGGCGGGCAAAGTTATCCGTGAATACATGGATCGCGGCATGCCCTTCGTCCTTGTCACGTCGCCGGAAACACGCTCCTATGTGCGTATGATCATCGAACGCCTGTTCGCGACCCTTCCGGTCCTGTCGCATGTGGAACTGGCCAAGGGGATCGAGATCAAGATTCTAGGTTCCATTTCATGATATCCGATCCCCAGGGCACCATTCTGGCGTTGTTTCTCGCCTTCTGCCGCATTGGCGGCTGCGTGATGGTGCTTCCGGGGTTTTCGTCTGGCCGCGTGCCGCCGCAGATCCGGCTATTGCTGGCGGCGGCCCTGTCGATGGCGATTCTGCCGCTGCTCTGGAACACGATCTATCCTGAGGTGTCCAAGAGCAGCGCCACCTATATCAGCCTGATCTTCACCGAGACGGTGATCGGCTTGATGTACGGCATGATGGCGCGGCTCTATACGCTTGGGCTGCAATTCGCCGGCACGGTCATCTCGATGCTGATCGGCTTCAACGCGCCGGGAGGCATGGACGTCATCGAGGATTCGAACGAGACGTCGCTCACCAGCCTGATCAGCTTCTGCGGGCTGATGATATTGTTTGTCATGGATTTCCATCATTACGTGCTGCAGGCGCTGGTCGAGTCCTATTCGGTCATCCCCTTCGGCGGCCATGTCGATGCGCGCGCCTCGCTGATTTCGGTCACGGATACGCTGGCGACCACCACCTTCATCATGCTGCGCCTGGCGAGCCCCTTCCTGCTCTACGGCCTGATGTTCCAGATTTCGATCGGCTTCATCAACAAGCTCGCGCCGCAGATTCCGATCTACTTCATCTCCACGCCCTATCTGCTCATGGGAGGGCTGTTCATGCTCTATCTCAGTATAGCGGCGATGATCAGTCAGTTCTCCGGCGCTTTCCTCAGCGTCTTCAACGGGCATTAGCGACCATGGCGGAGAAGAGCCGGTCCGAAAAATTGAAGCGCCTCGTCGCCGTGCAGCGCCATCTGGAGCGGATCGCCGAAAACGAGCTTGCCGACACCACCCGCCAGCGCGCCGAGGTCGGCGATGCGATGCAAAGGGTGATCGGCGCGATCAGCTCTACCGATCCGGTGCATGCGATATTTTCGATGCAATATGCCCAGCGTTACGGCCGTCTGACGCTCCGGGACCAGCAGCTTGAGGGCATCCAGGAACTGATCGAAATGAAGGTCCTGCAGGAGCGCACCAAGGCGGAGCGGCTGGAAGAGCATATGAAGGACGCCCGCGAGCTGGAAACGCGCGAGATGGACGACAATGCCGTCTACGACATCATCGATCAGCGCTTTGCGGATAGTACGCCAGCCTCCAGCAAGGTTCAAAAACCATAATCATCAGGATCTTGGAGGAAATGGCGTGTCGTCGAATCGCCCGTTTCCTTCAACCGCTCGATTCGGCTTGATCCCGCTTGAAGACTGCTTCGCGCGTCCAGGGATCATGCGACAGTGAAAGGAAACGTGACGTGGCTATTTCGCCTCCGAGTGATTTGGTGCTGGATGTCGTCCAGGCCGCCAGTCCGGCCGACGTTCAGGCGGCCCAGGAAAAGCTCGCGGCCAACAGAGCCGCCTTTGCTGCCACCAGCCTGGCGGAAAACGGCAATGGCTTCGGTTCGACCGTGGACGCGCTCAACAGCGCCGCCACGCAGGCCGGCCTCGCCAACGCCAACACCCATGTGACGCCGACGAAAGTCCCGCAGACCTATCGCAAGTTCGAGGCCATGGTGCTGCAGAACTTCGTGAAGAACATGCTGCCGAACAGCGAAACGCTCTACGGCAAGGGCTCCGCCGGCGAAATCTGGAAGGGCATGATGGCCGAGCAGATGGGCAATACCCTCGCCAAGAACGGCGGCGTCGGCATCGCCGAGAAAATGTATCAGGATCAGGTCTCCAAGATGCGCAACACCGGCGCCATCAACTCGGCGACCAACGAGAATGACAAGAAGATGGCGCTGAGCGCCGTCGCCGATTTTCAGCGCAAGACGCTCGCTGCGTCCGAGACCGATGGTGATGGCGATACCACCATCACCAATCAAGATGCGCTGACATCCAAGAAAGCATGAGTTGGGGGAAGACATGGAAGTAATTTCGAACGACTACCGGATCAAGTCGGTCCTCGGACGCCTGGAAATGATCATCGACAACGAGAACAACCGGATCGGCAGCGATCCGGAATTCGATCTCAAGGTGTCGAACGCTCACAAGAGCCGCTGCCTTTACGAACTGACGATGCTGTTTCGCGACACCAATCCTGCAGAGCTTGCCGTCACCCATATCGAGCAGCTGCATGGGTTGAAGAAGAAGCTGACCTTGAACGCGCGTCGCGTTGAAGCCCATCTCGAGGCCGTCCGCGCTGTTGCGGATATCCTGAAGAATGCGGTGCAGAACGCCGATGCGGACGGCACCTATTCGCAAGAGCAATTTCGTGTCCGCGAGGCCGGATGATCAAGCTCGTCCTCACCGGCCTGTGGGTCTGCGTCGTGACATTGGCTTCGGTCTATTTCTCGGTGCAGACGGCGACGGCACCCGCGACCAGTCCTGACGACGCCAAGAAGGCGCAGCAGGAATTCGTCAAGGGCGAAGCGATCAACGTGCCCGTCATCGCCAACGGCCAGGTGACCGGCTATTTTCTCACCCGCATTTCCTTCATGATGGACAAGGGTAAGGCGAGCGCGCTGCAGCCGCCGCTGGCCGCCCTGACGACCGACGAACTCTATTCGCTTCTGGTGGGCAACAAGGCGATCGATATCGCCCATGTCGAGACCTTCAATGTCGCCGCCTTTCGCGACGAGATCAAAAAGAGCATGAACGAGCGGCTCGGCGGCGACTATGTCGGCGATGTGCTGGTCGAACAGCTCGATTATCTCTCGAAGAACGAGATCGGCAGCGGCGAGGGCTCCGGCAAGAGAACCGCCAAGCCCGTGAAGATCGTCCAGGGCGATGCGCCATCGAACGCACCGCCGAAGCCGGCGCATTAAGTTTCGTTCGAATTCATCGATTCGGTCGCTCCGGTTTCGGGGCGACCGTATTCGCCTATAGGTCGAAACAGCCTTAATGAAACCCTTCGGTTTCGTTGCAATTGCAATCGATTTTTCTAACGGAAGCTTGGGGCGGCCTTGTTATAAGCCTCCCCAGCGACGTTTCCGATGTCTTCGAACCCGCAGGTGGTTGAGGTCTGCGTCGCAAATTTTGCCGGCGCCGGCGCATCGGGCGTTCGAGGCAGGAGGTCCTGGGTGAATCTGGTCGCAAATTTTGCCGTGCACGCATCGCGTCGAATGATTTTCGACCTGCCGGTCTGCGATCTCGGTTGGGAAGAAACGCTGGCCTTCATCAACGAACTGGCCTCCCATCCCACCGGCCAGACCGTGATCTCCTTCGTCAACGCCCATAACATGCTGATGATGCTGCGCGACGACGACTATCGTGATGTCCTGGCGCACAATCTCGTTCTGCCCGATGGCGTCGGCCTGGATATCGCCTCGCGGATCGCCCATGGTGATCGCTTTCCCGCCAATCTGAACGGCACCGATTTCGTGCCGGCGCTGTTGACCTTCATGGATCGACCGAAGCGCATCGGCCTCGTTGGCGGCCGCCGTCATGTCATCGAGAAGGCCGCGGAAAATTTCCGCAAGCATGCGCCCTGGCATGAATTCATCGTCATCGCCGACGGCTTTTTCGGCGAGGCGGGGAACGATCTGGTGACGGCGGAGATCAGCCGCCGCAAGATCGACGTGCTGATCGTCGGCATGGGAACGCCGCTGCAGGAAAAATGGGTTGCCGAACATATCAAGCCGCAGCATGCCCGGCTGGTTATGACAGTCGGCGCCCTGTTCGATTTCGTCTCCGGCACCGTGCCACGCGCACCTGCCCTGGTGCGCGCCACGCGCTTTGAGTGGGCCTATCGTCTGGCACAGGAGCCGGGCCGGCTGTGGCGGCGTTATATGCTCGGCGTGCCGCTCTTTCTCTATCAGGTCGTTCGGCACCAGTTCGGCCGTAAGCAGCGTATTTTGCGAGCCGGCGAACCGGCTGATCCCCTTTCGGACGGCTGTTAACCTTTTCTTCGCTATGAAAATTTAGAATGGGTTAACCATCTGCATCGGTCGCTGACTATGCGCGCGAGATAACCCGCCATGTTCGAAAACAAGGCCAGGACCAGACCTTATCCTGTCGAGACGCAAGCCCTGGAGGCTTCCGGCGGTGCGGCCCGTCATGCTTATCTCGACCGTGGCGAAGATGGCCATCTGGTTGCCGCCAATCTCCAGCCCGCCGATCGCCATTCGGTGAGCGATGCGCAATTGCTGGCGATCATCCAGAAGATGTTGGACGGCGACCCCTATCCGGTCTCGGCGCGGAGCAGATCCTTGGCCTTGGAGACCGCAGAGCCGCAGCCGCTGCCCGACCGCATTCGCGATATCCTGCAAAACCGCCCCGTCGTCGATGAAGCAATCACGGACCGGGCGCCGACCGCCTATGATCCTCCTGTCGTTCTCAATGTGGATGACGCAGCGGCTCCGCTGTCTTCTCCCCTAGCCATTCCGGCAGTTGCGCCTGCGCCGCAGCGCCGCTGGGCATTCGGGCTCGGTTCCATCGCTTTTGTCGTCGCTGCCTCGCTGGCAGGAGCTTTCGCTCCGACGATGCTGGCCTCGCCGCCACGCTATGTGTCGCAGGCCGTCTTGCGGGTGGAGGGGCAGGGGCTTCTGGATGTCACTTCCAAACGCGTCGTCGCTCCGTCCCTGCTCTCCGATCTCGTCGCCAGATTGAAGCTCGATCGCGATCCGGAGTTTACCGGTGGTCGGGTCGGCGCCTTCGGCGTTGCCATAGACCTGCTGTCGGGCAACGGCAACGCATCCGACGCACCGTCGCGCGCACAGGCCGCTCTTCGGAAAGACATCGCCGTCACCGCCGATGCGCGGAATGGCACCTTGCGTCTCACGATCACCACCGGCAACCCAATGAGATCGGCCGAGATCGCCAACCGTCTCGCCGATGCGACGGTCTATGATGCCATGGTTGCGCAAGGTACGGGTCTCACCGGCAAAAACAGCTCGCCCGCCGACCGGAGCCTGAAGAATCTCGATCAAGCGAAGGCCGCGCTCGTCAATTTCAAGGCGCAGTACGGCGACGACAAGATCGCGGCGGCTTTGGATATCCAAGCGCAGCGGCAGCGGCTGGATGGCGAGATCAAAGCCTCAGAGGCGGCGGTGCTGAGCGCAAGAGCCCATGTGTCGGCCGCCAGAGCCACGACCCCCGCCACCGTCGTGAGCGGCGCTTTGCCGGGCGAGCTGTCGTCCGCCGGTCTCGACGATCTGCGCAGTCGCTACAGCGCCGCGAAGATCGTTCTCTCCCAGCTTTCCACGCAGCTTGGTCCGCGTCATCCCCGCTTGCTGGCGCAGCAGGCGACGGTCGATAGTCTTGCTGCCGACATCCGCAATCAATTGCAGCGCCTCATCGCCAGCAGCGACGCCGCCCTGAAGGCAGCCCTTGAGGATCAGGCGGCACTGTCGGCGCGGATGACCGCTCTCGGCCAGAGGAGCGTCGATGTCGACATGGCGGGCCTTGCCCGGCTGCAGGATGATGTGGCGGCGGCGCAAAGTCGCTATGACGCCGACCTGCAAAGCGTGGATACCTCTCCATCCGAGGTCGCGCCGCCGATCACCGTCCTTGCCCCGGCCACGGCTGCAAAGGCGCCGCTCGACGACGATCTCGCCGGCAGCCAGATCGCGGGTTTCCTGATCGGTCTCGGCGCTACGCTTTGCCTGGTTTTCCTCAGAAAATGGATCGGAGGGGAGCTGCTTTCGCAAGGCCGCGCGGCCGAATCGATCGCTGTGCCGGAGCCGCCTTTCGATCCTGAGGCTGAACCGATCTCAGACCTCCCACACGTGCGCTTCGACGAGGCCATTCCCATCGCCGGCGATCAGCCCATCGTCACGGACGAACTCACGCAGATCCAGCGTGAATTGGCGCTGCTGCGCGCCAAGGTGCAAACTTATGCCGCACAGCGGCGGACCGCACACGGCTGATTTCTCCTTGCAATTACCGCTTTCAGATATCATAGGGCGTTCGTAGGCAAATCTGCCGGGCCGACGGCTTGTAGATTGCCGCCGAACTATATCGGGAGAGACGCGTGACGACTGTGATCGACGGCAAGCAGGTGGCGGCTTCGGTGATCGAGGCGGTGAAGGGTGCGACGTCTGCGCTGGAGAAGGACGCGGGCGTCAAGGCCGGTCTTGCGGTGGTGATCGTCGGCGACGATCCGGCCAGCCACAGCTATGTGACCTCGAAGAGCCGGATGGCTCGGGAATGCGGCTTCAAGTCGATCCAGCACACGCTGCCGGCCGAGACGACGCAAGAGGAACTGGCAGGTCTCGTCCAGTCGCTGAACGAAGACAATTCCATCCATGGCATCCTGGTACAGCTGCCGCTGCCGAGGCATCTGAATTCTGAGCCCATCATCCAGTCGATCTGGCCTCAGAAGGATGTCGACGGTCTGCATGTGGTCAATGCCGGCAAGCTTGCCACCGGCGATCTCAAAACCGGCTTGATCTCCTGCACGCCTGCCGGCGCCATGCTTTTGGTCCGCCGTGTGCATGGCGAGGACCTGTCGGGATTGAATGCCGTGGTCATCGGCCGTTCCAACCTGTTCGGCAAGCCGATGGCGCAGCTTCTGCTGAACGCCAATGCGACGGTGACGACGGCCCATTCCCGCAGCAGGGATCTGCCGGCGATTACCCGCACGGCGGATATTCTGGTGGCGGCGGTCGGCCAGCCGCAGATGGTGAAGGCCGACTGGATCAAGCCGGGGGCCACCGTCCTCGATGTCGGCGTCAACCGGATTGCCGCCCCTGAGCGCGGCGAGGGCAAGAGCCGGCTGGTCGGCGATGTCGCCTTTGCCGAAGCATCCGACGTTGCTGCTGTCATCACACCGGTTCCGGGCGGTGTCGGGCCGATGACCATCGCCATGCTGATGGCCAATACCGTCATTGCAGCCTATCGGGCTGCCGGCAAGACGGTGCCGGAATTCTGAATGCGAATGTCGCCGTCCATGCCGACAAAAAACTTGGGGAGCGGCTTGCCACGGCGCAAAAGACGAATATAGTCAGGAAATAAATATTCCATAGAAGAAAATGAGGGAACGAAATGG
>DASVPC010000013.1:0-4894 GCA_036383055.1 Rhizobium sp. | reverse complement strand
CGATGTGGCGCATCGCCCGGAATTGCGGCAGCCATAATTCCAGCGGCGCGAAAGGTACGCCCTGCATCAGGGGGGTTATCCCGAAATGATGGTGGCTGTTGACCAGCCCCGGCATGGCAATCATATCGCGGGAGCCAAACCGAGGAAGATGGTCGTTGCCATAGGCAACCGCCGGCATCGGTCCGATCTGAGTGATCATGCCACCATCGACACGGATGCCGACGTCATGGCGCATCGCCATGGTGCCATCGGGCGCAAGGCCGCAAAGCACCGTGCCGGCTTCGATAATACAATCGGCGGTTCTCGACGTCGGTGCCGTCATTTCACGTAGTCTCCGATAAGACCGAGGCGACGAGCAACCACGACACGATAAAGCGGGTCGCCGTAGACCTTCATTTCCTCGCTTGCGGAAAAGGCAAGACTGATGTCGTGTTCGTCATAACTCCGCGCTGCGATTGCATGTATCTCGGGCCAATCGGGAGCCCGTGTGTTACGCCAGCGTTCAACCACGACTTTGTCCGGCATCTCGGGAAAGCCAAGCTCGCCCATCAACGCGGCAATGCCCTGCCAGAACACCCGCAACATCCGATAGAGCGTTTCCTCATCGCAGTGAGGTGCAAGCAGGCGGATCCAGTGCAGTCCGGTGATGACATGCAAGGCCGCGAAATGCTGGGTTGCGGCAAACAGCGAAAGGGCGGCGGATGCCATGTGCTCCATGGTCTCCGGTCCAATTTCGAGCCAATCGACGACGGGCGCGAATGCCGGCACGTTGCCGGCGTCCCGCATGTTTTGCCACAACAGCTCATGCAGCTTCATGCCATGCAATGGCGCAATCTTCGCGGTCATCGCAAGCACTTCGGCAGGATCACGCGTTATGGGCGGCGTCCCCTTTGCTGATGGAAGCGGCAGATAGGTGGCGGCCCAATAGGCAAGTGCAATCGCCACATCGGCCTCGTCGCCGCGAAGAACACCATAGGCCGTTCGCATCAGCGCGTGAAAAGCGCTGGCCGCAATGCCGGCCGCAAGATCGGGGAGATAGAGCTGCAACGCACCATGGATCCCCAGCCTTGTCAGCTCGCCCGCGAAGAATATGCGCAGATCGGGTTCGCGCTCGCGCTGTCCGATTGCCGCTTTCCAACTCTTGCCATCAAGGGGCGCAATCGGCTGAGCGAAGGGTATGAGCTGCTTTGCATCCCTGTAGTAATTAAAGAAGCGCCGAAGTTGGGAGGGCGCACCGCCGATACGGTCGAGCGCCACGAGAACCATCGGGGCGTGATTGGCGAATGTGTGCGAAAATTCCGAGCCCCACCCCGGCATGCCGGCCAGGATTGCCTCAAGGCCTTCGGCAGTTTCTTCATTGGAAATTGCTGGCATATCGAGCCTTTCTAAAAGTGGCGGCGAAGCGGCCTCTTGTTTGCGTGTTGGGAGACCGTCCGCTTGCTTAGATCACGCCGGCGCTTGCCAGGCATCCTGATGTACTGCCCCGGCTTCCGCCTGGCCTATCTCATTGCTGAAAAGCGGGTTTCAGAGGTGAGCTGGCCTATGTCAAAACCGCGAACCGCTTCGATGAGACGGACCAATGCAGCCGCAGCACGGTCAAGGACGATCACCCCCTTGTCAGCATCGGCATTGGCGGCGTTACCGCAAACCCCGGCCGGATGAAGGTCCTGCGCCTGCCAGCCGAAGCCCACCGCACCCTCTGCCGTCAGCAGGCTGCCGGACTGTTCGATGCCGACCGTCAGCGGCACAAAGTCTTCGGCCTTCTCCATGACGACCAGTTCCGGCGCAATGGCAAGCATCATGCTGGTTTCTATATCGCCGCCGTGAATGCCGTGAAGGATTTCCGCCGAAGAAAACAGATCGTCGACCGGCGCAATCCGGAACCAGGAGCAGGCGACTGCAAGCATATCGAGTTCCACACGGATATCACGGCAAGTCATGTCCATGAGCGAGATCTGCCCGCCATGAGAATTGAAAAGAATGAGCTTGCGCACACCCGCGCGCTTCACGCTTCTGGCGATGTCGAGCCAGACCAGGCGCAGTGTTTGCCCGGAGATGGTGAGCGTGCCCGGATAGGCCAGATGCTCATCCGATTTGCCGACGGTGAGTGCGGGCAGGATCAGGACGTCGGCACTGGCGTCAAGCAAGAGCGTCATTCGATCGAGGATGTCCGCATTGATCGCCGCGTCCACCTTCACAGGAAGATGGGGACCATGCTGCTCGATGGCCGCGATCGGCAGTATGATGATCGTCTCGCTCAGATCACGGGAAGCAAAATCGGCGGTCGAGTGATCGGTCCAATAAAAGGAGGTCGCCATGACATATCCTCAAACGCGATTGTCGGATTGATTCGCGCGTGCCGGACGCGAATTTGCCGTAGCAACACGATCTTCAAAATCATCGGAGACCGGCAGATCGGGCGAAGCGTAAGCCGCCAATGCCGGCAGGATCGCTTCTTCCTGATCGAGAAGAAGCCGGCGCAAGACACCGCGCACCAGGCGGGGAACGCCATGCTTGTGCCCGCTGATCGAGGTCGAGTGCGGGCCGTGGCTGATAAAACTGGCGCTGTTGAAGGCAAATACGCGGCTGAGCCAGACGTCGGCAGCGTCTTTGCCGACAAAGCCATAGAACGAATCGAGATAGGGAAGCCGTGCGAGACGAGCATCCTTGTCAGGGTCCTCCGGCGTGTAGCGCTCCCCCCAGAGCGCAACCTTGTCATGGATGCTTGTAAGTTCCGGTCGGGCAGCAAGGTCGATCTGCATGCCAGTCGCAAGCAGAAGATGGTCGAACTCCAAAATGCCATCTGGCGTATCGACACGGATTGCGTCCGCCTGCTCGGACACCGCGAGCCATGGTGTGGCCGGGCGCAGCCGAAACCCGGCAAGGCTCATGGCGGCTTCGAAACTCCGCACCGGCGGTGGCTGATCGGCGCTGCGGAAGAAGCGGGAAATATTCCAGCGCGTGCTGTCGGAGAGGTCCGGATAATGCGTCATCATCCCTGGTGTCTCAATCGCGCGATGCGGATTGGTGCGCGGCAGCTTCGCGCGCCGAAAGCAGAGATCGACGGAGGCAGCACCCGCTTCAAGAGCCTTGATGGCATTGTCGAATGCCGACGCGCCATGCCCAAGAATGCCGATGCGCAAGCCCCTCAAAGCCTCAAAATCAATGGGACCATTTGTGTGGTTGAACCTGTCCGGCGGCAACCCTTCAGAGACGAAACCTGGAACTCGCCATGCACCCGCACCATCATATCCGGTGGCCAGGACCACCGTGCGCGCTAGAGACTTTTCCACCACGCCGCGAACCCTGGTGGTGACGGCTATGACATCGCCTTCAGGGGCCACGTCGATAACCTCGCAATGATTTGTAATCGCGATTTCGAAGACGTCGGCATACCAATCCAGATAGGCCTTCCAGTCCCTTCTTGGAATACGCGGCAGCTCTTCCCAGGCCTGACGCCCGTAAACTGTCTCGAACCAGCGCCGCACGGACAGATTGACGACATTGAATTCGTTGCCGACCTGCGTTTTCGGAGTGCGCAATTCCTCCATGCGGGCAAAGGTCAGCCATGGCCCCTCGGCTCCTGGCGCCGCACTGTCGAGAACGCGCACGTTACTCACCCCATCCCATTTCAGGGCTGCTGCGATCGTGATACCGGACTGGCCGGCACCCACGATGATGACATCGCCGATCTCCATTGCGTCGGGCCGTTGCAGATCGGCGATCCATGGCGGGTTCGGATAACCAAGGGCGGCAAGATCGGCGCGGGCGGCCTGCTTCAGGTCGTCAACCGTCATCCGCGGCACATCAGCGGGGGAGAATGTCATGTTTGATCTCGCAAATGAGCCGTGCGTCCGCGTAGACGGCGCCGGCGATTAATCTCCGTCAACGCCACGATCAGGGCAGTCAACAGGAGGACGACCACCTGCATCGCATTGAGGTCAGGCTTGAGTTCCCGCCGAAACTCCGATGCGACGATAAGGGAAAGCGGCTGCGTTCGGCCGGCCAAAAACATGGAGATTGTCAAATCCGCCAGCGACAGAATGACCCCGATGGAATAGGCGGCACTCAGCGCGACGTTAAGCTGCGGAAGCAGAACGCGCCGGAAACTCTGCCACGGCGTAGCACCCAGATCGCGGGCCGCCTCCTCCAGGCGTGGATCGAGCCGAATTAACACGGCGGCGATAATTGTTGTTGTGAAGGGGATGGCAACGATCGTTTGCGCCAGAATGAGAGCTGTCGCTCCGCGCCCCAGTCCGGCCCAGCTCATCAGCATTGCCTGCGCGATAGACAGGACGGTCTTCGGCACAAGAAAGGGCACGAGGATCAAAACGGCAAATGCGCCCCGGAACCACATTCGCGGCGACGTCAGGGCCAAGGCGGCGATAAGGCCGATGAACGCAGCCAGAAGCCCGACAGGTTGGGCGATCAAAAAGCTGGTTACGAAGCCGCCTTGAAACGCCGCATTACCAACAAGGTCGGCATACCAGGCAAAGGTAAAGCCGCTCAGGGGAAAAGCCATCGTGCTCGATGCGTTAAAGGAAAAAATCCCGAGAACGACAATCGGCAGGTAGAAAAAGCAGGCCGCGAAACCAAGTGTGACGATCGCAAATCGGGTCATTTCAACCCCCGCCGAAATACTGCTCTTGCACCGTTGAGCCGAAGAAGGATGGTGGCGAACCCGATGGCAAATGCGAACAGGACGACAAGAAGGCTAAGGGCCAGAGCCGACGCCATCGGCCAATCGAAGGCAGTACCGAACAGATTGTCGATCATCGCCATCGGCGTCGCGCCCGACGTTCCGCCAAGAAGGCTTGGGGTCATCATGTCGCCGGCGGCCAGAGCAAAGACGGTAAAGGCGCCGACGGCCAGCCCGGGAGTGGTCAAGGGCAGA
>DASVPC010000012.1:0-5759 GCA_036383055.1 Rhizobium sp. | reverse complement strand
TTGGCCAATGCTTGCTCGATGCGGCCGGTATCGCTCTGCGGCACGCCGGCGGCTGGCTCGTCGAGCAACAGCACTTTCGGCTTTAGCGCCATGGCGACGGCAATTTCCAGCAATCGCTGCTGTCCATAGGCGATTTCGCTGACCTTGCGATGCATGAGATCGGCAAGGCCGAGCGTATCAAGCAGATCGCCGATCTCGGCCATGACATCGCGCATGGCAAGGAAGTTGCCGAACATGCGACCGGAGCGGCCGGAGCGCTGCAGGACGGCAAGCGCCACATGCTCGGCCGGTGTCATGTCCTGGAAAAGCCGGGTGACCTGGAAGGAGCGCACCAACCCGCGCCGGACGCGGCCGATGGCATCGATTTTGGTCACTCTCTCGCCGCCAAGACTGACCTCGCCGGCATCCGGCCGCAGATTGCCGGTGACCAGATTGACGAAGCTGGTCTTGCCCGCGCCATTCGGCCCGATCAGCGCCACGCGGTCGCCCGGCGCCATCGACAGGCTGACATCATTGGTCACCGTCAGCCCGCCAAAGGCTTTCTTCAGATGATTTACCTCGAAGACTGCGCTCATGAACGAGCCTCCCGGCGGCGTGCGAGATAGGCTGCGGCCGTGCCATAGATGCCCTTCGGCGCGAACAGCACCACGAGGATCAGCAACAGGCCGACGATGGTCAGCCAGTGGAAGGGATTGGCGGCGGAGACATAATCCTCGAACAGCATGAAGACCAGCGTGCCGGCGAGCGCGCCGAACAGCGAACCGGTGCCGCCAAGCACGAGCATGACCAGGGCCTCGGCCGATTGCGTGAAGGAGAGGCTGTCGAGCCCGACCACCTGGGTGGAGATCGCGTTCAGCGCACCGCCAACGCCGGCGACGGCACCTGAGATCACGTACATCTTGATCAGCGTCACCTTGGGCGAGACCCCCATGGCGCGGATGCGCAAGGGATCCTGCCTTATGCCGCGACAGAGCATGCCGAAGGGCGAGCGCACCAGAAAACGCAGCAGGATCAGGACGATCAGCAACAGCGCCACGCCGTAGAAATAGGCCGTATGTCCATAAAGATCGAATTCGAACAGGCCGAACAGTGGATCGGTGGAGATGCCGGAGAGCCCGTCGCTGCCGCCGGTCCAGCTGGATGCCTTGTTGGCGAATTCGTGGAAGAGGTAAATCAGCGCGATCGACAGCACCAGTTGCGGCAGGCCATGGGCTCTCAGAATGACGATGCCGCAGATCAACCCGGCGACTGCGCCGGCAGCGATGCCGACCAGCGTCATCAGCAGGGGATCGTTGATGCCATAATGCGCCGAGGCGATACCGGCGGCATAGGCGCCAGCACCGAACAGGGCCGCATGACCAAGCGTCGCCACGCCGCAATAGCCCGTGACCAGATCGAGCGACAGGACAAGCAGGGCAATGGCGATCAATCGCGTCAGGAGCGCGAGGTTGTCCGGAAACAGCAGATAGCCTGCCGCCGCCAGAATGAGGATGACGACGATGGCAATGCCATCGCGTCTAAGCGCGAGGCGGTTGCTGATGGCGGCGATGGCCTCTCGATCCATGGTCAATGCCATATTACTTCGCCCTTCCGGCTAGACCGCGCGGGAAAACGCAGACGATGGCGATGACGGCGAGATAGAAGAAGAACTCGCCATATTCCGGCATCAGATAGCGGCCAGTGGTATCGATGCTGCCAAGGATGAGGCAAGCGAGCAGCGCGCCTCCGATCGAACCGGCGCCGCCGACCGAGACGACGACAAGAAAGGTCACCATATAGCGCAGGGCATAGTAGGGCTCGACCGGCAGCAGTTCGGCGCCGACAACGCCACCGAAGGCGGCAAGCCCGACGGCGACGGCGAAGCTGACCGCATAGACGATCTCGGTACGCACGCCGAGAGCCGCCGCCATCGAGGCATTGTCGACAGAGGCGCGCAGCTTCACCCCGAACGAGGTCTTCTCAATAGTGAACCATAGCGCCAGGGCAACGACAAGCCCGCAGACGATGGCGAAGATGCGATGCGTGCCGATGGTACGAAAGCCGAGATCCACGGAACCTTGTAGCTCGCTTGGCAGCGGAATGGTCTTCAGCGTCGGGCCGAAGACATAGTTGGCGATGCCGATGATGCAGAAAGTGATGCCGATCGTCATCAGCACCTGCGTCAGCTCCGGCGCGCCATAAATCCGGCGATAGAGCAGCCGCTCGATCGGGATGGAAATGATCACCGTGCCGACCACGGCCAGCAGAACCGCGGCGGCATAACCCAGCCCGAGATCCCGCGCCGCGTAGGAGGCAATATAGCCGCCGATCATGGCAAAGGCGCCATGCGCGAGATTGACGACGCGCATCAGCCCCATGGTGACGGAGAGGCCAATGGAAATCACGAACAGCACCATGCCGTAGGCGAGGGCATCGACTGCAATGCTGAACACGGTTTGCATGGGTCGGGCTGGTCCGGTTGCTTTCTGCTCTTGCTTTAATCCGCCGCGACTGGGTGAGCTGCAAGCCGCCTGCACCCTGGCCGTCTCAAAGAATGGAAAAAGTGCGAACCTATTTCACTGCCGCCAGACCGGGATCGCCCTGCTTCTCGAAGGTTTGGATTTCCTTGTTGTAGTAGGTGCCGTCCGCTGCCTTGGCGACTTCGCGCAGATAGATGTTCTGGGTGATGTGCCGGCTTTCCGGATCGATGGTCACCGGGCCGCGGGGGCTGACCCAGGAGAGACCCTTCACCGCGTCGACGGCCTTCTGGGCATCCTGCTTGCCGCCGGTCGCCTCGATCATCTTGTAGATGACATGCATGCCATCGAAAGCGCCGACCGCCGGGAAGGTAAGTTCGGCCGGATTGCCGATCGCCTTGTCGGCAGCGGCGACGAAGGTCTTGTTTTCGGGAGAGTCGTGCGAAATCGCGTAGTGGAAGGTCGTCTGCATGCCGAGTGCTGCGTCGCCAAGTGCCGGCAGATCGGATTCCTGCGTCAGGTCGCCGGGCGAGAACAGCTTGATGCCGGCGCCCTTCAGGCCATTTTCGTTATAGGCCTTGACGAAGCCGAGCGTGGTCGGGCCGGAGGGCAGGAAGGCGAAGACGCCCTGCGCGCCGGAATCCTTGATGCGTTGCATGATCGGGCTGAAATCATTGGTCGACAGTGGCATGCGTACCGTCTCGACCACCTGGCCGCCGACCTTCTCGAAACCGGCCTTGAAGGCATTTTCCGCATCGACGCCGGGACCATAGTCGCTGACGACGGAGATGACCTTGTTGACGCCGCCATCATGCGCGACCTTGGCGATCGGCGTCGATGTCTGCCAGGTCGTGAACGAGGTTCGCACCACCAGCGGACTCTTGGTGACGATCGCCGACGTCGCGGCATTGAAGATCACCATCGGCACATTGGCCTGCTTGAGGATCGGCGTCACCGCCATGGCGTCCGGGGTGAAATAGAAGCCGGCGAGATACTGCACATGCTCCTTGACCACCAGTTCCTGCGCCGAAGACTTCGACTGTGCCGGATCGGCCTGAGGCACGTCGCGGTAGATCACCTCGACCTGGTTGCCGCCAACCTTGCTGCCATGCATGGCGACATAGGCGTCGATTCCGGCCTTGAAATTCTTGCCCTGCAGGGCGAATGGCCCCGAAAACGGCCCGATGACGCCGATCTTGATCGTGTCGGCATAGGCGGCACTGCTGATGGCGATAGTCGCGATCGCGGCCAGAATAGCCCGTTTCATAGTTCTTCCTCCCTCTGCTGGCCTGCTCCCTGGGCCAGTTTGCTTTTACGCAAATTTGCGACGGTCAATCTGGCATACGAAATAGTGATGTAAAATGAAATAAACGCTTGCATCGATAATGCCAGGGTTATGTTTATTTCTTGAATTTCAGCTCAAGAATTTATTCCCAACTGCTTCACGTTCCCAATCAACTCCCGGGCCGATCGCAGCGATGCGGCGGTCGCCATCACCATCTGCGGCAAGAGCAGCCATTCGAGCGTCCAGGCAGCGCCCGAGCGCTCCTGCTCGTGCACCATGGATTGATGGATGCCGGAAAGCTGGACGGCGTTGAAGCGGGCAAGCGTGACCAGGGTCTCGGCTGTGACCGGGTTCTGCTTGTGCGGCATGGCGGAGGAGCCGCCGCCGCCGGCAAGCTCTATTTCCTCGCCGGTCTGCGCCAGAAGAGCAACATCCTGGCCGATCTTGCCGAGACTGCCTGAAATCAATGAGAGCAGACCGGCAAGCTCGGCAATCCTCGCCCGCTGGCTCTGCCATTGCGGCTCGTCCGTCAGATCAAGCTCCTGCGCCAGTGATGCGCGGACAGCAGCGGCGTTTGATCCAAGCTTTTCCAGTGTGCCGACCGCGCCGCCGAACTGGAGGGGGAAGGTCTCCTGCGTCAACCGGTCCCGATACTTGTCGAGCGGCGTGCGCCAGGCACGCAACCGGTCGGAGACCGTCATCGGAATGGCGGCCTGCATGCGGGTGCGGCCCATAAATTGGTTCTTGCCGAATTGCTTGTCGAGTTTTTCGAGCCCAGCGATGACCGCGAAAAGACGGCCGGCGAACAGGAAGGAGACCGCCTTCAGGCGGATCATCAGGCTGGTATCGATGACATCCTGGCTGGTGGCGCCGAAATGCACATGGCGCCCGGCCTCGCCGCCAATAGCCTTGCGCAACTGCTTGATGAGGTCGGGAATGACGACGCCGTCCGTGGCCGTCGCCGATTTCAGGCTGGCAATGTCGGGCTGGAAGGTGCCGCAGACCTCTGCGATTCGCTCAGCCGCTTCGTGCGGAATGACGCCATGCCGCGCCTCGGCTTTCGCGAGTGCTGTCTCGAAGGCGAGCATGGCGCGGATATCGGCTTCCGCTGAAAAATAAACGGAAATCTCCTCGTCGCCGAGGAGGCCAGAGAGAAACGGGTGGTCGAAGGCGGAAATGCTCATGGTCTATATATCGAGGAAAACCGTTTCCTTGTCGCCCTGCAAATGCACATCGAACGTATAGACCGACCCTTCCTGGCTGGCGATCAGGGTGGCGACACGCTGGCGATGCTCGATGCGGGCGAGCAAGGGGTCCTCTGCGTTGGCTGCGGCTTCGTCGGGAAAATACATCCGCGTATGCAGGCCGATATTGATGCCGCGAGCCACAATCCAGAGCGTGATATGCGGCGCCATCTTGCGCCCGTCCTTATAGGGAGCGCGGCCGGGCTTCACGGTCTCGAAGGAGAAGACGCCATCTTCGGCGCTGGTCGGGCAGCGGCCCCAGCCGGTGAAATTCAGATCAGCCGTCCCACGCATTTCCGAAGGGCTGTTGTAAAGCCCGGCGCTGTCTGCCTGCCAGATCTCGACGACGGCATCCTTCACCAGGGTGTCGGCGCCGTCAAAAATCCGGCCCTTGATCGTGATGCGTTGCCCCAGCGTCTTGTCATTGACCATGGACGTGCCGAGGTCGGTGTCATAGACGCCGCCGATGTCGCAGAAATTCGGCGTCAGGCCGATATGGACATAGGGGCCGGCCGTCTGCGACGGCGTTTCCTTGAGGTAGCCGAGTTCCTGTACCATCAGTTGCCCTCCAGCCGGTTTTCGAACAGCGTCGAACGCCGGCCGCGCAGCACGATGTCGAATTTATAGGCGCGTGCGTCCATCGGGATCGTATTGCCCCAGTCGAGTGGCGCGATCAGTTGCTCGATCGCCTTTTTGTCGGGGATCGTGCCGACGATCGGACATTTCCAGATCATTGGATCGCCCTCAAAATACATCTGGGTGATCAGCCGTTGC
>DASVPC010000011.1:0-20656 GCA_036383055.1 Rhizobium sp. | reverse complement strand
AATGGCTCGGTGCCCAGTTCGATTGCTCGGTCCAGTTCATCCGCGAGCCGGAATCGCTGGTCCGCACGCTGGCGATCCATCCGGAGTTTCTCCGCTCCCACGGTCATGACGGCATCACCCCTTATTCCGAATGGTCGGTGCCGCTCGGACGTCGCTTCCGGGCGCTGAAACTCTGGTTCCTACTGCGTTATCATGGGCTTGACGGCTTGCGGACGATGATCCGCAATCATGTTGCCTGGTCGCAGGCCTTGGCCAGGCGTCTGGCGGCGGAGCCGGATTTCGAGATTGTCACGGAGCCGTTCCTGTCGCTCTTCTCCTTCGATCACAAGGCGCCCGACGGCGTCGATCAGGAGGGCCATACCCAGCGTCTGGTCGCCGCGATCAACAATGACGGCCGGATCTATCTGACGCAAACGCGGGTCGGTGGCCGGCTGGTCATCCGTTTTCAAGCCGGTCAGTTTGAGACGACGGCTGAAGATATCGATGTGGCCTTTGCGACGATTGTTGAGATTGCGCGATCTTTGCCGTCCACATAGGAAAGGCTGTTGTTCCGGCGCGGACAAACAGGACGTGCTATGTTCCAAAATCGATTGATGACACTGGTGAATAAGTCGTTCATATATGGTGAAATCAATCTCGTCTTTTAAAATGCAGGGAAGGAAGACCTATGAAATTGTTGCGTGTTGGCGCGGCCGGTAAGGAAAAGCCGGCGCTTCTGGATAGCGATGGCAAGATCCGCGATCTCTCCGCGCATGTCGCCGATATCGGCGGCGAGGCGATTTCGCCGGCCGGGCTCGCGAAAATCGCCGCGCTCGATCCGAAGAGCCTGCCGGAATTGACTGAGAGCCGCATCGGCGCCTGCGTTGCCGGCACCGGCAAGTTCATCTGCATCGGCTTGAATTTCTCCGATCACGCCGCCGAAACCGGCGCGACGGTGCCGCCGGAGCCGATCATCTTCATGAAGGCGACCTCGGCCATCGTCGGCCCGAACGACAATGTGCTGATCCCGCGCGGCTCGCAAAAGACCGACTGGGAAGTCGAACTCGGCGTCGTCATCGGCAAGACCGCCAAATATGTCAGCGAAACCGATGCGCTGGATTATGTCGCCGGCTATTGCGTCTCGCATGACGTTTCCGAACGCGCCTTCCAGACCGAGCGTGCCGGACAGTGGACCAAGGGCAAGTCCTGCGACACCTTCGGCCCGATCGGCCCCTGGCTCGTCACCAAGGACGAAGTTGCCGATCCGCAGAACCTCGGCATGTGGCTGAAGGTCAACGGCAAGACGATGCAGGACGGCTCGACCAAGACCATGGTCTATGGCGTTGCCTATCTGGTTTCCTACCTCAGCCAGTTCATGTCGCTGCATCCGGGCGACGTCATCTCCACCGGCACGCCTCCCGGCGTCGGCATGGGCATGAAGCCACCGCAGTTCCTGAAGGCCGGCGATGTCGTCGAGCTCGGCATGGAAGGCTTGGGCACGCAGCGCCAGACGTTCCTGGCCGACGCCTGATAGTCGGTACGTTAAGGTTTTGAGACCATTCTGGATGCCGGGGAGCCTGTTCCCCGGCATTTTTGCTGGTTGGTGCGATGCAAAATTGATGTTGCTTTGCAGCAAAAGATGCTATTCTAGCTTGAAGGATGAGGACCACGCGTGGGGAGCGGTCGTTATCTGAATGTGCAGCGTGTCCGGGAGCACGTTGCGGAGGACGCAGTAACGCTTAAAGGCGCATTTAAGCTTTCTGGAAATCGCTGATTTTCGAGGCTTGGCACCAGCTTCTCGAGAGGAGACGCTTTCCGATGTTTTATCAGCTTTATGAACTCAATCATGCCGCCCTGGCGCCGTTCCGCGCCGCCGCCGACATGATGCGTTTGGCCTATGCCAATCCGCTCAATCCACTCTCCCATACGGTGCTTGGCCGCACCATGACGGCAAGCCTGGAGATGTTCGAGCGCACCACGCGGCGCTATGGCAAGCCGGAATTCGGGCTCCCTGAAACTTCGATCGACGGCAAGCCGGTGTCGGTCCATGAAAAGATCGTCTGGAAGAAGCCCTTCTGCAATCTGATCCATTTCGAGCGCAGCCTGCCCGCCGGCCATGGTAGCGATCCGCGCATCCTGATCGTCGCGCCGATGTCCGGCCATTACGCGACGCTGCTGCGCGGCACCGTCGAAGCGCTGTTGCCGAGCGCCGATATCTACATTACCGACTGGATCGACGCCCGCATGGTGCCGATGACCGAGGGCACCTTCGATCTCGAGGATTACATCGATTACGTCATCGAGATGCTGCACCATCTCGGCCCCGACACCCATGTCGTCGCCGTCTGTCAGCCCTCCGTGCCGGTTCTGGCCGCGGCCGCGGTGATGGAAGCGGCCGGCGATCCGCTGTCGCCCGCCTCCATGACGCTGATGGGCGGGCCGATCGATACGCGCATCAACCCGACGGCGGTCAATCAGCTCGCCAAGGACAAGCCGCTGGAATGGTTCGCCGACAATGTCGTCATGAACGTGCCCTGGCCGCAGCCGGGCTTCCTGCGCCCGGTCTATCCTGGCTTCCTGCAGCTCTCCGGCTTCATGTCGATGAATCTCGACCGGCACATGATCGCCCACAAGGACTTCTTCATGCACCTCGTCAAGAACGACGGCGAGCCGGCGGAGAAGCACCGCGATTTCTACGATGAATACCTGGCGGTCATGGACCTGACGGCGGAGTTCTATCTGCAGACCGTCGACGAGGTCTTCATCAAGCATGCGTTGCCGAAGGGTGAGCTGATGCACCGCGGCCAGCGCGTCGATCCCTCGGCGATTCGCAACGTCGCGCTGCTGACGGTCGAGGGTGAAAACGACGATATTTCCGGCGTCGGCCAGACGGGGGCGGCGCAAACCATCTGCACGAACATTCCCGACGACATGCGAATGCACTACCTGCAGCCCGATGTCGGCCACTACGGCGTCTTCAACGGTTCGCGCTTCCGCCGCGAGATCGCGCCGCGCATCATCGCCTTCACCCGCGAGCATGCCCGCACGGCCAAGCCAGTCATCAAGCGTGTGATCAAGGGCGGCAAATCCGCCTGAGATAGCAAAGAATTAGCTTTTGTTGAATTATCGGGCCGGATTCAAGCACTTGTCCGATTTCCCCGGCAAATGCCATTGAAGGCTCACGAAGAGGTTACCATCTCGATTCCAGCGGTTCGGCGTGTGGCCGGACCGGCTTACTGCGAGGATACCTCACGATGAACCAGTCAGCATTGCTTCGTCCGGATTGGACTCCGGCCACCATTGCTCTGATGGTGCTTGGCTTCGTGGTCTTCTGGCCGCTCGGTCTCGCCATGCTAGCCTATATTCTCTTCGGCGAACGCCTGAGGGATTTCAAACGGGATGTGAACGAAAAGGCCGACGGCATGTTTAACGGCTTCTCCGGCTGCGGTCGCCACCGTGGTCGTCATCGCGCCCATTTCACCACCGGCAACGTCGCCTTCGACGATTGGCGCCGTGCGGAGCTGGAGCGCCTCGAAGAGGAGCGCCGCAGGCTCGATGAAATGCGTGCCGAGTTCGACACCTACGCCCGCGAGCTTCGCCGCGCCAAGGATCAGGACGAGTTCGACCGCTTCATGCGCGACCGTAACAACGTCAAGCGCAACGACGACAAGGGCCCGGCTCCGGAATTCCAGACGCCCTAATCGGCCACCAACCCAGCCATGAAACCGGCATCATCGGATGCCGGTTTTTCTTTGCCAGAAACCCGAGCGAATCGTATAAAACTACTGTCCATGTTTCCGCTTCTGTCCAGATCCCGCCGATCCGCTCCCCAGCCGCCCGCGCCGGAAACGCGCACGCTGGAGGTTGCCGGCCGCTTGATGCCGCTGACGATCCGCCAGAATGAGCGGGCGACACGGATCACTTTGAGGATCGAGCCCGGCGGACGGGCGCTGAAGATGACCATTCCGCGCGGTCTTGCGGCGCGCGAGGTCAACGCCTTCCTCGACCGGCATCAGGGCTGGCTTTTGACCAAGCTCGCGAAATTCTCCACTGAAAGCAGCCTCAGGGGCGGCGGTGAAATCCTTCTGCGCGGCATCCGCCATCACATTGAGCATACCGGCACCCTGCGCGGGCTGACCGAGGCGACCGTTGTCGACGGAGTACCGGTCCTGCGTGTCAGCGGCATGCCGGAACATGCCGGCCGCCGCATCGCCACCTTCCTCAAGAAGGAGGCCCGCGCCGATCTGGAAAGACTGGTAAAGGTGCATGCCGGAGCGATCCGCGCGCCTGTTTCTTCGATCAGCATGAAGGATACCCGCAGCCGCTGGGGATCCTGTTCATCCGAGGGAAATCTGAGCTTCTCCTGGCGCATCGTCATGGCGCCGCCGCTGGTGATCGACTATCTCGCCGCCCACGAGGTCGCGCATTTGCGCGAAATGAACCACGGCCCACGCTTCTGGGCGCTCTGCCGCAAGCTCTGCCCGCATATGGACGAGGCCAAGACCTGGCTGAAGCGCCATGGCAGCCAGCTGCACGCGATCGACTTTGATTGAGCCATATTCGGCTCCGCGAGAGACGCGTAAAATTCCCTGCCTGTCGCCTTTAGGCTCGACTCTTTCTAATTTTCGTGTCACTCCGCTGCCATGAACCCCGATATCAAAATTTGCGGTCTGAAAACGCCGGAAGCTATGGATCGTGCGCTTGAGCGCGGCGCCACGCATGTCGGTTTTATCTTCTTTGAAAAAAGCCCCCGCTATATCGAGCCCGACCTTGCCGGCAAGCTTGCCGAGCGGGCACGCGGCAAGGCGAAGATCGTTGCGGTGACGGTCAATCCCACCAATGACGATCTCGATGAGATCATCTCGCTGGTGCGTCCGGATATCCTCCAGCTCCATGGCAATGAAAGCCCGGAGCGTGTCTTGACCATCAAAGCGGTCTATAATGTGCCGGTCATGAAGGCGCTTTCCGTGCGTGACGCCGACGATCTGAAGCGGGTCGAAGCCTATATCGGCATTGCCGACCGCTTCCTGCTCGACGCCAAGCCGCCGGCCGGTTCGGAGTTGCCGGGCGGAAACGGCGTGTCCTTCGACTGGAGCCTTTTGAGCTGGCTCGACGACCGCGTCGACTACATGCTGTCCGGTGGCGTGAACAAGGACAATGTCGCGCTGGCGCTTGCCTCCACCAAGGCCACCGGCATCGATCTTTCATCCGCCGTCGAAAGCGCGCCGGGCGTGAAGGATCTGAACAAGATCGACCAATTTTTCGACGCTTTTGCAGAAGCATGCCTGCCGGAAGCGGCAGCAGGGAGTTAAGAGTGAACCAGACGCCAAAGCTGAATTCCTTCCGCGCCGGTCCCGATGAGGACGGCCGTTTCGGTATTTATGGTGGCCGCTTCGTCGCTGAGACGTTGATGCCGCTGATCCTGGACCTGCAGGAAGAATGGGAAAAGGCGAAGAACGATCCGGCCTTCCAGGCGGAACTGACGTCGCTCGGCACCCATTATATCGGCCGCCCGAGCCCGCTTTATTTCGCCGAGCGCCTGACGGCCGAGCTTGGCGGCGCCAAGATCTATTTCAAGCGTGAAGAGCTGAACCATACCGGCTCGCACAAGATCAACAATTGCATCGGCCAGATCCTGCTTGCCAAGCGCATGGGCAAGACCCGCATCATCGCCGAGACCGGCGCCGGCCAGCATGGCGTTGCATCCGCGACCGTTGCCGCGCGTTTCGGCCTACCCTGCGTCGTCTACATGGGCGCGACCGATGTCGAGCGTCAGGCACCGAACGTCTTCCGCATGAAGCTCCTCGGCGCCGAAGTCATCCCGGTGACGGCCGGCAGCGGCACGCTGAAGGACGCCATGAATGAGGCGTTGCGCGATTGGGTCACCAATGTCGACGACACCTATTACCTGATCGGCACGGCCGCCGGCCCGCATCCCTATCCGGAAATGGTCCGCGATTTCCAGGCCGTGATCGGCACCGAAGCCAAGCAGCAGATGCTGGAGGCCGAAGGCCGCCTGCCGGATCTCGTCATTGCGGCCGTCGGCGGCGGTTCGAACGCGATCGGCATCTTCCATCCCTTCCTCGATGACGAGAGCGTCAGGATCGTCGGCGTCGAAGCTGGCGGCAAGGGCCTTGAGGGCGACGAGCATTGCGCCTCGATCACCGCCGGCTCGCCCGGCGTCCTTCACGGCAACCGCACCTACCTGCTGCAGGACAGCGACGGCCAGATCAAGGAAGGCCACTCGATTTCTGCCGGCCTCGACTATCCCGGTATCGGTCCGGAACATTCCTGGCTGAACGATATCGGCCGTGCCGAATATGTGCCGATCATGGACCATGAGGCGCTTGAAGCCTTCCAGACGCTGACGCGGCTCGAAGGCATCATTCCGGCGCTGGAGCCGAGCCACGCGCTCGCCGAAGTCATCAAGCGCGCGCCGAAGATGGGCAAGGACGAGATCATTCTGATGAATCTCTCCGGCCGCGGCGACAAGGACATCTTCACCGTCGGCAAGATTTTGGGAATGTGAGTTAGACATCATGACCGCACGTATGGACAAACGCTTCGCCGCTCTGAAGGCTGAAGGCCGCCCGGCGCTCGTCACCTATTTCATGGGCGGCGATCCCGATTACGATACCTCGCTCGGCATCATGAAGGCGCTGCCGGAAGCTGGCGCCGACGTCATCGAACTCGGCATGCCCTTTTCCGATCCCATGGCCGACGGCCCGGCGATCCAGCTCGCCGGCCAGCGCGCGCTGAAGGCCGGTCAGACGCTGAAGAAGACCCTGCAGCTCGCCGCCGACTTCCGCAAGACGGACGTAGACACGCCGATCGTGCTGATGGGCTACTACAATCCCATCTATATCTACGGCGTCGAGACCTTCCTGGATGATGCGATCGCCGCCGGTATCGACGGGTTGATCGTCGTCGACCTGCCGCCGGAAATGGATGACGAGCTCTGCATCCCGGCGATCCGCAAGGACATCAATTTCATCCGCCTGGCGACGCCGACCACCGACGAAAAGCGCCTGCCGACCGTGCTGAAAAACACCTCTGGCTTCGTCTATTATGTCTCGATGAACGGCATCACCGGTTCGGCCCTGCCGGATCCGTCGCTGGTCTCCGGCGCCGTCAAGCGTATCAAGCAGCATACCGATCTGCCGGTCTGCGTCGGCTTCGGCGTCAAGACGGCCGAGCATGCGAAGGTCATCGGCGCCTCCGCGGATGGCGTCGTCGTCGGCACGGCGATCGTCAACCAGATCGCCACCAGCTTGACCAAGGACGGCAAGGCCAGCGCCGACACCATCCAGGCCGTTGCGACGCTGGTGCGCGGCCTGTCGACGGGGACGCGCTCCTCGCGCCTTGTTGCCGCCGAATAGTTTTCCCACATAAGCACAGGCCTTCGATCGGAAGAGATTGAAGAAATGGCTTATGCGCAGTAGGTGTCGACTACGATATCGATTAATTCAGTCGATCAGGAGTTTTCGAATTGAACTGGATCACCAATTACGTCCGCCCGCGGATCAATTCCATGCTGGGCCGCCGCGAAGTGCCGGAAAATCTCTGGATCAAGTGCCCGGAGACCGGCGAGATGGTCTTCCACAAGGATCTGGAAGACAATAAGTGGGTCATCCCCGCTTCCGGCTTCCATATGAAGATGCCGGCCAAGGCTCGCCTTGCCGATCTTTTCGACAAGGGCGAGTACGAAGCCTTGGTCCAGCCGAAGGTCGCGCAGGACCCGCTGAAATTTCGCGACTCGAAGAAATATACCGACCGCCTGAAGGACAGCCGCATCAAAACCGATCAGGAAGACACGATCGTCGCCGGCGTCGGAAAAGTTCGTGGGTTGAAGCTCGTGGCTGTGGTGCATGAGTTCAATTTCATGGGCGGCTCGCTCGGCATTGCTGCCGGCGAGGCGATCGTCAAGGCGTTCGAACGCGCGATTGCCGAGAAGTGCCCGCTGGTGATGTTCCCGGCCTCGGGCGGCGCCCGCATGCAGGAAGGCATTCTGTCGCTAATGCAGCTGCCGCGTACGACGGTTGCCGTCGACATGCTGAAGGAAGCCGGACAGCCCTATATCGTCGTTCTGACCAACCCGACCACGGGTGGCGTCACCGCCTCCTACGCCATGCTCGGCGATGTCCACCTGGCGGAGCCGGGCGCGGAAATCTGCTTTGCCGGCAAGCGCGTCATCGAACAGACGATCCGCGAAAAGCTGCCGGAAGGCTTCCAGACATCGGAATACCTGCTTGAGCACGGCATGGTCGACATGGTCGTCAAGCGTCATGATATCCCCGATACGCTGGCGACGCTTCTGAAGATCCTGACCAAGGCTCCGGCAAACGATGTGTCGGCAAAGAGCCTGAACGGCGCAGCCGCGCCGCTGGTGGCAAACGGCTAACCTGAAACGGATGGCCGAAAGGCGGAGGTGCGGGTGATGGCGATGAATCAATCCGCAGTGAGCGAGGCAGCGCAGGAGATCGACAAGCTGATGGGGCTGCACCCCAAGGGCTACGATCTCTCGCTGGACAGGATCACCCGCCTTCTCGACATTCTCGGCAATCCGCAGAATAAGCTGCCGCCGGTGATCCATGTCGCCGGCACCAATGGCAAGGGCTCTGTGACGGCCTTCTGCCGTGCGCTTCTGGAAGCGGGCGGCTATAGCGCGCACGTCCACACTTCGCCACATCTCGTCAACTGGCATGAGCGCTACCGTATCGGCGTCAAGGGCGGACGTGGCGAACTGGTTGACGACGCGGTCTTCGCCGAAGTGCTGAGGCGCATCGCCGATGCCAATGGCGGCGAGAAGATCACGGTGTTCGAGATCCTGACGGCCGCCACCTTCATCCTGTTTGCCGAGCATCCGGCCGATGCCGCCGTTATTGAAGTCGGCCTCGGTGGCCGTTTTGATGCCACCAATGTCATTTCCGATCCAGCCGTTTCGGTGATCATGCCGATCTCGCTCGATCACCAGCCTTATCTCGGCGACCGGGTTGAGCTGATTGCCGCCGAGAAGGCCGGGATCATGAAGGCCGGCCGGCCCGTCGTCATCGGCCATCAGGATTATGACGCAGCGCTCGACGTGCTGATATCGACAGCCGAGCGCCTGCGCTGCCCGACCGCCGTCTTCGGCCAGGATTTTTCTGCCCATGAGGAATATGGCCGGCTCGTCTATCAGGACGAATTCGGCCTTGGCGACTTGCCGTTGCCGCGGCTGCCGGGCCGGCATCAATATGCCAATGCCGCCGCTGCCATCCGCGCCGTTAAGGCCGCCGGCTTTACCGTTACCGAAGCGATGATGGAAAAGGCGATGATTTCGGTCGAATGGCCGGGCCGCCTGCAGCGCCTGACGGAGGGCGAATTGTTGCCGCACGCTCCGGAAGGTGCGGAGATCTGGGTCGATGGCGGTCATAATCCCGGTGCGGGCGAGGTTATTGCCGAGGCCATGGCCAGTTTTGAGGAGCGGCAGCCACGCCCGCTGTTCCTGATCATCGGCATGATCAACACTAAGGATCCCGTCGGCTATTTCAAGGCCTTCACGGGTCTGGCGGAAAAGGTCTACTGCGTGCCGATCCGCGGCAGCGAGGCGATGATCGATCCGGTCATCCTGGCAAATTCCGCCTATGACGCCGGCCTCGTGGCCGAGCCGATGTCGACGGTCCGCCAGGCGCTGGACGAAATCAGGGAACTGGCCGTGCCCAACACGCCGACCCCGCGCATCCTGATCGGCGGCTCGCTCTATCTTGTCGGCGATGTCCTCGCTGACAACGGCACGCCGCCGAAGTAACGAATATTCCCAACAAAAAAGCCCGGACGAGCCGGGCTTTTTGATTCATTCAGTCGATACCAATCAGGCGACACCCTTGATCCAGCTTTCAAGAGCTCCCTTCGGTGCGGCGCCAACCTTGATGTCGGCGACTTCGCCGGCCTTGAACACGGCAAGCGTCGGGATCGAGCGAACGCCGAACTGGGCAGCCAGGTCCGGGTTCTCATCGATGTTGAGCTTGGCGACCTTCACCTTGCCTGCGAATTGTACGGAGAGTTCTTCGAGAGACGGAGCGATCATTTTGCACGGGCCACACCATTCGGCCCAGAAATCAACGACGACAGGCTCTACGGATTGAAGAACTTCGGACGTGAAGTTGGCGGTATCGACTTTAACGGTAGCCATAGGCTGCTCCTTTATCAGGATTTGCGGTTGCAATGTATGTGAGGGTGCGGTGCCTCATTTTCAATGATCGGTATTTCACTTTGTCTTGAGCTCCGCAAGCGCCAATGCGAGGGCCTCTTTCGACAGCGTGTGGATCGAGGCATTCTCGGTGTAGACGAGCACGCAATCGATGCGCTTGCCCGGATAGAGCGGCGAAAGGATCTCGCGATAGATCGCAAGCTGCGCCCGGTGGGCGAAGGGTATCTCATCTGCCGAGCGCGGCGGCACGCGGTTGGTCTTGTAGTCGAGGATGACGACGCGCTCATCGAGCACGGTCAGCCGGTCGATGCGGCCGGAAACGGCATAGGCCTGGTCGTCAAGTGTCAGCGTGCCCATGATCGAGACTTCGGCCTGGGCATGGGCGCTGAAAACGCCCTGCAGTTCCGGGTGTGATAGCAGCGCCAGCACCGAGCCGATCAGTGCATCGCGCTCGGCCTGGGGCCAGAAGCGCGCCGCCCGGTCGGCATAGCGCCGCGCCGCCTCAGCGCGATCCTCCGGCGTGATCTCGGGCAGCGTCTGTAGCATGCGGTGGATGAAGCGGCCTTTTTCCAGCGAGCGGTCCGATTTGGCCTTTTCGGTGAACAGCGGCGAGGCGACGAGCAGATTGTCGGCCTCGTCGTCGATGACGGTGCCGGCGCCGGAAGGGCTGAGCGGCCGGGGCAGGTTTCGCTGTGGCTGCAGCGGCCGGCTGAGCCCGGCCGGTAGCGCTCCACGGTCGACGGTCGTTTCCGCCTGTTCCATGCGCTCGAAACTGAGCTCTACCTGGGAAACGCGCCAGCTCAATCCCTGCCATTCGCCATCCGGCCCGGAGAAGCTGACGGGCGTGCAGCGCTCGCCGTCCTGACGCAGTGCCGCGGAAATCATCGGATGCCATGTATCGGCGTTCTCGCGGATGCCACGATAGCCGCAGACGGTCAGCCGGTCGGCGGCGCGGGTCATGCCGACATAAAGCAGGCGGCGATATTCTTCTTCCGTCAGCGATTGCAGCCTTGCCGTATCGGCCTGCGTCAATGAATTGGCCAGTGCCGACACTGGCACCCAGACCGGCAGCCGGATATCGTTTTTGCCGGTCTCGATCAGTCGCATCTTCGGCAGATGCGTGTGAGTAAAGGCCTTGCCGCCGCCATCGACGAGGAAGACGATCGGCGCCTCCAGGCCCTTGGAGGCGTGCACGGTCATGATCCGAACCTCGTTGCGGCCCTTGTCTTGCTCGCGCTTCACCGTTGGCGCTTCCAGCTCCAGCGTCGAGACGAAGGATTGCAGGCCCGGCAGGCCGGAAGTCTCGTGGTCGAGCGTGAAGGTCAGGAACTCGTCGAGAATATCGCTGACCTCGGTACCGAGCCGCGCCAGAAACTGCCGCCGCCCACCGAAACTGCCGAGCACGCGCGCATAGAAATCATGCACGGACAGGCTTTTCGACAGAGCGAGGAAGGTTTTCAGCCGATCGACCGCACGAAGAAGCCGCTCGTTGCCGTCATCGGCAAATTTCTGCAGATGGCTCCACACGCTTTCATTGCTGTCGCGAAGGGCGGCGACGGCAAAGACGTCGTCTTCACCGAGATCGAACAGCGGGCTCTTCAAAAGAGCTGACAATGACAGGTCGTCTTCCGGCAGAAGCAGGAAACGGCCGAGCGCCAGAAGATCCTGTATGGCGATATGGCTGGTCAGCACCAGCCGGTCGGCGCCGGCGACGGGGATATTGTTGCGCCGCTTCAAGGCGCGGGTCAGCGCATTGACGAAGCTGTCGCGCTTGCGCACCAACACGAGGATATCGCCGGCTTCGATGAAACGGGCCTTGCCCTTGTCGATGATCGTTTCGCGGCCGATGAGATTGCCAATCGTCTGCGCCATCCGTCGCGCCAGAATGGCAGGCGGCGCGCTTTCCGGCGTCGAATCGAAGGGAGCGGTCCAATCCTCTTCCTTCGCCGCCGGCTCCGGCGCGATCATCTCCCAGAGGTCAACAGCGCCGGGATGGCCGATGCGGCTGGAACGATGCACGACCGGCTCGTCAACGGCGCTCAGCCCCCGCGCATTTTCGGGCGCGGTGAAGACATGGTCGACGGCGGCGAGCACATCGGCGGTCGAGCGGAAGGAGAGCGGCAGGCGGATCGAGGAAAACTGCTGGCCGCTGGTCGCAACCCGTCGCCGCGTCCGGTCGCTTTCCTCGGAGAAACGCTCCGGCCGCGCACCCTGGAAGGAATAGATCGACTGCTTCTCGTCGCCGACCGCGAAGATCGTCCGCAGCGTCTGCCGCGCGCTTTCGCCGGAGAAGAAATCCTCCGCCAGCGACTGGATGACGCTCCATTGGATAGGGCTGGTATCCTGCGCCTCGTCGACGAGAATATGGTCGATGCCCTGGTCCAGCTTGTAGTGGATCCAGGGGCCGACATCCTTCTTGGTCAGGAGATCGGCGGTGCGGGTGATCAGGTCCTCGAAATCGAGCTGGCTGCGGCGCTTCTTCAGCTCCTCATAGTCGCGATTCAGCCGATCGGCCAGAACGAGGGCCGCGCGGGTGGCGCGATACATCCGCATCAGCTTCAGCCGATCACGGCAGGTGACGACATGGGCGCGGGCAGCAGCTACGGCCTCAGCAAGCGTGGGCGCATCCGCCAGCATCGCCTTGACGAAGAACTGGCTGTCGGATTTCGGCTCGCCCTTGCCGGTCAGCATCACCTTTTCGAGGATTTCCGCACGGGCCACCGGATTTGCCTCGCGCTTGGCGAGACGCAGTGCATAGGCAACTTCCTGCGCCTTCGCGCCGCCCTTCTGGTCGGCAAGCGTGAGGTAGAGCTCCAGCGTCGCGCCGGAAAGGCCGGGCAACGGCCAATACTCTCCCGCGATGCCGGTTTCCGTGTCATCGGTGGAAAGACCGAGCCGGGCGAGCAGCGCGGCATCGATGCCGCCTTTCCGCTCTGCATCCGTGGTGAAGCGGCGGATGGCGTTGCGGTTGGCGACGATGTCGCCCAGCAGCGTCTCCAGGCCCGATTCGTCGCCGAGATCGAGAACGTAGGAAAAGGCGTCCGCAAGTTCGGCATCCCGCTGCGGTGTCGTTGCCGTCAGCAACGAGCGGCGGGCGTCTTCCAGAAGGGTCGTGGCGGCGCGGTCGTCGAGCACGGAAAAATGGCCGGCGACATTGGCCTCCAGTGGAAATTGGTGCAGCAGTGCCTCGCAAAAGGCGTGGATCGTCTGGATCTTCAGCCCACCCGGCGTTTCCAGCGCCTTGGCAAAGAGACGACGCGCCTCGGCGAGCTTGAACAGATCCGGTTCAGCGCCTTCGATCTCGGTAATCCGCGCCTTCAGTTCCTCATCCGACAGCGTTGCCCAGGCGGCTAGCCGGTCAAAGACACGGTTCGACATTTCGGAAGCGGCGGCCTTGGTATAGGTCAGGCAGAGGATGGCCGAGGGCCGCGCGCCGGCAAGCAGCAGGCGGATAACGCGCTGCGTCAACACATGCGTCTTGCCGGAGCCGGCATTGGCCGAGACCCAGGCGGATCGCTCAGGATCGGAGGCGATGGATTGCTGCACCGTCGTCCAGCCGATCCAGGCGCCGGCATCGTCGCTCTCAGGCAGGGCTGCCAGCTCGTTGGAAAGGTCACTCATCGCCGCCGCCTTCCTGCTCGGTCTCCGCCGTCGACCATTCCGAGACGCGGGCGAGATGATCGTAATCGCCGCCATATTCGAATTGCTGCGCCGGGATCAGCCGCGAGGAGAAGCCCCTTTCGCCGGTTTGCAGCAGGGAGACGAACTTGACGAGCTGGTCCATCGCCTCCTGGGCGAGATCCATAGCCGACTTTGTTTCCGTCTTGCCGCCGCGGCTGGAAAGCTCGTTGTTGACCTGATCGACCTTGAAGCGATCGCCGGGCCTCAGCCGTACATAAAGCAGGTTCTCCGGGACGAGCGCATCGATATCGCGGAAGGCGCCGGCTTTCAGTGCATAGGCTTCCAGCGCCAATTGCGGATCAAGCAGCGTGCGGGCCTGCGCCGGCGAGGGATTGTAGCCGGTCTTGTAGTCGATGATATCGGCGGCCTTGCCACCCTTGAAGTCGATGCGGTCGGCGACACCGGTCAGCCGGATGCCGATCGGTTCGATCTCAACGCCGGCCGGCACTTCCGTTGCCGTTTTGCGGATCTCCGGCCGTCGCTCCGCTTCCCAGACAAGAAAGGCCCGCGCGACTTCGCGGAAACGCGGTCGCCAGACGCTGTCGATGTGAACGGGCAATTGCTCGGCGTCGAATAGTTCGGTGAGGATACGGTCCATAGCCAGCGATGCATCCGGCGTGCCGGCAATATGGCCCTCGCGAATGAAGCGGTCGATGATCTTGTGATAGAGCGTGCCGCGCTCGGCCGGGCCGGGATCGCGGTTGAAGGGATCGATCGGGTCGAGCCGCAACACGCGCCGGGCATAGATCGCATAGGGGTCGCGGCGAAGACGGCCGACCTCGCTGAAGGAATAGCTTTTCGGCTGCAGTTCGGCGGGCGGTCTTGGCGCTGGTCTTTGAGCCGGGGCCTGGTTCTCGCCCTGGTCGATCATCCCGGCCCAATGGCGATATTGATCGCCGCGCGCCTTCAAGTCGCTGGCAAATGCCTTGCCGCCCAGGGCCATCAGCCTTTGCAGCCAGCGCGAGGCCACGGTCGGTGTCGAGCCTTGGCGCAATGCGCGCGAATAGATCAGGTCGCGCGTGCCGTTCGCCATTTCGAAATCGTGGGCGAGCTGGCCGATGCGCCGCTCCGGCGGCTCCAGACCGATCTCGGTCTTCATCGTGCGGGAAATGAACGGATTATTGGCGGTCTGTCCGGGCCAGGAGCCCTCGTTCAGCCCGCCGAGGATCAGCGTATCGACGCTTTGCAGTCGTGCTTCCAGCGTGCCGAAGATGAACAGGCGCGGATGGCTCAAGGCGCGTGGCTTGACGGCCTGGCCGGCGCAAAGTGCTGCCATGATATCGATCCATTGCGGCCCGTCCGCCTCGAGCTGCCCGTTGGTATCGATGATTTCCTTCAGCAGGCTGGCGAGCGTGTCTCCCGCTTCGCCGGACCAGAGTGCGGCCAGATTGCCGCGCTCGTCGGTGGCGACGGCTTCAAGCGCCCGGCCCGTGCGTTCGGCCCATTCGGAAAGGGTGGGGAGGCCGTCAGGCGATTGCTGCGACAGTGGGGATGCCAGCGGTTCGCATGCTTTGGTGACCTGCCGGGCCAGTTCGCGTGCTCGGTCCACCGCTTCGGGAGGCAGCGATTTGCGCCATTGCGGCGCGTGGCGGCTCTTCGCCTGCTCGGCGAGCTGCCGGTCGAGCAGCGGTTCCAGCGCGCCGATATCGACATCGGCAATGCCGCCCCTGAGCGCCAGGATTTCCAGCGCGTCGACGCCGAGCTGCAACGTGTCCTGCGGAAGGCTGAAACGGGCGAGGGGATGCTTGAGCAGCGAAACGATGGCGACGGGATCGCCGGGGCGAAGCGTCGCTTCCAGCAGCAATTGCAGGAGCGCGCCCTGCGGCGTGGCGGTCAGCGGCGTGCCGGCCGAATCGTCGGCGGTGATGCCGAAGCGCGCCAGTTCCGCCGTCACCCGCCGCGCCAGATTGCGATCCGGCGTGATCAGCGCCGCCTGGCTGTCGCCGCCATCCCGTCCCGGCTTTTCCAGTGCCAGCCGCAAGGCGATGGCGATCGCCGTCGCCTCCTCGCGCTCATTGGCTGCCTCGATCAGGGCAACATTGGCAAAGGCGTCGCCGATTGCGTCGGGCGCAAGCGTTGCCTGCCACGCTCCCCAGCCACTCGTCGCCTTCGCCGGCGCCAGGGCGCGCGACAGGACCTCAGCGCGCATCTGCATGTCCGTGGTCGCCGTCTCGATGGTTTCCACATCGCTCCGGGTCGTATGCAGCCGCTTCAAGAGCAGCGACAGGCCATATTGCGGATGACTGCGGGTGGTGGGATCGACCCTTTCGCCGATGCCGGTTTTCGGCGCCACCATTTGCCAGTCCTCTTCCGGCATCGACAGATCGAGCCCCGGCAGGACGATGACGCCTTGCGGCAGGGAGGCAACGGCGGCGATCAGCTCGGCCGTTGCCGGCACCGAGCCAGTCGAGCCGGCGATGATGATCGGGCCGGCATGCTGCATGGTGGCGATCCGCTGCGCCTCGGCGCGCAGAATGGCGTTGCGGTGCCGGGCGGGCGAGGACTTGCCGAGTTCCTCCAGCCGCGCCGGCCAGAAGGCGCTGGCGATCTGCAGGAATTCGGCGGTCAGCTGCCACCAGAGCGCATGATCCTCGGCGCTGAGATCGGCAAGCGCTGCCCAGTCGCGATCCTCGGTTTCGATGGAATCGATCAGTTCGGCAAGGTTGCGGGCAAGCCAGATGGCATCGGCCGGGCTTGCGGGCGCGACCAGCGGCGAATCCGAATGGATGTCGCGGACGATCTGCGGCAGCTTGTTGCGCCAGGCAAGGATCAGCCGCGCCAACTCCAGCAGCCGAGCCGTGTTGGCGAGCGGCTGCGCCAGATCGGCGGTCGCCGGCAACGCTTCCTCGAAGTAGCCGCTGTCGTCATCGGTTTCGCCGAGCGGACGGATCACCGGCAGGATGGCGGAACGGCCGCCGAGCAGGTCGACGAATTCCGAGCGCAGCACGCGCGCCGCGCGCCGTGTCGGCAGAAAGATCGTGACCTTGGCGAGCGACAACGGATCGCTGGGATCATGGCGGAAATGCTCGGTCAGCCGGCCGTCGCAAAGCGCGCCGGCAAGGGTCTTCAGGAAAGGCAGGCCCGCCGGGATCGTCAGGATGCGTTGCCGGTGGCCGCCCGTCATCCGTTCACGCAAACGCCCGGAACGTCCGGATCGTCTCCTCCGCCTCGCCGATCGCTTCCGGCGTGCCGACCGTTAGCCAATGGCCGTCGAGCATGGTGCCATAGAGCCGGCCCGTGGCAATCGACTTGTCGTAATAGGTGTTGACGTTGAAGGCGTCATCAGGCGCATCGTCGAGAACGGCTGGGGTCATGACCAGCGTACCCGCATAGACGACTCCATTTTGGGCGGCATCGCGATAGCGCGAAAGCCGGCCATCGTCAGCCAGACCGAAATCGTTCTTGCCGTTATGGCCGGTGGTCTTTTCGAGCGCTACACAGAGCATGGCCATGTCCATGCGCTCGGCATCGAAGAATCCGGCTAGGCGTTGCAGGTTTGTGGGGCGACCCTGTGTTTCACCGATCCAGAACAAATCTGAATTCATGACGAAAACCGGATCACGGCCGAGAAGCTTCAGCCCCTTGGCCAGCCCACCGCCATTGTTCATCAGCGCTTCGCGCTCGTCGGATATCAGGATCTTGAGCCCACGATAGTCACGCAGATGCGCCTCCATCTGGTCGGCATGGTGATGGACATTGACCACTACTTGCTCGACGCCGGCGTCTGCCAGCGCATCCAGCGCATAGTCGATCATCGGCTTGCCGGCGATCTTTACCAGCGGTTTCGGGATGGTGTCGGTGATCGGGCGCATACGGGTTCCGAGCCCCGCGGCCAGCACCATGGCTTGTTTGATGGTCATCTCGTCTCGAACTCGTGATTCGGCTGCTGTCTTCCTTTAGCATAACGCCGGAAAACCGTCGCCCGGTCTCGAGGGCTATGCCTCGCCTATCCCGGCCTTCGCGCACCAGTCGCGCAAGGGGGCGAGCGCTTCGTGCTCGAAAGCGATGGCGAGATAGGCGAGCGTGCGCGGCATGTGCTTCAGATAGCCGGGCTTGCCGTCGCGCTGCAACAGCCGCACCCAGAGGCCGGCGAGTTTGCAATTGCGCTGCGCCGACATGATCGCCCAGCTTTTCAGGAAGCTGGTCTCGTCGAAATTTCCCTGCGCATGCCGGAGCGCGAGATAGTCGGCCATCAGCCGGTCGTGCAGCGGCCGTTCGATGGTGACGCGCGCATCCTGGACGATCGAGGCAAGGTCGTAGGCCGTCGGCCCGATCATCGCGTCCTGGAAATCGATGAGGCCGATGCGCCGGATGCCTTTTTCCTTCGCCTGCCAGATAATGTTCGGCGAGTGAAAATCGCGCAGCAGCAGGCTCTTTTCAGCGCCGTGCAACTGATCGATCAGGCTGTCCCAGATTGCCAGATAGTCGGCGCGTTCCTCGTCGCTAGCCGGCGTGCCGCGTTTCCAGGGCAGATGCCAGTCGATCAGCAACCGCGCTTCCATCTTCATCGCGGTGCGGTCGAAATCGAGGACGTGATGGATATGGTCGGAGGTGACAGGAATATCCCTGGGAATCGTCAGGCCGTGCAGATGCGCGAGACAGGCAACGCTGGCGCGATAGCGCTCGGCAATCGGCCTGCCTTCATCGTCGAGCACGCCGTCGGTGCCGAGATCCTCGATCAGCAGGATGCCTTGCTCGTAATCGACAGCGAAGATGTCCGGCGCGGCAAAGCCGTTTTTACGCAGCTCATTGGCGATCGCCACGAAGGGGTAGGCGTCCTCGGCAAGATGCGCGACTTTGGGGTAAGGCTTACCGTCGAGCACCGGCGGTCCCTCCGGCAGGCGCGGCCAGTCCATCAGGATCACTTGGCTGCCGCCATCATGCGGATAGATCGATTCATAGGCGCGCAGCGACGCATCACCCGTCAGGAACCGGCGCTCGGCTTTCGCATAGCCGTTGGCATCGAGAAAGGCGCGGATCGCCAGGACGCGCTGGATGCGGGCGAATTGCTTGGCAGGCGCCGTGATCGTCGCCCGGCGTCCCTCGCCCTCGTGCTCCAGCTTGAGGTCGATGCGCTCTTTCGGCAGCTCGCTTTCGGCCATCTCAGGCCATTCCACCAGGCAGATGCCGGTTTGCGGCGCCTCGTCGAAGCCGAGTTCGGCGAGTTCGCTGGGGTCACCCAAACGATAGAGATCGAAATGCGAGACCGGGATGCGCAGCTCGTAGGATTGCACCAGCGTGAAGGTCGGGCTCGGCACGTCGAGATCGGCATCGTCGGCCATGGCGCGCAGGAGTGCACGGGCAAGCGACGATTTTCCGGCGCCGAGATCGCCCGACAGAGCCACGCAGTCGCCGGCCTTTAGCGCTAAAGCCAGATCCTCGCCGAGCCGGGTGGTCGCCGCGTCGTCTGCCAGGAAAAGGGAGATGCTGGTGTTTGCTGCTGTCATTCTGCTGCGACGGAGTGCGGCGATTCGGCGGAGGGGATCCGGCAGTTGACCGTGGTTCCCTTGCCCGGCTGGCTTTCGATCGAGACCTGGCCGTCATGCAGGCTGACGAAGCTTTCGACGATGGAGAGGCCGAGGCCCGCGCCGCTGCGCTTGCCGCCCTTGCCGCTCGAGGCGAAGCGGTTGAACACCGTACGCATGATCTCTTCGGGAATCCCCGGACCCTTGTCAGCGACCGAGAAGACGAAATCCGTGCCGTCGCGACCGCATGTGAGCGCGATGGTCGATCCCTCGGGTGCGAAATTGGCGGCATTGGTCAGGAGCTTGAGGAGGATCTGCTTCAGCCGCTGCTGATCGGCGACGACGGAGCCGAGATGGGCGGGCACGGTGATTTCCAGCGTCACGCCGCTTTCCTGCAGCCGGTCGGCGATCTGCATCGACACTTCGTCGAGAAGGTCGTCGAGCGCGATCTCGGAATAGTTCAGCCGCATGATGCCGGCATCGACGGTCGCCAGATCGAGAATATCGTTGACCAGCGTCAGGAGGACGGAGGACGAGGTGGAGATATGGTCGATATATTCCGCCTGCCGGTCGTTCAGCGAGCCGATGCCCGGCGTCTTCAGGAGGTCGGTGAAGCCGATGATGTTGGTCAGCGGCGAGCGCAGCTCGTAGGAGACATGCTGGACGAAGTCGTTCTTCAGTTCGTCGGCCTTCAGCAGCGCCTCGTTCTTTTCAGTCAGCGCCCGTTCGGCCCGTACGCTGTCGGTCTTGTTGACGAAGGTCAGCATGGTCTGCGCGTTTGGCAGCGGAATGACGGCATAATCGAGGACGAGGTTGGAATAGAGTTCCAGCGTGCCTTGAGACGACGGACGTTCGTCGTCGAAGCTGGTGATCTGCTCGGCAAAGCGCTTCCAGCCATCCGGCCGGTCATAGGACGGCGTGCAGGCTTCGGCCAGCGCCTGAATATGTGTGCCGGGCTTGGCCTGGATTTCGGTGATGTTCCAGAGGATGCGGAAGGCCGGGTTCGACAGGCGGATGCGGCCATCGGGACCGAAAACGGCAACGCCTTCGGAAAGATGGTCGATGGTTTCGCCCTGCACCTTGACCAGCGTGTTGTAGCGCGTCTCGAGATCGACCTGCTCGGTCAGGTTCTCGAACACCCAGGTGGCGCCGCCCTGCGGATGCGCCGTGGCAAAAACCCTCAGAATCTGGCCATTGGGCAGGTGCCAGAGGTCGCTCTGCGTATCGAGCGCGCGATAGACCGAAAGAACGCCGTCTTTCCAGGTCTTCCAGTTCAGCTGTTCCGGCAGCTTCTTGGCGCTGCGCAACCGGTCGAGCAGTTCGCTGTTATCCGGCTTCTTCT
>DASVPC010000010.1:0-31038 GCA_036383055.1 Rhizobium sp. | reverse complement strand
GCGAGTGTGGATGCTCCCGTTGGCGTCTTTGCGAAGATCTCGGCCAAGGCGCGCTCCTCTTCAGGCCACCGATCGATCGCACCGCCATATGCCGCAGCCAGGGCTGTAAATCGGTCGGCATTCATGGCCGTCTCGACATCTTCAGTCATCGATCCGCTCCTTCAACAACAGCGTCTGCAGCGAGCGCCTTCCGCGCGCGAGCAGGCTTTCCAATGCGTCCACACTGACCTCCATGATCGCAGCCGCCTCCGCGTTCGACATCGCCTGATAATAGACCAGAATGATCGCTTCCCGCTGGCGCGGCGCGATCATCTGCATGGCCCGCTCCACGCGCCTGCCCGGATCGTCTTCGCCCAGCAGGCCGGCATCCGGCGCGGGACCCTCATAGGGAATATCGGGCGGATCCTCAGTGAGCACATGCTTGCGGCGCCGCAGGCGGTCGTAGCAGAGATTGATCGCCACGCGATGGATCCAGGTGCTGAAGCGCGCATTGCGCTGCTGCCAGCCGCCGGCGTTGCGCCAGACGCGCAGGAATGTCTCCTGCGCCACATCTTCGGCTTCGCTCGCGTCACCAAGCATGCGCGTCGCGACAGACAGAATGCGCGGCAACTGCCGCGATATCAGGGCGCGGGTCGCCTTGACATCACCGGCCGCGACGCGGCCAAGCAGATCCTCATCCGGATCACCATCTTTGGGCGAGCGATCCCCATTCATTGCCAATCGCCACCATCCGGGTTTCGCAGGATGCTCCCATAGCACGCCTGTTCCTTGTCGATGACAAGGGCCTTAAGTCCATCGATCGGACCCGAAGATCTCAGGCTATGTGCTTGCGATGTCTCCGACAGGCCGGTCTTTTCCTTCAAAAGCGAATGGATGCATTTCGGCTTTAACGGTCGAGTGACGGAAATCCGTCGGTCACGCGCCGTCGATTTTCAGGAGGGCGCAAGCCACGCCATCGGTTCAGGACGCCGCTTGTTCGATCTCACAAAAAGACGCGAGGATACGCACCCAGGAGCGTATGCCTTTATGGAAGCTCGAAAGGTCGTATTTTTCGTTCGGGCTGTGGATGCGATTGTCGAAACGGGCAAAGCCGACCAGAAGGGCGTCGCAGCCGAGGCGTCGCTTGAACTCGCCGATGATCGGGATGGAGCCGCCGGTGCCGGCAAGAGCTGCCTCACGCTGCCATTCGGTGGTCAGCGCTTCCAGCGTCTTGCGCAGAAACGGGCTGTCGAGCGGCATGGTGGTGGCTGGCGCCAGACCATATTCCTTGAAACTGACCGAGCAGTCCGACGGAATGCGCGCCCGCACATGCGCCTGGAAAGCGTCACGGATAGCGATAGGATATTGCCCCTCGACCAGACGGAAGGAAATCTTGGCGCTCGCCTTTGCCGGAATGACCGTCTTGAAGCCATCGCCGGTATAGCCGCCGCTCATACCGTTGATCTCGCAGCTCGGCCTTGCCCAGACCTGTTCGAGGATGGAACGTCCCTTCTCTCCTGCAGGGATCGAAAGGCCGATGTCTCGCAGGAAGCCATCCTCATCGAAGGGCAGGCTTTTCCACTGCGCCCTCACAGCCTCGGGCAATTCCCGAACACCGTCGTAAAAACCGGCGATCGCCACGCCGCCATCCGGCGTACGCAGGCTGGCAACGATATCCGACAGGACCTGCAGCGCATTGCGGGCGGCATTGCCGAACATGCCGGAGTGCAGGTCGCGATCGGCGCAGGTGATTTCGATTTCCTGGCTGACGAGGCCACGCAGCATGGTCGTCACGGCCGGCGTGTCGTGGTCCCACATGTCGGTATCGCAGACCAGCACGGTGTCGGCGGCAAGCTCTGACGCTGTCTTGTCGAGGAAGGGAGCAAGGCTGGGGCTGCCGGCCTCTTCCTCCCCTTCGAAGAGGATGCTGATCTGAATGGGCAACGTTCCGGCCACGGATTTCCATGCACGGCAAGCCTCGACGAAGGTCATCAACTGTCCCTTGTCGTCGGAGGCGCCGCGCGCGACGATCGCGGTGTCTCCGTTTTCCATCGGTTGCAGGACGGGCTCGAAAGGGTCGGTCTTCCAAAGCGGTAGCGGATCGACCGGCTGGACGTCGTAATGGCCATAAAAGAGAACATGCGGCCCACCGGCCCGTTTTTCATGGCCGACAATCATCGGATGGCCGGTGGTGTCGCGCACCGATGCATCAAAGCCGATACTGGCCAGATCGCTTGAAAGCCATTCGGCTGCCTTGCGGCAGTGATCACGGTAGGCGGGATCCGTGGAAACGCTGGGGATACGGATGAGATCAAAGAGCCGCTGCAGGCTCTGATCCATTGTCTGATCGACATGAGAAAGCACTGCTTCGATCTGGTCGTTGGTGGGCTTTGGCATTTGGGCATTCCTGGCTGTGGGAAAAGCGGCATTTGCAGGGTTTGGGAGAAGGTTGCCGCCGGCTACGATTTCGGGGCATCGTAACATCAACCGGCCCGTCATCAAGGTGCCGGATCGCAGCGACTCCGCCCTGGACAGGCTTTCCCCGCGACATTTTTTCACGCTTCGGCGTGGGCAGAAGATTCAGGCTATACAACTAACATGTTAGTCTGTATGTACTGACAACACACCTGGGAGGAATGGAACTTGTCGCAGAAATTTGGTCTATCGGTCGCGCTTACGACCCCCTTCGACAGCAACGGCGACATCGCCATTGGCCCGATGATCGAGCAGGCCAAACTGAGCCTTGCCTCGGGATGCTCGAGCGTGACACTTTTTGGCACCACCGGCGAGGGATCCTCGATCGGCACGCAGGAGCGCGAAGACGTGCTCGACACCTTCCTCGATCTGGGGATAGAACCAAACCGCATCATCGTCGGCGTCATGGCGGATTCCGTCGAGGATGCCGCCGCCCAAGCCGGAGCGGCGCTTTCCAAGGGCGTGCGCAATATCCTGCTGGCACCGCCCTTCTATTTCAAGAACGTCAGCGATGAGGGCCTGTTTCGCTGGTTCTCGGCAGTCTTTGCGCGGCTCGCGGACAAGGCCCGCGACATCATCGTCTACAACATCCCCTCCGTCACCATGGTACCGCTCTCGGTGGCGCTGATCGGCCGGCTGCGCAGCGCCTTTCCGGGCGTTGTCACCGGCGTCAAGGATTCCTCCGGCGATTGGCCTTACACGGAGGCGCTTCTGGCGGCGCATAGCGATCTCATCATCCTGATCGGCGACGAGCGCCACCTGGCCAGGGGCGTTCGGCTGGGCGGCCAGGGCGCGATTTCAGGGATGGCGAATTTCGTGCCCCATGAAGTCCAGCTCATGGCTGAAGACGGGAAGGATGACCCGCGCGTCGAGGATTTTGTCCAGGAATTGCTGAAATTTCCCGTGACGGCAGCGGTCAAGGTCATGGTGGCGCAACTCTCCGGAGATGAAATCTGGCTTGCAGTTCGACCGCCGCTGGTTTCAATATCCGGCGAAGGACGGAATCATCTGGCCGGCGCATTCAACGCGCTTTTCAGATCCAAAGCCGCTTAGGCGAACCGGACAGGGAGGGGGACGAATGGACGGCATGAACGAGCAGCCGACGTTGCGGGAAAAAGCCTATGCAAGCTTTACCCAGCATCTGCTTGCCCGTGATGTCCGGCCCGGCGAATTCGTCTCGCAGCGCAGGCTCGTGGAGTTGACCGGCCTGCCACTCGGCGCCATTCGCGAGTTGATCCCGCGGCTGGAAGCCGAAGGCCTGATCAAGACTGTGCCGCAGCGTGGTCTGCAGATCGCCCATATCGATCTCGACCTTATCCGCGAAGCGTTTCAGCTGCGCATCTTTCTGGAGAAGGAGGCCGTCGCGCTCTTCACCCGTTCGGCTTCAGACGAAACGATAGCCGGGCTGTTGAAGCAACACCGTGATATCGCCGATGCCATCCAGGCCGGCGATACGTCGCAGGAGCTCGAACTCCATGCGCAATCGGTCGATTGGGGCATGCATGATGCCTTTATCGATGCACTCGGCAACACCATCATTTCGAACGCCTATCGCGTCAATTCGATCAAGATGCGTTTGATCAGCCAGGACCGTTTCCGGATCAACGGGCATGTCGGACCGGTCATGGTCGAACATATCAAGGTGCTTGAGGCGATCCAAAGACGATCCGCGGAAGATGCCGTTGCATCTCTCGTTTCGCACATCAACGGGGCAAGAGACCGCGCATTGAAGATTTGAATGAAACAGGCCGCGAATGAGGAGATTTTCGGCCAAAGGAGGAGGAACACCATGTCATCGTCATTTATCAATCCCACACGCCGCCATTTCATGGCGGGCACGGCAGCCTTGGGGGCAGCAGGCCTGCTCGGTGTCCGCACCGCATCGGCAGCCGTAGACTGGAAGCGCTTTTCCGGAACGACGCTGGAAGTCAATCTGGTCAAGAGCCCGCGCAGCGAAATCATCATCAAGTATCTCAGCGAATTCGAGGCGCTCACCGGCATCAAGGTCAATGCCGAGGCAACGCCGGAACAGCAGCAGCGCCAGAAAACGACGATCGAGCTCAGCTCCGGAAAACCGAGCTTCGATGTGGTGCATCTGAGCTATCATGTGCAGAAGCGGCAGTTCGAAAAGGGCGGCTGGCTCGCCGATATCAGCGGCTTCCTGAAGGATCCGTCCCTGACCGACCCATCGCTGGTCGAAGGTGATTTTGCCGAGGCGGGCCTGACATTCGCCAAGGATTCCAACGGCGTCCTGCGCTCCCTGCCCTTCTCTGTCGACTACTGGATCGTCTACTGGAACAAGACCCTCTTCGAAAAGAAGAGCCTCGCCTATCCTGAGACCTTCGAGGACATGGCCAAGGCCGCCGAAGCGCTCACCGACAAGTCGACCAATACCTACGGCTTCGTCGCCCGCGGCCTGAAGAATGCCAACACCCCAGTGTGGACAGCCTTCATGCTCGGCTATGGCATTACGCCGCTGTCCGCGGACGGCAAATTGCGCACCACCTCGCCGGAGGCGGTGGAGGCCGCCAAGCTTTATCAACGCCTGATGACCAAGGCAGCACCTCCCGGCGTCTCGGGTTTCAACTGGGCCGAATCCCAATCCGCCTTCCTGCAGGGCAAGATCGGCATGTGGTTCGACGGCGTCGGCTTCGCGCCGCCGATCGAGAACCCGGAAAAATCCCGCGTCGTCGGCCAGGTCGGCTACAGCGTCATCCCCAAGGGGCCCGCCAGACAAGCCGCCGCCACCTTCGGCGACGGCATCGGCGTGACTGCGGCAAGCCAGAAGAAGGAAGCCGCCTATCTCTTCTGCCAGTGGGTGATCTCGCATGACATGGGTGCGCGGCTGCTGCAGGCCGGCGCCGGCGTGCCGTTCCGTCAGTCCGTCCTTGAGGACAAGAAGGTCCGCGAAGGCGTCAAGATGCCCGGGGCCTGGCTGGATGCCGTCGTCGGCTCCGGCAAGGTCTCGGCGCTCGGCCTGCCCGTCATTATCCCGGTCACCGAGTTCCGCGACATCTACGGCGTGGCGCTCACCAACATGATTGGCGGGGCGGATCCGGCAAATGAACTGAAGAACGCAACCGCGCAGTTCGAGCCGGTGCTGGCGCGAAGCGAGGGGTGATGGCGTCCGTGAGCATCGAGAATACCACGGCGACCGCCGTCCAGAAGAGGAGCAAGCCCAGAAGAGGGCTTGTTCCCAACTATTGGCCCTTCGTCATCCCCGCCCTCGTGGTCATTGCCGCGGTCATCGTTTTTCCGTGGGTTTTTACCCTATGGATGAGCGTGAATAGCTGGACGCTCGGGCAATCCCAGAGTTTCGCGGGTTTTGCCAATTACGCCCGCCTGGCAACCGACGCCCGCTTCTGGGAAGCACTGTGGCATACGGTGCTCTATACGGGCCTTTCCGTCATCGCGCCGGTTTTCTTAGGAACCCTTGCCGCCCTGATCTTCGATGCGGAGTTTCCCTTGCGCGGCTTTCTGCGCGGTATTTTCGTCATGCCGATGATGGCAACGCCCGTGGCCATCGCGCTCGTCTGGACGATGATGCTTCATCCCCAGCTCGGTGTGCTCAACTATCTCCTGTCCTTCGTCGGTATCGGCCCGCAGGAATGGATCTACAATCAGGTGAGCGTAATCCCGTCTCTGGTCCTGGTCGAAACATGGCAATGGACGCCGCTCGTCATGCTGATCGTGCTCGGCGGCCTCGCCGCCGTCCCGCGCGAACCTTATGAAAGCGCGGAGATCGACGGCGCCAATGTGTGGCAGAAGTTCCGCTATCTCACCCTGCCGATGATCGCGCCCTTCCTGATGATCGCCGTCATCATCCGCAGCATCGATGCGGTGAAGAGCTTCGACATCATTTATGCGATGACGCAGGGCGGGCCGGGAACGGCCTCCGAGACGATCAACATCTATCTCTACAACACCGCCTTTTCCTACTACGACATCGGCTACGGCTCGGCCATGGCGGTCGTCTTCTTCATCCTCATCGTCGCGCTCTCCTTCGTCCTCCTGATGGCGAGACAGCGCGCGAACTGGTCGGACACGGAGACACGATGATGAAACGCAAGACGCTCGACAAGATCGGTCTTTTCTTCGTTGCGCTGGTGATGATTTCGCCGGTGGTCCTGTTCTTCCTGTGGATGATCTCGCTCTCGCTGAAATACGAGATCGATAACGGCGCCTATCCGCCGATCTTCATTCCCGACCGGTTCGCCTGGTCGAACTACGCCAAGGTTTTCGAGGAGAACAATTTCTTCCTCTATTTCTGGAATTCCATTCTGGTGACCGGAGCCGCGACCTTGCTTGCCCTTTTGATCGGCGTTCCCGCCGGCTATGGCATCGCGCGGCTGAAGGCGGAGAAATCGGCGGTCGTGATCATGATCGCCCGTATGACGCCCGGCCTCTCCTTCCTCATCCCGTTGTTCCTGCTCTTCCAGTGGCTGAACCTGCTGGGGACACTCTGGCCGCAGATCATCATCCATCTCGTCGTGACGGTCCCGATCGTCGTCTGGATCATGATCGGTTATTTCGAGACGACACCGATGGAACTGGAGGAAGCCGCCAGCATCGACGGCGCGACGCCGTGGCAGGTCTTCCGGCTGGTGGCCCTGCCGATCGCCAAGCCGGGGATCGTCGTCGCCTTCATCCTCTCGGTCATCTTCTCGTGGAACAATTTCGTCTTCGGTATCGTGCTTGCCAGCCGCGAGACGCGCACCTTGCCGGTCGCCGTCTACAACATGCTGTCCTTCGAGCAGGTGAGCTGGGGGCCGCTGGCGGCCGCCGCGCTGATCGTGACGCTACCAGTGCTGGTTCTCACCATATTTGCCCAGAAGCAGATCGTTGCCGGCCTCACCGCCGGCGCCGTCAAGGGCGGCTGAACTCCCTTTCGAACAGGATCCAATTATGGCACCCGTGAACATACAGAACATTCAGAAGCGCTTCGGCCAGGTCAAGGTCATCCATGATATCAGCGTCGATATCGCCGACGGCGAATTCGTGGTCCTCGTCGGTCCGTCGGGCTGCGGCAAGTCGACATTGCTGCGCATGATCGCCGGCCTGGAGGAGGTCAGCGACGGCGAAATCCGCATCGGTGCGCGCGAGGTCAGCAACCTGCCGGCGCGCGACCGCGACATCGCCATGGTGTTCCAGAACTACGCCCTCTACCCGCATATGACCGTTGCCGAAAATCTCGGCTTTGCACTGAAGCTGAGGAAAGCCGACCCTACGGAGATTTCAGCGAAAGTGGAGAAGGCGGCCGGCATTCTCGGCCTTGAAGCGCTGCTCGACCGCTTTCCGCGCCAGCTCTCTGGCGGACAGCGCCAGCGCGTGGCGATGGGCCGCGCGCTGGTGCGCGATCCCCAGGTCTTCCTGTTCGACGAACCGCTCTCCAACCTCGATGCCAAGCTTCGCGTCCAGATGCGCGCCGAGATCAAATCCATGCATCAGCGCGTCGGCACCACGACGATCTATGTGACGCATGACCAGGTCGAGGCGATGACCATGGCCGACAAAATCGTCGTCCTTCACGGCGGCCTGATCGAGCAGATCGGGGCGCCGCTCGACCTCTATGACCGCCCGGCCAATCTCTTCGTTGCCGGCTTCATCGGCTCGCCGGCGATGAACTTCATCGACGGCAAGATCGAAGAAGGCGTGTTCCGCAGCGACAAGGGCCTTATCCTGCCGCTACCGGAGGGACTGCCCATCTCGCAATATGGCGGTCGCCCGTTGGTCTACGGTATCCGGCCCGAGCATATTCGCGCGGCAGCCGGTGGCATTTCGGGACGGGTCGAGATTGTCGAGGGTACCGGGTCGGAGATTTACGCCAAGCTCGATTGCAACGGCCAGGAAATCTCCTGCCTCTTCCGCGAACGGCTCGACATCCGCTTCGGCGATACGGTCGGTATCGTGATCGATGCAAGCAGCGTGCATCTGTTCGACAAGGCGAGCGGCAAGCGACTTTGATGTCCTCTTCGATTTTCGATCCGCCGGCCGGTGCACCGAGGCACGTCCTCTGCGTCGGCGCTGCCGTTCTCGATACGCTGTTCCGTGTCCATGAGCTGCCGTCAGGCCAGGGAAAAGTCCTGCCCTACGAGATGCTGCAGATCGCAGAGGGCATGGCGTCAAGCGCCGCCTATGCCATCGCCCGCCTTGGCGGCAAGGCAAGCCTCTGGAGCGCAGTGGGCGACGACGAGACCGGCGAACGGATTATCCGCGACCTCAGCACCGACGGGATCATCACCGACGGAATGCTGCGTGTTGAGGGGGCGCGTTCGGCGCTATCGACGATCCTGGTCGACGACGACGGCGAGCGGCTGATCGTACCCTTTTACGATCCCAAGCTGCATGAGACTGTGAAAACGGTCACAGCGGACGATATCGCCACCGTTGACGGCGTGCTGGTCGATGTCCGCTGGCCGTCGTTTGCGCTAAAGGTCCTGCAGGCAGCAAGGGATGACGGCAAGCCCGCCATTCTCGACGGCGATGTCGCTCCCGACGGCGTCATCGAACGACTGGCACCCGCGGCAAGCCATATCGTGTTTTCCGAACCAGCCGCGGAACGGCTCACTGGTACCAACGATGTCGCAGAGATGGTCCGACGTCTGAAACAGAGATTCAACCAGGCCTTCATCAGCGTCACCGCCGGCGCTGCCGGAAGCTACTGGTTCGACGATAAGAGCGGCGAGGTCGAGCACTGGCCGGCCTTTGCCATCAAGGCCGTCGATACGCTTGCCGCCGGCGATATCTTCCACGGCGCCTTCGCCCTTGCCATCGCCGAGGGCAAGGCGCCCAAGGATGCGATCCGGCTTTCATCGATTGCCGCGGCGCTCAAATGTGAAGTGTTCGGCGGCCGTTCAGGCGCGCCGACACGATCGCAAGTCATCGCTCGAGCAGGTCACCTGCCGAGCGACTAGCTGACACTTTCCATCGTCGCCTCCAGAAGCAGCCGGGCGCCGTTGATGACGTCGACCGGCTCCACATATTCGGCCTCATTATGGCTGATACCGTCACGGCAGGGCACGAAAATCATAGCGGCAGGCGCCACCCGGGCGACGAACAGGGCGTCGTGGAACGCGCCAGAAATCATCCGCTTGTAGGGCAATTCAAGTGCCTTTGCCGCCGCCTCGATCCGATCCGTCATGACCTTTGAGAACGAACCCGGCGGCATATCAAAGGATGTGGCGATCTCGACGCTGCAGCGCTGTGACAGCGCCGCCTCTTCGCAGGCCGCACGAACCCTTATCTCGATGGCAGTCAGGGTCGCCGCATCCGGATGCCGGATATCGACGGTGAAGGTCACCCGATCCGGAATTGCGTTGATGGAGCCCGGATGGGCCGAAAACCGCCCGACGGTCAACCGTGCATCGTCGTCCTGCGGCATGACCGACATTTGCAACCCGTTCAGCGCGGCCGTTGCCGCCACCATCGGATCGCGCCGATAGGCAAGCGAGGTGGTGCCCGCATGGCCGGCACTTCCCGAGAAGGTCACGGTCAGCCAGCGCGTCCCCTGCACAGCGGTGACGACACCGACGGCAATCTTTTCGCGCTCAAGCGACGGGCCTTGCTCGATATGCAGTTCAAGATAAGCGGAGATCGGTGTACCGAGCGGACGCATCTCGGCTTCCGGCAAGGCCGCAAGCGTCGCCGCGAGTTCTTCCCGGAAATTTACGCCATCACTGGCGATCACAGACTGAAAATCGTCAGGATGAGCAGCGCCGACAAAGGCCATGGACCCCATAACGCCCGGCGCAAAGCGGCTGCCCTCCTCATTCGTCCAGGCGACGACTTCGATGGCGGCTTCCGTCTCATGGCCAGCATCCTCCAAAGCCTCCAGCACTTCGAAAGCGGCAAGCGTGCCAAGCGCACCGTCAAAGCGGCCGCCTGTCGGTTGGCTGTCGAGATGGCTGCCGATCAGCATCGGCGGCAGCGCCGGATTACAGCCCTCGCGGCGGATGAAGAGATTGGCGATCGCATCCTGAAAGACCTTGAAACCGCGTGCGACCGCGAGATCGGCGAGGAGACGCCGCGCGGTCCGGTCTTCGCGGCTCAATGCCTGCCGGTTGACCCCACCGGCGCTTGTCTTGCCGATTTCGGCGAATTCGCTCAACCGGCGAAGCAGGCGTTCGCCGTTGATCACAGGCCTGCCTTTCATCGGCGCAATCCGGCGATGAAGGCCTCGACCCTTTTCAGATCGACGGCATTCCACCAGACGCCATCATGTTTGAGCGAGCTTGCGACGATAACGCCATCGACAATATCCAAAATGTCGTTGGCATTCTCCGGCGTGACACCGCTTCCCACAAGCGTCGGCAAGCCTGCCGCTTCCTTGATCATCCGGATATAGCCGAGATCGGCAGCATGGCCGGTGCGCTGGCCGGTGGCGATCACGGCGTCGGCATCGAAGAAGACCAGATCCTTCACCTGCTCTTCGACCGGCCTGTCGGCAACGATCGCATGCGCGCCGTGCTTGACATGGGCATCGGCGAAAATCTTGATGCCGTTTGCCCGCAATTTGGCGCGAAAGCGCATCGCGCGCGCCGCCTCGCCTTCGATGAAGCCTTCATTGGCGACATAGGCATTGGCCCATTGGTTGACGCGCACGAAACCAGCGCCGGATGCGCTGGCAATGGACAAAGCCGGAATCGCGGCATTGGCCAGAACGTTGATGCCGATCGGGCGGCCGAGTTCTCGGCGGATGCGGTCGGATACGACCGACATATAGGCTGCGGTCTCCGGCCCGATGTCATCCGGCTTCGAGAATGGGATATCGCCGTGATTTTCGACGATGACGCCGTCGCAGCCGCCATGCAGATAGGCCTTGGCGTCGTCGAGGCCGCGTTGATAGATCGCTTCCACCGCCTCGCCGTCATAGCGCGGCGCACCGGGCAGAGGGGCCAGATGGACGACGCCGATCACGACCTTCGTCCGGCCGAAAAGCGAGGTAAGTGCATCGCCGGACGCTTGGCCGACAGGCTTTTGGGAGGGTGTCATAGGCTTTCCGCCTCCATTATGTTCATGAGTTTCAACAGCTCCGCCCGGCTCGGGCAGGCATCCAGTGTTCCCGGACGGCCGACCGCCAGAGCGGCAGCGGCAACCGCAAGCCGTGCCGATCGCGCGAGCGTCCACCCCTTCATCAGGCATCCGGCGAGACACCCGCAAAAGACATCGCCGGCACCGCTCGTATCGACCGCGACCACCTTGACTGCGGGGATCAGATCGACGCTGTCGCCTTCCAGCTGCAGACATCCGTCGGCACCCAGCGTGACGATCGCAGCCTTTACGCCGAGACGAAGAAGATCCCGTGCGGCCCGCTCGGGATCAGGCTCGCCGGTGATCTCGAACGCCTCGCCCTGATTGACGACGACGATATCGACCGCCTTGAGATCGGGCGCCTCGCCCGTCAAGGGGCTCGGATTGAGAATGGTGGTCGCGCCCGCAGCCTTGGCAGTCCGAAGGCAAGCGTCGGTGACCACAGCTCTGAGATTGCCCTGCATGACCAGAATGTCGCCGCAGGTGATCAGCGCCGGAAGACCGGTCTCCAACAAGGGGTCGAAATCAGCGGCACAGGCAACGCCGCTGACGATCAGGTTTTCCCCATCCCGGTTGACGACGACCGTCGACCTGTCGCTCGGCAAGGGCTTTTCCGACAATCCGCCCAGATCGAACTCGCCGTTCAGCCGCTCCCTGATGAATGAGGCGGCGGGATCGGTTCCGAGTGCTGCGAAAAACCGGATATCAGCACCGGTCCTCGCTGCGGCAACGGCCTGATTCACACCCTTGCCGCCGACGCCGTCTGCATGGCTTATCGCATTGAGCGTCTCGCCCGGATGCGGAAAGCGATCGACCCGAAATGTGGTATCGATGCAGACGTTGCCGACGACATGGACCGGCATGGCGCATCAATCCTTGGCAGTGGCGCAGGCGAGCATCTGTTCGAACAGCGTCTTATAGCCACTCCAGGCAATGAAGCCCGGCGGCAGCCAGTGCGGCCCGACGTCGGATGTCCAGGCAATGGTGCGCCCCTTGCCATAGCGTCCCGTGACCAGCAGCGGCAGAGAGCCGTAATCCGAGGAAACGGTCGCAAGAACCTCCGCGTCATCCTTGACGGTAACCTCGTTGAAACCGAGCAGAACCGGCCAGTCCTTGCCGAGTCCCGCCAGGATCGGATGGCTCTCGTCGCCCGTGACGACAGGCGCGAACCCTTCCGGCACCTCAACCCGGTCATCGACGGACAAGCATTCCACCGGCAGGACATCCTCGACCGGCGTCTTGCGGTAGCGCGCGCCGCCATTGATACCCTGGAAGCTGTAATAGCCGCCGAACATCAGCAGGCCGCCGCCATTCCGCACATAGTCTCGCAACAGGCGCAGGCGGTTCGGCGTCGTCTTCGAATGGATCCAGGTATCGGGATGCAGCAGCAGCGTGTTTGCGCCGATGTCCGACAGGACAACCGCATCATAGGCGGACAGGGCTTCGATGGTCTGCGGGAAATCGCGCTGCGCCTCGTGCGCCGGCATGAAGGTGACGTCGAAGTCGCTATTCTTCAGCGCGGCGAGCAGCTCGTCGGCGCCGGTGTGATAGGTCACGGTCGGAAACTGATCGAAACCCTTGATGTGGGTTGCCGTCGATACCCAGGATTCCCCGGCGAGAAGGATCTTCTTCTTGGACATGTATGCTCCTTGCAATGCAGATTTCTTGGCCGGTCAAACGGCGGAAAAAACGGATTTGGGGTTGTCGGTGAGCATGCGGTCGATGGCCGCCTGCTCGACGCCATGGCGCAGAAGCCTAGGCACGAAATGCTTGAGGATGTAACCGTAGCCAAAGCCGCCATAGCGCGTCAGCATGATCTTCAGGAAGACATCCTGCGACAGCAGCAGCCGGTCAACGAAACCCATGTCTACCAGCGACCGGATGGCACGGGCGTTTTCCTCATCCGACGGCGATTGCGCATCCTGATCAGCATAATAATAGTCCATGCCGATCATGTCGTATTCGAGAAATGCACCGCGCTCGGCCAGGCTCTTCTGATAGGGAAGGTCATTGTGGCTCGGGTTCATGTGGCAGAGGACGGTGTGCCTGAGATCGGCCCCCTCCTCCTCGACGACATCAAGCACCTTATGCGCCAGCCTCTCCCAGCCGGGAAGATGGATCGTCAGCGGCAGGCCGGTGATGCGGGACGCACGGGCGGAGGCGCGCAGTGACTTCAGCTCCTCGGCGGTAAAATCCTTGCTGACGCCGACCTCGCCGATAATGCCGGCCATGATACCAGGCTGTTCGACACCACCACCGACATCATCGACGATGAACTCCGTGACGGCATCGAGGTCCATACCTTTAAGCCATTCCGGATGGGTATGTTCGAGATAGAATCCCGTCCCCATGATAATCTTCATGCCGGACATGCGTGAGATACGCGCGAGCTTTTCCGGATCGCGGCCGATGCCGATATTGGTCGCCTCGATGACCGTATGGCCGCCAAGCGCCTGGAATTTCTTCAACTCGGCCAACGCCAGATCGCTATCATCAAGCGAGACATTGTCGCGGTTCATATAGGGATTCATCCGCAACTCGCCGACGATCTCGATATTGACCTTCTGCTCGGCAATCAGCCTTTCGTCGGGATGGCAGGGGCATTTCCAGGTCCGCGCCCCGTCAAGCAGGATATGCTCGTGCATGAGCGTGACGCCGAGATCGTCGACCGAGACCGGTCCCAGGACCGTCATCGCGGTGCCGGATGCAATGCCGATCGGCGCCCGCTCCGGCGGTGAGGTTTCAAACAGATGATCCATGTTTCATCGGCTCCTGACGGCACCCTTGAAGATCCGGAAGTTCAGCCAGATCGCAATCAGGATGATGGCGCCGGTAACGATCGGCGTGAGAAACGGCGACATATGCGCAAGGATCAGCCCGTTGGCGATGACGGCGACCGTCAGCGCACCAAGAACCGTACCCAGGATCGTGCCGCGGCCGCCGAACAGGCTGGTGCCGCCGAGAACCACCGCAGCGATGACGTCAAGCTCGAAACCCTGTCCGGAATTAGAGGATCCCGAGCCTAGCCGGGCTGCCAGAATGATGCCCGCAAGGGCCGCCGCCGTGCCGGACAGCATATAGACGCAGAGGGTGACGAAGCGGGTGTTGACGCCGGCGCGGCGCACCGCCTCGGCATTGGCACCGACGCCGGTCACATAGCGGCCGAAAGGCGTCTGGTTGAACACTATGTAGGCAAGGACCAGAACAAGGAGCGCAATCAACGCCGGCACCGGCACGCCCAGAAACCAGGCCCGGCCGATTGCCGTGAATGGGCTCTCCGCATCCACGGGGATGGAATAGCCGGCGGTAATCAGCAGGGCCAGGCCGCGCACGACCGAAAGCCCCGCAAGCGTGACGATGAAGGCCGGGATGCGCTCATAAGCGATGAAGAAGCCCTGCAAGGCGCCGACGGCCGCGCCGAGGAGGAGCATCAACACGACGACGAGCGGCCAGGCGATGCCCGCCTGCAGCGCTGCCGCGGAAAGAGTGGCAGCCAAGGCCAGCACCGATCCGACGGAAAGGTCTATTCCGCCCGTGGTGATGACGAAAGTCATCGAGGCGGCGACGATCAGCAATGGCGCTGACTGTCGAACGACATTCAACAGATTGGGAGCCGTCAGGAAGGCGCCGGTAAAGATGGAAAAGAAGACGCAGACGACGAGGAAGAACAGCGCAATCGAAATGATGCTGCCATTGCTCATGACCTTGTCGCGCCATCTGCTCTTGTGGATGCGCGAGTGCGGCGCCGCCGCAACGGGCGCATGTGCCGTGGAAGAGGATGTCGTCATGCCTGAGCTCCCTGGTCTTGGCGATGGCCGGCCGAGCGTGCCTGAAATTTCCGACCGACGATCAGATTGACGACTTCCTCGATGCTGGTGTCTTCAATCCTGCGTTCGGCGACATTGCGCCCTTCGTACATGACCTGGATGCGGTCGCAGACGAGGAACAGATCCTGAAGGCGGTGGGTAATGAGAATGACGCTGACGCCGCGGGCGCTGACCGTCTTGATAAGGTCGAGCACAGCCTCGACTTCTGCGACGGCGAGCGCCGCCGTCGGCTCGTCCATGATCAGAACGGAAGGATTGAACGACGCCGCCCGGCCGATCGCGATCGATTGACGCTGGCCGCCGGACAGGTTTTCCACCTTCAGCCGCGTATCGGCGATGACGATGCCGAGCCGGTCGAGCATGTCACGCGCCTCGTCATGCATCTTCCTGTTGTCGAGAAATGGAAGCCCGAGCAGATGCCGCCGTGGCTCGCGGCCGAGAAAGATATTGCCGGCCACGTCGACGCTGTCGCAGAGCGAGAGGTCCTGGTAGACCATCTCGATGCGCGCCGCGCGTGAATCGGCGGGAGATGCGAAGCTCACCGTCTTGCCATCGATTTCGATGGATCCGGAATCGGGAATGACCGCCCCGGACAGGACCTTGCTCAAGGTCGACTTGCCGGCACCATTGTCGCCGACGAGACCGAGAACCTCGCCGGGCTTCAGGGTCAGCGATACATTGTCGAGCGTCTGGATCGTCTGGTAGCGTTTGGAGATACCGGTCATCTTGACGCGGTAGATGTCGTCGTTCATGGCGTTTCCACCTGAGAAAAAGTCTCTGCTATGCGGATGTCGCGAGAACCGTGGCCGCTGAACAGCCACGGTTGCGCATTCGGGCTGCTTACTTGAACATGTCCCGGAACTTGTCGACATTGTCCTTGGTGACGATGGTCACCGGAACATTAATGATCTTGTCGATCGTCCCACCCTTTTTGACCTTGTCAAGCGCTTCGACGGCAGCCTTGCCTTCGCCGGCCGGATCCTGCTGGATGACCGCGGTGACCCAGCCCTGGTCGATGCCTTCGATCGCCTGCTTGGTCAGATCCCAGCCGAACACCTTGATGTCGCCGGTGCGGCCCTGGCTTGTCACGGCCGAAACCGCGCCAAGCAGTGCCGGCTCGCCGGTCGCGTAAAGCGTCGTCATGTCGGGATTGGCCGTCATCAGGTTTTCGGCAGCGCTGAGCGCGACATCCTGGACATTCTGGCCATCAACCGTGTCGAGAAAGGTTACCTTCTCGCCGCTGTCGGCAACGGCCTTCTTGAAGCCATCGAGACGCTGGTTCTGGATGAAGGAGTTGAGCGCGCCGACGACGCCGATCTTGGCCGAGCCGCCCATCTTGCTCTTGACGTAATCGGCGTAGAACTTGCCGATGTCGCCGCCGGCCTTGGTGTTGTCGACGCCGACGAAGGCGATGTTATCGCCATCGGGGATCTGCGCATCGATGGCGATGACCGGAATACCGGCCTTCTTGGCCGCCGTGACCGCCGGCTTCACGCCGTTCACGTCGATCGCGACCAGAATGATGCCGTCGACCTTCTGGGTGATGTAATTCTCGATGGCGTCGTTTTGCGCGCTGGGCACGTTGTTGGCGTTGAAAATGACGAGATCGGCACCGACAGCCTTGGCCGCGGCCTTCGCCCCATCATTGATCTGATTGAAGAAGAGTGCCTGCTGGTTGATAGTCACCAGCGCAAAAGTTTCGGCGGAAGCGGATGCAGAGCCGAAAGCAAACGTCAAAACGGCGGCTGCAGCGCAACCCGCTGCATATCTGGAAAGGCGCATATGTGTTCCCCTTGCGGAAAGGCCCGTGATCGGGCTCATTGGCATTATCAGCGGGGATATAATTCAAGAGACTTGAATGGTTGTCAAGCCTCTTGAATTTGGCTTGATATAGCGCAAACCGGAAAGGCGCGGAGTTTCGGGCTCAATCCCATCGAGCGCTCAGAATGTCGCCGGCGTATTGACCCAGAAGATACTGGCGCGCGTCGTTCCGACATTTCTGTACCAATGTGGCAGTTCGGACTTGAACACGAAGGAGTCGCCGATCGAAAGCCTGAAGGTTTTCTCACCAACCATCAGCTCGATCGAGCCGGCGAGCAGATAGCCGACTTCCTCGCCGGCATGCTGTATCGGCCCTGCACTTTCCCCACCCGGCTCGATATGGTGAATGTTGCACTGAAGCAGATGCCCCGGCGAATAGGGAATGATGCGCTCCAGCGAGATGCCCTCGCCGCGCCGCAGCGGATCGAGCCCGATCAAGGGGCGCGTTCCGGCCCGAAAAACGATCCCCTCCTCGCCATCCGCCTCCTCGAACATCCAGCCGATGTTCGTGCCCAGCACCTCCACCAGCCGATGCAGCATCGGCAAAGACGGCGACGCCTTGCCGTTTTCAATCTTCGACAGCAAACTCTCCGAACAATCCGCCGCCGTCGCCAGCGCCTTCAACGTCATCCCGAGCATCTGCCTGGCAAGCCGCAGCCGCGTGCCAAGACGACCGTGATTGCTGGCTGACGGACGATCATCGGTGCCGGGCTGACTGGACTGGAGGTCGATTTTCATTAGGGGGCCATGTGTCCGAGGTAATTGTGGTCGGACTGGAGGGTACCGGAAATTGGGTGGGGGTGTCTAGAATGGGTGTTGGGGGCGTATGCTTTGATTTTTGCTGGGGCTGAGTGCGATTTGTTAGTGATATCAGGCAAGGCGTGCAACAAATCAAATCTGGATTCGTACAAGGCATTCTCAACTCATTCACTCCTGAGCTACGCCCGCATAAGCTTGGATCAGTTAATCATCAGATCAACCATTCAGGCTCCGATGGCTGCCGAATGAAAATTTCATGGCACGTCAATCACAAGGTGCTTTCCGGTATTTCATCAGTTTATTGCGGAAACAATTTCCATGATCGCCGCTATATTTCGCTGGCGTTTTTCTTCAAAATCGTTCGCATCGAAATGGACGATGTCAAGAAGGTCCTTGAGCGACTGCCCCTCTTTAACATCTTGAGCAAGGATGTATGGCACCCCCATGGTACGAGCAAGCTCGAGAGTACGACTATCGAACGCGACGCATATGCCAAGTCTGCCAGCTTGAATCGCCGCCACAGCGCCGTGAATTCGCATGCCAATTGCTAGGTCCATGCGACGCATTGCATCAATCCAGGATCGCGCGTCGGAATAAAAGCGCCCTTGCGTGGCAAGATAGTAGAAAAACTGATCGATTTTTAAATCGGGACGTACAAGGCCGTTCATCCAAGTGATGAACAAGCGAGCATCATCGTCGACATAGCGTTCGTGAAGGAAGCGCAGTATCCGCGGTTCGGTCTGATAAACACAAATGTGATTCCGCATTGACTTTACGGCACTATAAAGCGTCTTTTCGACGCTTCTAGTATATTCCTGCAACGTGCCACCAAGGATGGCCACAGTTAGATCAATACTGGATTTTGCACGGTCAAGATTGCGAGCAATTTGCTCGCCGCTAACCCTCAAATTTAATGTCTGAGATGGACAGCCGGTCACAACAGTGTTGTTAACTCCAATTGATGCGAGTACACGCTTCGTGAACTCCCCTCTAACCCCAATAACTTGGGACTTTTCTGAAATTGTTCGGGCAAATCTCCTTACCGCCTCCGGCAAAACGAGTTCCTCTGCTGGTAAGAATGGGTCGTCAGATTGTGCACCGAGGCCCACAACAACACACGGAAGGTCGGCGACCTCAACATAGTCTGCCCAAACCTTCATATTGAAGTGTGGATTGATCTGGTTTGCTGCCGGAATCACTAAGACATCTACTATTTCCCTAAGCTTCTCTGCTGGTAGAACCCCCGGGCCGGCAGAAATTTTTGGTCCTTTCACAAGATCCCACATCGCTCGTTGGAAAAGGGTGTTACCCGTATTTTCTCCAACTCTACGAAGAGCATTGTGGAAATCCTCGGCGGCGAAAGAGACCCCTCCATCCGTACCAACTAGACCCGCTATTTTCATGGGGAGCAATCTCTCAGGTGCAAATATTCAAACGAGCATAAGAGGAAAACTCACATGCTTGTCAACGTGTTCAATTTAGAATGCATGCATTCGGGAACTAGAGTTTTCGGTCAGCTCGGCGGGGAAGCCAAAGAGCCGTTCATCAGCGGAATGCTCCACCCGAAGTCACATTATGGCCCCTCGGAAACCTGTCTACGGAATACATATTCGATAAACAGCGCCAAGAACGACGCAAGGGCAGCAAAGGAAATTACGTAGGTCGGGCTAACAAGCTTGTCACTGTAACTTTCATAGTACCCCATCCTCAACCATTCGATGCATTCCAGCACAGGATTGAACCAGAGAAAATACGAAAGCGCGTCAGGAAGATTAGATGGAACAAAGAAAATTCCTGAAGAAATATATAGAACTATAATAATAAGCTGATAAATCGTGAGTGCAATCGGAGCGAGCAGAGATATCACCGCGACAAAAAATCCACACCCAAACGCCAAAAACAACGTCGCAAGATAGGCGCTTACCGCCACCTCAATATTGGTTGGAAATGGATTCTCTCCAAGAAGTAGAATCGTAATCACAATAAGGCCAAGCGTTGCGAATGCAGAGAGCATTTCAAGAACCGCCCGACCTAAGACCACATCGAACACTCTCACGATCGGAAATGCCAACATATTTTTGTTCGAATGAAGAGAATATCCCATAAAGCGTGAGGTGTATGAAAAGGCCAAAAATGGAATTACCCCCGTCATATAGAAAATTGCAGAGCTTTCTCCATATGGTGGCTGACCGTGGGCAAAGCTATGAATTATTATAATGACTCCCATATGCACAAAGGGCCATAGAGGGACGATGATAAATCCAAGACCATGATTGAAAAAACGCGACCTGATGTCTCGCAAAATAACAGCGGTAACGACGTTTCTCGTGTCTAGAAGCGCGTTGAACATCGAGCGAGTGTTGTTTGGTCTTTTCAAATTCTGTCGCATGCAACTCTGCTTGAGAGAATGAGCTTACGCCTTCCGCGAAAAGCAAGCACGACAACACATATTCCCGGTCGCAAAAAAAATACAACCCCAGCAAACAAATCTTTCGGCTTGCTATGCTAAGGATTTGCCCGCTGCCAGATAGGTATTCCGTAACTGAAGTCGCGAGTTGCGATCTGAATCGCTACGGAATTGCGCATCATGAAAAATCCTCATTTGCACCAGGCGGGCTTGGATCGTACCGTTGCTATGGTGCGGAAGGCAATTAGGGCCGAAACAATTTGCCAATAGGGATGGGGACCGATGCTAAGCTTAATTATAAAGAGAATAGCTAAAACAACGATTTTAGTCGCGTTATCCCTGTACTTAATTTTACTCCCTTCCTCGGCTAATCAAATCACATGGCTCCAGGCAAACCAAGCCGACCTTGCCAAGCCAGTCTTCTACATTACTCCGGATCAATCGTATGGCGTTCGTCGGTCTGTAACTGCAGCGGACCGAGCCGCTGTTGCTCGTTATCGATCCGGTTTAATCAAGCCAACATTCTTGACACCGTTCACTAGCCGCCAAGATCTTGGGGCCTGGATTCGGTTTGTCGATGACAATGCAACCCTGAAATCTTGTCGGAGGCCGGAGAACGTCGCCGTATCACAAAGTGGCTTAGTACTGCGGACCCTCGTCGCAGACAACTGCAAAGCCAAGTGGTCAACGGGGCAGATCATAAGCAAAGAAAAATATCAATACGGATACTTCGAAGCGTCGATCAGAGCAGCAGGCGTTTCAGGGATGGACAATGCTTTCTGGCTGACAACCGACGATCATTATGAGATAGATGTCGCCGAAATTTTCTATCCATCAAGTGTATCGTCGGCTCTGCATTATTATCCGGAAAATAAAACCCAAAAGCACACGATGGTTGCCACCGGGGTGAAACTATCTCAAGATCTTTCGAAGGAATTTCATGACTACGGTCTCCTTTGGACGCCTACCGAGCTAATATTCGTGGTAGATGGAGAACCTACCGTTGCTATCTCAACGCACGGCCTTAAGGGACCCGGCAATCTTAGATTATCAACAGCGTTAGCAACGTTCGCCGGGAAAATCCCTACTAATCCTCAAAGTCATAATGCAGTTGTTCGTGGCCTCCGAGTTTTCTCCCTCAATGAGTTACCCAAAAAACAATAGCAAATACCTGTTTCCCTATCACTTGCTGATCCGTCGTTTTTCGGTCCGTCTCCAAGGCAAAGCGCTCAAGGGCGGAACTACGTCGGTTTTAATGCCGACGCAGCCACGCATGCTAGCACGACGTTCTAACGCGGCCCTCACTACGGCCATGGAGTATATAGTGGCTATACCCCGACGAAAATCGCCCTTCCTGCACCGCAACCACGACATCAGCATTCCGGCGCAAATATTCCAGATCATCGAAACTTGGAGGAACGGGAACAAATCCTCTGGATTTTCGAGCTATTTGTGCTAGCTCGGGCCAACCGATATTCAAATCTATCGACTTTTTGCGACGGAAGAATTGCAGCTTTCCTGCCATTGAAGCCTTGTTGAGGTGCGTTACGGTCCAATACTTATCCGCGAAATCATAACCTTTTATAGTTTGGCTTTGGTCAACTTTTTTGGAGGAATCAGAACGCCGGAAGTCCTGTGCAAAATAGCCTAGTATAACAGCGATAGCGCCGGAGAATTTTTCAGAATTCTTGCGAATAAAGGCATTTCGCGCAATGGCGGCATATTCTTCGTGCTTACTAACGCCGCCGATAACGGAATTGGCGTAGGCGGTAGATTCTCCTCGGTCACGATGATGATAATTGGCTAGCGGAATTGGAAGCACCCCAATATCTGCGCGTAAGAGGAATTCTAGATTAAAGAACCAGTCGCCAAGGACAGGAAGTTCTTCATTATAGCCGCCAATATCTTCCCATACCCGCCTCTTGAAGACAAATGCGATTGGCGCAAAAATATTTCCTGCGGCGATTTCGGCCAATTGGACATTGCGCACCCAATCCATGTACGGGCGACGACTGTGCTCAATAACCTCAGAGCCGCGAATCTCTTCAGAAACATACGTCGTGTGAGTAACCACGCCACCATAACGACGACCGACCCCACTAGTCAGAAACTCAACGGATTTTTCTAGGAACATAGGTTCCCAGCTATCATCGTCGTCATGGATGACGACTAGATCGGAAGTGCTATTCTTAACGCCAGCATTTGATGCTGCCTCCATTCCGAGGCTTCCCTTGTGGGACACCAAAACAATTTTTCTGCGATCGACTGCACAGTCCTCGATGACTTTGCGAACAACGACCTCATCACCTCCATCATTGACGACGATCCAGACATAGTTCGAATGAGTTTGCTGGGCAACGCTTTGCGCAGCACGACACAGTAGCAAGGGCCGGTTTTTTGTCCTTGTAATAATTGCTACGGACGCCTCATACTTCTCTGCCGTCGAAGCCATCTGAGATGGATCAAAGTAAGATGCAACATCTGCGCATCCTGCGAGACGCAATTGTGTATCGCGTGCAAAGCCTCCCTCAAACTCCAGCGCTACTTGTCCTTCTTGCCAAAGCGACCGTCGAATTCGACTATCCGCGCTTTCATCGGCATTCGGCTTCAACAGAACTGGAACAACAAGCTTTTTACCGAAGTCTGCGGAGCGGTCCTTGCAAATCAAGGCGTGAGCCTCTTCGCGAGTAGGGGTAACTATTAGGCGCGCTAATTTACCCATCGCGCTTTGATGCCGAGCGTAAATTTCGGTGATGCTCGCATTTTTCCCTTCTCCGGTAAGATACTCTACAACCGCCAAATAAAGGGCATCACTACTTTTGCTGAGTTGTTCCTGCTCATTTAGCTCAATGAGACGCTTAGCCACGCTGTCGTGTGCGCCGCCTGGTAGTTCCTCGATTGACGGTCCGTTTGGTTCAAGAAGTGACTCCACAATGTGGCGGTGCCGCACAAACGCTGTTTCGGGCCTAGATGGTCGATAGGTCTCACCTTCGAACATCACTCCTAAGACATGGTTCACAATTGATACGTCATGTCCGGGGAGAAGAGATCGGCCAAAATACAGGCCGCGCCAAGCGATATTAGGGAACGCTTTCGCCAGAAGTGATTGCATAGAGCCTTGCCAGCCGCTGTCGATCAGCACAGCGCGAGTTCGACCTACAAGCAGTTGCTTAATGTAAGCGTCCAAATCGGTATGACATTGAGAAAAATAATTCCGCATCTCTTTAGCGGCTGGCGTCGGTCCTTCAATCCAGCCGCTAAACACTGTGCCATGGGCCTTGTATTCAGGAAGCGTTAGATCCAGACGCGACAACACTTCTGGATGATAGCGAAAAATCCCTTTGATAAGCTCGGCAATGGGCACATGCTGATATTCCCGAGCTATAATCGCAGCTGAAAGTTGCTTTGCGCGCTTGAAAGTGCCCTTGCATGCCGAAACTCGCGACAACCAAAGCATCTGCGCCGGACACATCTGCCCGTTAAAACCTTCCAAGAACAAGTGATAAAGCTTTTCAATACGAACACCAGCCCGCGCACAAAACAAGAAGGTTGTCTTCCCATCGTCATAATACGAAATGTACTGATGCAAACCCAGCAGCCAGCGCTGTACTACAGGCCCCAGCAGATCATGGCCAATATGGCGGACAAGTTCGTCTTCCTTCTTACTCGGCTGCATATCTTCTCGCGACATTATCTTTTCATCGATAGAGAGCAATTTGCTGGACCTCAATTTGGTATTGCAATGTCAACTTCAATATTGAAGCTCTCACGAAGCATTGTCGCTGTGGCCAGATGATCTGCTTTGCGCGATTCGATTTCAATGTCACTTAACGGGAGATGAAGCGCCTGCCATCCGCGGCGTTTTGGCTGGCGAAAATCTCCCCTCACGCTATCTCCAACGTGAACAAAATTCAGACTGCGTAGTCCTAAGCGCTTTTCTATTTCAGAAAAAAGCAATCCGCACGCTTTAGATATTAAAGTGTCGGCGCTTGAGAAAATGGCGTCGAATTTTTTCGTATCAATATTGATCAGCGTCAACAGTGCTTCAACTTGCTTTGCATGCATATACATGTCAGTTACGAGGATAACCTTCCCTCCGCGTGATGTATGTATATCGATGTATTCAAGGAGGAGCTTGTTAGGTTCGATGCGTGTCGCTTCGTAGCAAAGTTCAGCGTTGATGAACTTATCTCGGTATTCATCACTTCCTGTCAATAGTCGGCTGGAAACCGTGTGAATCTCGGTCAATGATCCTTCGCTGTATCCCTTATGCCTGTCTCGCGCTCGATAGGTCGCTTTGGTACCCAAATGTCGCGCGAGAAAAGCATCAATTTCGTGTTTTGAGAACTGTCTTTTGGGAGAGAGGGGAACCTTGCTTTCCGTCAATGCACCGCCCGCCACCAAAGCAGCCATAACAGATCCGATTTCGACAAATCTGGAAAGCTCGGAGGAGTTGTCGCGCAGTAATAGCGTATCAAAAATATCAAGTGACAACACCCCGTCGTTGCCGGGCATTAGTCTATCAAGATGTTGGAAAAACAGGCTTTTGAATGACTCATCCTGGAAAATATTCATCCGCGATGCAGCAGTAGATACGGCCCTCTGGACTTCCCCAAACGTGTAAATCACAGTATTTTCTTCATGCATTCTATATATCGCCAACGATAGAGTTGATCAATTTTAGGAATACACCCCACTTATCCGCAACTTTCGACTTGATAAAAGACTACAGTCATCCTTGGAATTGTTGAGTGTCCTAATGGCAAATGTGCCAACCGTGCCGTCAAAGTTAGGTGTTCAACTGTTCATAACGTGCAAAATTAGACTGGCAATGTGTCCTGCTTTAGCGCTCCAAACGAGCGATAATGCATCGTGGAAATTATTGAGCGTAGCTGTTTGGCCGGCGTCTAGCTCAGCGATTTCGTTGTCTTTCATCATGATGTCCTTTAAGCCCCCTCGACAGCAGCCACCGCTAAATAATGCAGAGCTAAATGATACAAATGAGGTATATAGGTCAATAGGGTACTGTCGGCTAAGTTGCTGGTTTGTGAGCGGCGACCTACCCCTTACGTTTCATCCGGCAGCGATTAGAGGCTAGCCGGGCATGATCTGCCCTTTTCAAACTGAGTCAATTACTACCAAAGAGGGTTTTTTACATTTCACTCTCTCGTATGGACGACAAAAACAGACTATCAAAGGACGGGATCGAATAGCTACGTGCGAGCATCTGATTCGCAAATGCTAAAGCTTGGATCATCATCAAGGGCAAACATAACGTATCCTCCACATCTGCGCCTTAAAATCTCGCACCAAGGCACAGCTTGCAGCAGCACCGAAATGGCAGGAGGCACGAGCCTGATTTACGCACATAGACTTCGTTGGAGGACGTCAAGACGATAGTCAGCCTCGTGGCTTCTCGCCCCGGCCATGCCGGCATCGATGCCTTGGCCAGCCGCTGTGAGACCAGTATGACTATGGCCTCACACACATCCAAGTCGCAGAGAATTTCAAGCGATAGTCTCGAAGCTTCCAGGCACCCTCCCCAGGAGGATGAGCAGTAACAGATGAAGGACGGCAGCGTCGCTCATTAATTTCGCGCGTGGCCGGATTATCGCGGACAGTATCAAATCCTACCGCAAGACAAATGAGATCCCACGCACCATCGATATCGCCAGAGGCTATTGAGCATATTCCCTTACACAGAGGGCGGAATCTCGCCATCTATTGCTGGCTATAACACGCGACTTAAGAACCGACAGTCAATCGCGCCTGCAGTGATTTGAAATGCTCGATCATACGTCTCGAATCCGCCTTCCTGCCAGTGAACAGCTCAAAGGCGCCAACGGCCTGGAAAACAGCCATGCCGCCGCCATCCAATACTCGGCACCCCTTGTTTTTGGCGACTTTGACGAGTTCGGTCTCAAGCGGGAAATAGACGATATCGGCGACCCAGAAGCGCGCATCGATCAGCGTCTCATCAAGCGGCAAACCGGGATGGCCGAGCATGCCAGTCGGGGTGGCGTGAACCAGCCCCGTCGCCTCCCCCAGCGCGGCGGGCAGATCCTTGCCTGCGAGGAAGACGCAATGCTGATGTGCCGATTGAATTTGCGAAATCAGCGCGCTCACCCTCGCTGGGTCGAGATCATAGATCTCGACGGATTTCGCGCCCATGCCGGCAACAGCATGGGCAACGGCAACGCCCGCACCACCCGCACCAAGCTGGACGACGCGCTCCAGCGAGGCGCCCGGCAGGCCACGTCGGAAACTCTCGGCAAAGCCCCACCAATCGGTATTGTGTCCGAACCGGCGCCCGTTGCGAAAGACGAGCGTATTGATAGAGCGCAGCACGGCCGCGTCCGCGGACAGCTCATCCACAAGCGCCACCGCGGCCTGCTTGCAGGGATGCGTGATGTTGAGCCCGGCAAAACCGTTCTTTTCAGCATCCTCGATGAGCCTGGGGAGATCCGACGCGGTGCCGCCGAGTTGCTGCAGGTCGATGATGTCGTAAGTATAGTCCAGCCCGAGACACGCGCCTTCCTGCATATGCATGGCCGGCGAAAGCGACCCGCTGATACCCGCTCCAATGAGGCCAACACGCAGCACCTGCGGTGCGATCAATACTTCCGACACGACTATCCTCCTACTCACTCCCAGATATCATCAACGGAATGATGACTAGAGAAAAATGTACGAACTAGTTCGTATTGTCAATGCAAGACACGTCAAAGTGAGTGAACTACCAAGGAGAAAAGACGTCTTATTCGCCAGTTCCAGGTGCTTTCAGAAAGGCGACGATGGCGTCACAGATCATTGATTTATGACGTGTTTTTGTGTCTTCCTCAGAGAGGTCGCGATTGAAAATGGCGCCGAATGTATAACGGTTCGAAACACGAAAGAAGCATTGGGCGCTGATCATCATATGAAGATCGATAGGATCGACCTTCCGCAGGAAACTGCCATCCTCATAGCCGCGCTGCAAGATATCGGAGATGATGTCGATGACGACGATGTTCATCTCGGACAGAACGCTCGAGCGTTTCATATTCTCGGCGCGGTGAATGTTTTCGACGCTGACGAGCCTCACGAAATCAGGGTTTTGATCGTCATGGTCGAAAGTGCTCTCGATCAATTTCCGCATCGCCTGCACGGGCGGCATGTTTTGCAGATCGAGTGCGCCTTCCAGGCTGCGGATCTTGGTGTAGGCCTGCTCCAGCACGGCAAGATAGAGCCCTTCCTTGCCGCCGAAATAGTAGTAGATCATCCGCTTCGAGGTCTTCGTGCGCTCGGCGATCTCGTCGACGCGCGCGCCCGCAAATCCCGAGGCAACGAACTCTTCAGACGCTATGCGAAGAATGTTTTCCTTGGTGGCATCAGGATCGTTCTTTCTCGATCGGCTTTCAACTTTCACCGATTGGGTCTTGCGCATGCTGAACTCGCCTCAAGGGGTGGAATCGAACGTCCACACGAGTATCCCCACCATTGGCAACCAGTCAAATAAGGCATGCCCGAACTGGCGCCGTCATCGCGATGACAACGGCGCCGATAAGCTCTGTCGTCAGATGGATTGCTTGCCCGCCGGTGCCGGCAAGCCCTGGTTCTTCTGCCTGCCAAGCTGCGCCATCGGGGTCTTGAAGGTCTCCGATGTCGTGGCGGCGGAAATCGCCGCGATCACCGCCGTGATGGAGGTGAAGGCTGCAACCGGCATCCAGCCGGTCGGGCCTGTGCCCAGCAGGGCGGCGCTGATGGTCGGTGCGAAGCCGCCAAGGGCGAAGCCGATCTGCGTGCCGATCGCCATGCCCGACAGGCGCACGCGCGTATCGAACATTTCGCCGTAGAGCGCCGGCCAAACACCGTTCGAGGCGCTATAGACGATGCCCGACAGCAGGATGCCGAGGACGAAGATCAGCGTCAGATTGCCCTGGCTAATTGCCCAGATGTAAGGCCAGATCAGAACGGCACAGCCCAGGGCGCCGAGGATGAAGACCGGCTTGCGGCCGATCCGGTCCGCCAACATCGCCCAGAGCGGGATTGCCACCAGCGCAGCAACATTCGCAAGGACGAGGACCGTCAGCATCAGCGAGCGATCGATATGCATGGTGTTGACCGCATAGGACAGCGTGAAGACGCTGAAGATCGTGCTGACGACGGAGATCAGCGCGGCAAAGACGATACGAACAACGTCCATCCAGTAATTGCTGAACAGCGTTATCAGCGGCACGCCTTCCACTTCGCCCTTCTTGGCTTCCTCGACGAAAACAGGCGTTTCCGCAAGCGTCCGGCGCACCCAGAACCCGACGAAAACGACGACGACGCTCAGGAAGAACGGGATGCGCCAGCCCCACGCCAGAAGGTCTTCTTCCGACAACCTGGAGATCGGTATGAACACCAAGGTCGCAAGGATGAGGCCGGTTTGTGTGCCGCTGAGGGTGAAGCTGGTGAAAAATGCCCGTCGATGCTCAGGAGCATGTTCGAGCGTCATTGAGTTCGCACCGGCCTGCTCTCCGGCAGCCGAAATCCCCTGCAGCAATCGTGCGATGACGAGGAGGATCGGAGCGAGAACCCCGACATGGTCGTAGGTCGGCAAACACCCGATGAGGAACGTGGAAAAGCCCATCAGCAGCAGGGTAAAGGTCAGAACCTTCTTGCGGCCGAATTTGTCACCGATGTGACCGAGAACGACCGCGCCGAGCGGGCGGGTGATATAGGCAACGCCGAAGGTCGCGAACGAGGCCATGGCGGCGGCCTGCGGATCCGCGGATGAAAAGAAGATCTTCGGAAAGATCAGGGCCGCCGCGGTGCCGTAAACAAAAAAGTCGTAATATTCCACCGCGCTGCCGAGCCAGCTTGCAAGCGCAGCGCGCTTCGGTGTCCTTATTCCCGTTGATGTCTGCATGACGTCTCCTCCCAATGGACTATTGGATAAGCCGTCGCACCAAGCCAGCCGACGGCGAATGGGAAGATTGACTGCGACGTCGGTCCTCCAATGCAAGACCGGCCAGACGGTAACCCCTCCCAAGCTCCCGATGCGATAATGTACGAACTAGTTCGTATTGTAAACTCTCATTTTGAGGTACCGATCGAGCGCCACGGAGCAACCTGTCGAATAGAGCTTCAAATGCATCCAGAAGTGTAGTATTTAGATCGAAAAATTTTATCATAAGATGCAGATCGGCGTCTGCACTCCGGCAAGGATGTCGGACCTCGGTCTCCATGTTCATACGTGTGGCCCCGTTCTCCGCCGATCTTCGGCAGCGCGCTTAGCCGTTTTTCGCCAGTAGACATTTGCTGCCAAACCGTTCTTGCGCAGCGACTTACCTGGAACGGTTCTTGCTTAGTTACCAATGTTCTAACGATCCGGAGACCATGCGTTATGAAATGGCACACTTCGCATCAGTTTCCCGCGCTGAGGCTCGTCGTGCGTGGCCGAGAAAAATACAGGATCATCAAATCGGTCCGGGATGCGGCAGTAACGCTGATTTCGGACTGGCCGAGCGATGATGGCGAAGAATACGTCGTGGCAGTCAGAACCTGCCTGGACGCCTTGCACGATGTCGTCCCTCCAGAAGCGGTCAGGGAAGCCCTGATCCGTGCCGCCAACGAGGAGAGAATTTCGCATATTTCGGTTGTTGCCTCCGCTTATCCGGAATAGCTCTTGGTCATTACGCCTCTTTCGAGAAATTGGCGGCGTGGAATTTTATCATTGCAACCACATTGCCTTTGATCAGAGAACTTTTCCTTCGATCGTGCTCTTTTGGAATGCTGTTCCTCTCAAACCCCATAAATCCATATATTTTGTGGGGTATAAACACGGAGAGAACATTCCATGACAGAACACGACAGACCCGGCTTTGGCCGCCGCGAAATCCTGAAGCTCGCAGCTGTCACCGGCGCGACCTTTGCCGGCGCGGGCCTTTTTGCCAGCCAGGCGGCAGCGGCCGATGATGGCCTGTCGCTGAAAGGCAAGCGTATCGCCATCAGCGCGACCGGCACCGATCACTATTTCGACCTGCAGGCCTATAATTCGCAGATCGCCGAGGTCAAACGCCTTGGCGGCGAGCCGATCGCCGTCGACGCCGGCCGCAACGACGGTAAGCTGGTTTCGCAGTTGCAGACGCTCATCGCCCAGCGGCCCGATGCGATCGTGCAGATCCTCGGCACGCTCAGCGTCATCGATCCCTGGCTGAAGAAGGCCCGCGATGCCGGCATTCCGGTGCTGACCGTGGATGTCGGCTCGACCAATTCGATCAACAACACGACCTCCGACAATTGGGGCATCGGCAAGGATCTGGCTCTTCAGCTCGTGTCCGACATCGGCGGCGAAGGCAATATCCTTGTCTTCAACGGCTTTTACGGCGTTACGCCCTGCGCCATCCGCTACGACCAGCTCGTCAACGTCATCAAATATTTCCCGAAGGTGAAGATCGTCCAGCCGGAACTGCGCGACGTGATCCCGAACACCGTGCAGGACGCCTTCACCCAGATTACCGCACTCCTGAACAAATATCCGGAGAAGGGCTCGATCAAGGCGATCTGGTCCGCCTGGGACATTCCGCAGCTTGGCGCAACGCAGGCGATTGCCGCCGCAGGCCGCACCGAAATCCGCACCTATGGTGTCGATGGGAGCCCGGAGGTGCTGCAATTGGTCGCCGATCCGAATTCGCCGGCCGGCGCAGACGCGGCTCAACAGCCGGCCGAAATCGGCCGCACGGCGATCCGCAATGTCGCCAAGCTCCTGGCCGG
>DASVPC010000009.1:0-3839 GCA_036383055.1 Rhizobium sp. | reverse complement strand
GCGCACCGGCGCCAAGATGTACAAGCAGAAGGGTACGGGCCGCGCTCGTCACCATTCGGCTCGTGCTCCGCAGTTCCGCGGCGGTGGTAAGGCTCACGGCCCGGTCGTGCGTAGCCACGAGCATGACCTGCCGAAGAAGGTTCGCGCCCTCGGCCTGCGTCTCGCTCTGTCCGCCAAGCTCAAGGCCGAGGATGTCATCATTCTCGACAACCTGGTCGCAGCGGATGCCAAGACCAAGGCTCTTGCCGGCGCTTTCGAGACGCTCGGCCTGACCAACGCGCTCTTCATCGGTGGTGCAGAGCTCGACAGCAACTTCAAGCTCGCAGCCGCTAACATCCCGAATATCGATGTTCTGCCGGTTCAGGGCATCAACGTTTACGATATCCTGCGCCGCGGCAAGCTCGTGCTGTCCAAGGCTGCAGTTGAAGCTCTAGAGGAGCGATTCAAGTGACGGATCTTCGCCATTACGATGTGATCGTTTCTCCTGCGATCACCGAAAAGTCCACTCTGCTTTCGGACAATAACCAGGTTGTTTTCAACGTTGCCAAGACCGCGACGAAGCCGGAAATCAAGGCTGCCGTCGAAGCTCTGTTCGGCGTCAAGGTTACGGCCGTTAACACTCTGCTGCGCCTCGGCAAGACCAAGCGGTTCAAAGGTCTCGTCGGCAAGCAGAAGGACGTGAAGAAGGCTATCGTGACGCTCGCCGAAGGCCAGTCGATCGACGTCTCCACCGGTCTCTGAGGAATAAGAAAATGGCATTGAAAACATTCAATCCGACGACCCCGAGCCAGCGTCAGCTGGTCATCGTCGATCGCTCGTCCCTCTATAAGGGCAAGCCGGTCAAGTCGCTGACGGAAGGCCTGTCTTCCAAGGGTGGCCGTAACAACACCGGCCGCATCACTGTGCGTTTCCAGGGCGGTGGTCACAAGCGTACCTATCGTCTGGTCGACTTCAAGCGTCGCAAGTTCGACGTAGAAGCAACCGTCGAGCGTATCGAATACGACCCGAACCGCACCGCATACATCGCTCTGGTGAAGTATGCCGACGGCGACCAGGCCTATATCCTTGCTCCGCAGCGTCTTGCTGCCGGCGATAAGGTCATCGCTTCCGAGAAGGCTGTGGACGTGAAGCCGGGCAACACCATGCCGCTTCAGTTCATTCCGGTTGGCTCCATCATCCACAACGTGGAAATGAAGCCGGGCAAGGGCGGTCAGATCGCTCGCTCCGCCGGTGGTTACGCTCAGCTCGTCGGCCGCGACCAGGGCATGGCGATCCTTCGCCTGAACTCCGGCGAACAGCGCCTCGTGCACGGCACTTGCCTTGCAACGATCGGTGCGGTTTCCAACCCGGACCACGGCAACATCAACGACGGTAAGGCCGGTCGTTCGCGTTGGCGCGGTAAGAAGCCGCATGTTCGCGGCGTCGTCATGAACCCCGTCGACCATCCGCACGGCGGTGGTGAAGGCCGCACCTCCGGTGGTCGCCATCCGGTGACCCCATGGGGCAAGCCGACCAAGGGCAAGCGCACGCGGTCGAACAAGTCGACCGATAAGATGATTATGCGCTCGCGCCATCAGCGCAAGAAGTAAGAGAGGAAGTCTCAAGTGGCTCGTTCAGTATGGAAAGGTCCGTTTGTTGACGGCTATCTTCTCAAGAAGGCTGAGAAGGTGCGCGAAGGCGGACGCAGTGAAGTAATCAAGATCTGGAGCCGTCGCTCCACGATCATGCCGCAGTTCGTTGGTCTTACCTTCGGCGTCTACAACGGCAGCAAGCACATTCCGGTCAGTGTCAACGAAGACATGGTCGGTCACAAGTTCGGTGAGTTCGCCCCGACCCGCACCTACTACGGTCACGGCGCGGACAAGAAGGCGAAGAGGAAGTAACAATGGGCAAGGCAAAAGCCGAACGCCGGCTGAAGGACAATGAAGCGCAGGCAGTTGCGCGCACGCTCCGCGTCAGCCCGCAGAAGCTCAACCTGGTTGCAGCGTCTATCCGCGGCAAGAAGGTTGATCGTGCACTCGCAGAGCTGGAATTCTCCCGCAAGCGTATCGCAGGCGCCGTCAAGAAGACGCTTGAATCTGCGATCGCCAATGCAGAGAACAATCATGATCTCGACGTTGACTCGCTGGTCGTGGCGGAAGCCTACGTCGGCAAGTCGATCGTCATGAAGCGTTTCCACGCTCGTGGCCGTGGTCGTGCGTCTCGCATCGAGCGTCCGTTCGCCCACCTGACGATCGTTGTTCGTGAAGTGGAAGCTGTGGAAGCTCAAGGGGAGGCCGCATAATGGGTCAGAAAATCAATCCAATCGGTTTTCGCCTCGGCATCAACCGTACCTGGGATAGCCGCTGGTTTGCGGACAATGCCGAGTACGGCCAGCTTCTCCACGAAGACCTGAAGATGCGTAAGTTCGTCATGGACGAACTGAAGCAGGCTGGTATCTCCAAGGTGGTCATCGAGCGTCCGCACAAGAAGTGCCGCGTCACGATCCACTCGGCTCGTCCGGGCCTGATCATCGGCAAGAAGGGCGCAGACATCGACAAGCTCCGCAAGAAGCTGTCGGACATGACGAATTCCGAAACGCACCTCAACATCGTTGAAGTTCGCAAGCCGGAAATCGATGCGGTTCTGGTTGCCCAGTCGATCGCTCAGCAGCTTGAGCGCCGCGTGGCTTTCCGCCGCGCCATGAAGCGCGCTGTTCAGTCCGCGATGCGTCTTGGCGCCGAAGGCATCAAGATCACCTGCGGTGGCCGTCTCGGCGGCGCTGAGATCGCTCGTACGGAATGGTATCGCGAAGGTCGCGTGCCGTTGCATACGCTGCGCGCCGATATCGATTACGGTACGGCTGAAGCAGAAACCGCATTCGGCATCTGCGGCATCAAGGTTTGGATCTTCAAGGGCGAAATCCTTGAGCATGATCCGATGGCCTCCGAACGCCGTGCGCTGGAAGGCGACGCCCAGGGTCCGGCTAGCCGTGATCGCGATAGAGACCGCCGCCGCGATAACGCTTGATAGCGTACGTGGCAGATAAGTTCGGAGAATAGAAAAATGTTGCAGCCAAAGCGTACGAAGTACCGGAAGCAATTTAAGGGCCGCATCAAGGGCGTTGCCAAGGGTGGTTCTGATCTGGCGTTCGGCGAATTCGGCCTGAAGTCGCAGGAGCCCAACCGCGTCAACGCTCGTGAGATCGAAGCGGCTCGCCGCGCGATCACGCGCTACATGAAGCGTGCCGGCCGTGTATGGATCCGCGTGTTCCCGGATGTTCCGGTAACCGCAAAGCCGACCGAAGTCCGTATGGGTAAGGGTAAAGGCTCTGTTGAATACTGGGCATGCAAGGTCAAGCCCGGCCGTATGATGTTCGAGATCGATGGTGTGAGCGAAGAAATCGCTCGTGAGGCTCTGCGCCTCGGCGCCGCCAAGCTCTCGGTCAAGACGCGCTTCGTGCAGCGCATTGCAGAGTAAGGAAGAAGCTCATGAAAGCCGCAGATGTTCGCGCCCTGAGCGCCGACCAACTCAAGGACGAGCTTGCCAAGCTGAAGAAGGAGCAGTTCAATCTGCGCTTTCAGAAGGCAACTGGCCAGCTTGAAAAGTCCTCGCGCATCAACGAAGTCCGCAAGGATATCGCCCGCGTGAAAACCATTGCCCGCCAGAAGGCGGCAGAAGCAAAGGCCTAAAGGAAAAATAACATGCCGAAGCGCATTCTGCAGGGCGTCGTGGTCAGCGACAAGAACGAGAAGACGGTAGTTGTCCGCGTTGAGCGTCGTTTCGCTCACCCGCTGCTCCAGAAGACCGTTCGTCGTTCCAAGAAGTACAAGGCTCACGACGAAAACAATCAGTACAAG
>DASVPC010000008.1:0-2799 GCA_036383055.1 Rhizobium sp. | reverse complement strand
TATCAATTCGCTGCGGGTTTTCGGCACGGCACCCGGCAAAGGTGGTATATTCTCCTTTGAACTCGCCGGCATTCACGCTCACGACGTGTCGATGGTGATCGATCGTCAGGGCGTGGCGGTGCGGGCGGGAACGCATTGCGCCCAGCCGCTCTTGAAACGCTTCGGCGTCACCTCCACATGCCGAGCATCATTCGGCATGTACAATACCTGCGCCGAGGTAGACGCCCTGGCCGATGCGCTGGAATATGCGCGCAAATTCTTTGCCTAAGGAGGCACGCGATGTCACTCGACGAAAGCGAACAGAAGATCGACGTGCGGGAAGGCCTCGTGCATTCCAGCATTCCCGAGGATGAGCTGGCACGCCTCAGCGACGACGTCATCAGCGCGCTGAAAACGGTCTACGACCCTGAAATTCCAGCCGACATCTTCGAACTCGGTCTGATCTACAAGATCGACATCGAAGACGACCGCATGGTGAAGATCGTCATGACGCTGACAGCCCCCGGTTGCCCCGTTGCCGGCGAGATGCCAGGCTGGGTCGAAAATGCCGTTGGCGCCGTCGAAGGCGTGTCGGGCGTCGAGGTCAGCATGACTTTCGACCCGCCGTGGTCGGCGGACCGCATGTCGGAAGAAGCGCAGGTGGCGATCGGCTGGTATTGAAGCTTTAAGCCGCTCGTTTTACATTAAGACTCGAAGCACCGGATCTTGACCCCGGTTGTGGAAGGAGAATAGGCCCATGGGCTTTGCTGTAATGACCATGACCGAGACCGCCGCAGTGCGCGTCAAGGCGATCGTCGAAAATTCCGGCCCCGACGCCAAGGGCGTTCGCGTCGGCATCAAGAAGGGCGGCTGCGCCGGGATGGAGTATACCATCGATCTGGTGACCGAGCCGAATGCCAAGGACGACCTGATCGAGCATGATGGCGCAAAGGTCTGGGTTGAGCCGTCGGCCGTTCTTTATCTGCTCGGCACCCAGATGGGCTTCGAGACCACCACGCTGCGCTCCGGCTTCACCTTCACCAACCCCAACCAGACATCCGCCTGCGGCTGCGGCGAATCCGTCGAGCTGAAGCCGGCTGATCTTGCCGCTTTGGCGGCACAGCGTCAGGCTGCTCCGGCTGCTTAAATCGGTCGTTCGACCCAAAACTGCGAAAATGGCCAACTTCAAGAACGGGTTTGAAATCTGGATTTCTGCTATCTATAGTAGATTCGGATCGGCTATTTTATGTCTACGAGTGTAGAATGATTACACGGCGCTCTATTTTGATCATGTCGGCCGGTACGATACTGTCCGGCACAAGTCGCGCGCAGGCCCTTGTTCCTGATGATAATATTCCCGCGCCTCTCGCCTTCAAGATCGCTCCTTTGACGGGTGGCTCGGATACCGAAATCCTCGCCCTGATGGCTATCTATGGCGAGAGTGAGAACGAAACGAAATTCGTTATCGAAATCCAGGCGCCGGATGAAAAAGAGGGCAGTGGTCCGATAAGCTTCTCGCGCGGCGCATTCCGCCATGTTCCTGGCTCTCGCCCGACACGATTCTTCGATCAACTGGCTAAAGCCTTGACGGCAAATACCCCCAGGCTTTCAAACGCGAAGCTGGAAACGCTGCAGTTCGGCATAGCATTTCTCGGAGCGGCGACGGCCCGGATTCCCGGCGGTGGCTTCGGCGGCGGAAAGGGCGACTGGTACGCCACCAAGCTTTTCCTCGATCAAGACGAAGCTGAGGTTTTCTTTAACTTCAATCTGGTGTCTGGTGAAGCAGAGTTCAGCATCAAGGACGAGGACTATGGCAACACGGTTCTTTCCGAATTGTCCAAGGTGATCTGGTAATTGTCGGTTTCGATCGCCGCCTCGTTGGCTAACCGGCGCAGCTGGATAAAATCGACGGGGCGAGCAACGGAGGGACTGTATGGCGGCTTCGGCATGGGTTTATACATTGATCCCCGCAACGGCCGCCATCGTGGGCTCTGTGGTTGCGGTGAACACGCGGCCAGGGCCTAATCTTGTCAGCGCCATCCAGCATTTTGCCGCCGGTGTCGTGTTCGCGGCCGCCGCTGGCGAAATCCTTCCTGACGTCATGCATCGTGGCAATCCGTGGGCGACGGTGATCGGCGGTGCGATCGGCGTAATCGTCATGCTGCTGGTCAAACAATTGGAAAATTGGGCCAAAGGGCCGGTCGGCCTTCTGGCGGCTATCGGTATCGATATTCTGATCGATGGCCTCGTGCTCGGCATCGGGTTTGCGGCTGGCCCGAAGGTCGGCTTGCTGTTGACGATCGCCCTGACAATCGAGGTGCTGTTCCTTGGCTTGACCGTGGCTACTGAGCTTGGCGAGAGCGTCCGCTCCCGCACGAGGATAGTCGCAGTCACGGCAGCACTTACGCTTCTGCTGCCGATCGGCGCATTGCTCGGGACGCCGGTGGCGTTGCTGCCCGGCCCTATTCTGACCGGATTCTTCTCGTTCGGCCTGATTGCGCTCCTCTATCTCGTTACCGAGGAGCTGCTGATCGAAGCCCATGAAACACCTGATCGTCCCTGGGTGACGGCAATGTTCTTCGCTGGCTTTCTGGTGCTTCTCGTTCTTGAGGAAGCGATCGGCTAACAATGCGCGAGACAAGGGTATCAGGGATTCTCAATGGGCAGCCGGTACCGGCGTCAGCTTGAGGCCGAGTGCCTTGACGACTTTCAGGATCGTCGCAAATTCCGGATTTCCTTCGCCGCTGAGGGCGCGATAGAGCGCCGAGCGGTTCATGCCGACATCCTTGGCGAGCTTGCTCATGTTTCGCGTGCGGGCCA
>DASVPC010000007.1:0-12252 GCA_036383055.1 Rhizobium sp. | reverse complement strand
ACGCTCGGCTCGACGATGAACAGGCGCAGGCGTTCAGGGACAACGGCGGCGATCTTCGCGATCACATCGCGCGCCGCATTGGCGAGCACCTTATCGGAATGGCCCGCGACCCACTGCGCGCCCAGCACCACCGCCTCGAGTTCGTCGGGCGCCAGCATTAGTGGCGGCATGTCGTAGCCAGCGGCAAGCAGGTAGCCCAGCCCTGCCTCGCCTTCGATCGGAACCCGTTGGCCTATCAGATCGGCCACGTCGCGATACACCGTGCGCTTCGACACTTCCAGTTCCACTGCAAGCGCGTTCGCCGTCACCGGTCGGGTCGATCGGCGCAGAATCTGGATGATCTGAAACAGTCGGTCGGCACGGCGCATCGCATACTTACTCCTGCTGACAGTATGGTGGCAGCAGGGTTATGCGACAAGAGGTTCTGCGGAGCCGCAAGGGCTTTGTCTCCAATCAAAAGGACTAGCTATGAAGTTCGCTTCCACCCGTCTCATCGCGGCCGACATGAAGGCCATGGTAGAATTCTATGAAATGGTAACCGGGCTCCATGCCGAATGGCTCGCCCCGGTCTTTGCCGAGATCCAGACGTCGGCGGCCACGTTGGCCATCGGCGCTGTTGAAACTGTTGCGCTTTGGAAAGAGGGTAGCGCCGAGCCCGGCGCCAATCGCACCGCCTACCTCGAATTCCAGGTCGAGGACATCGATGCGGAATATGAGCGCCTGAAGGACAAGGTTCCTCTCGTCCACGAGCTGAGGGTGATGCCCTGGGGTAACAAGACCTTCCAGTTCCGCGACCCTGAGGGAACGGCAGTTTCGCTGTACATGCCGGCGACCGATGCGGCGAAGAAGCGCTTCGCGTCGCGCTAGTCGTGCTTGCCGAAGCCTTGTCAGATCACCGGCTCAAACTAAGCGTTTCGCCGTCGGCAGGTATCAGCAGGCGCGATGGATCGAGATCCACCGCCTCTGCCGCCTGGCGAAGATCTTGCCGCGTGATGGTGGCGTGATCGAGCGCTTCCATATGGGTTGCGACGACGATTGCTTGCGGCGCGAGGCGGCTGACTGCGACCGTCTGCTCCGCATCCATGACGATGAGATCGCCGTCCCAGCGCGCGCCGCAGGAGTGCGTAATGATGATGTCGGGCGAGATCTGCCGGATCGTCTCGGCGACCGGAGGATAGAGCACCGTATCGCCAGCCCAATAGACAGTGGGTTCGCCGGCCACCTCCAGTGTAAAGCCGATAACCCGCCCCATTTTTTCGACCACCGGGCCGAGGCCGTGGCTGCCTTGCCGCGGCGTAACCGTCACTCCGTTCCAGATGGTGGATTGAAGCAGCGGTGTGACATTGGTGAATCCGGCTTCTCGAATGCTTCCCTCGTCGCCGGGCTGGCAAAGGATCGGCAGGGATTTAGGAACACGCTCCTTCGCTACCGAATCGAAGTGATCGGTATGCAGATGCGAGACGATCACCAGTTCCACTCCCTTGAGAATATCGTCGATCGAGGCGGGCAACCCGGTCATTGGGTTGGGAGAGCGACCGGTGAATGACGGTAGGCTATGGCGTGGCGCAAAATAAGGATCGATCAGCAGTACATGACCGCCATAGTTGATCTTCAGCGTCGCATTGCGAATGAGCTCAAGCTGCATCTGATTTTCTCGATGTTGATCAGCCGCCCGTGACGCTCATATGGCGTGCGACCGCCGGCCTGTTGTGGGTGCGGTCGATGATGAAATCGTGGCCTTTCGGCTTGCGGGCAATGGCTTCGTCGATGGCGGCGTAGAGGAGGCCGTCGTCTTCGGTAGCCCGCAGGGCGGTTCGTAGGTCGGCGGCGTCGTTTTGGCCGAGGCACATATAGAGCGTGCCGGTGCAGGTGAGCCGCACGCGGTTGCAGCTCTCGCAGAAATTATGGGTGAGCGGTGTGATGAAGCCGAGCCGGCCGCCGGTTTCCCTGACATCGACATAGCGGGCCGGGCCGCCGGTCTTGTAGGGGATATCGGCCAGCGTGAATTGTTGTTCGAGATCGGCCCGCAGTTTGGAGAGCGGCAGATACCGGTCGGTGCGGTCCTCCTCGATTTCGCCCATCGGCATCGTCTCGATGACGGTCAGGTCCATGCCTCGACCATGGGCGAAGCGCAGCATCTCGGGAATCTCGGCCTCGTTGAAGTCCTTGAGCGCCACCGCATTGAGCTTGATTTTCAAACCAGCCTTCTGCGCGGCGTCGATGCCTTCCATCACCTTGGCGAAATCGCCCCAGCGAGTGATGGCACGGAATTTGTCGGGATCGAGCGTATCGAGCGAGACGTTGATGCGCCGCACGCCGCAATCGTAGAGCTCGGCGGCATGACGGGCGAGCTGTGACCCGTTGGTGGTCAGCGTCAATTCCTCGAGATCGCCGATCTGGACGCGCTTACCGAGTTCGCGCACCAGAAACATGATGTTCTTGCGCACCAGCGGCTCGCCGCCGGTCAGCCTGATCTTGCGCACGCCCTTGGCGATGAAGGCGGAACAGAGCCGGTTCAGCTCTTCCAGCGTCAGCAGGTCCTTTTTCGGCAGGAAGGTCATGTTTTCCGCCATGCAATAGGTGCAGCGGAAATCGCAGCGATCGGTCACGGAGACGCGCAGATAGGTGACGGCCCGACCGAAGGGGTCAACCATCGGTAACGCATCCGCCACCAGGGGCGATCCGTTGCCTATCGTTCCGACAATGCTGTTCACGAAAACCTCCGTTACCATGTTAATGTGTGCATAGGCGATTGTTGCGTCAAGGGAAATGCATTTCGAATGCACTTGCGTGTGAACTAACGTCGGCCTACTTCTCCGAGCAGGCATTGAAACGCATGGGAAAATCGATGGGCGACGTCTGGCCAACCGAATTGAGAGTATCGAAGGACCGTCATCATCTGGTGGTGAGCTTCAACAACGGCGCAAGCTTCGATCTGTCGGCGGAAATGTTGCGCGTACTGTCGCCATCGGCCGAGGTGCAGGGGCATGGGCCGGGGCAGAAGATCACGGTGCCGGGCAAGCGCAATGTCGGGATCATGTCGATGACGCCGACCGGAAATTACGCCGTACGCATCGGCTTCGACGACATGCACGATACCGGTATTTTCACCTGGACCTATCTTCGTGAACTCGGTGAGAAGGGTCCGGAGCTTTTCGCGGCCTATGAGGCTGAATTGAAAGAAAAGGGCTTGAGTCGCGATGCGGCCGGCAAGTCTCGCTAGAATAGGCTTTTTCTTGAAAAACGGGGGCAGGCATGGTCGGTCGGGGCAGGGAAAGCTGGCTGCGCGCCAAGGGCGGCAAGAGCGAAAGCAAGGTCTCTTTCATCGAACTGTTTTTCGATCTCGTCTTCGTCTTCTCGATTTCCCAGCTATCCCATGCCTTGGCCGGCCATTTCACGCCGCTTGGTGTTCTTGAGGCCATCATGCTGGTCTTCGCGGTCTGGTGGGTATGGGTGTTTACGGCCTGGGTGACGAATTGGCTGGATCCCGAGCGCATGCCGGTTCGCATCATGCTGCTGGTCTTGATGTTTGCTGGCCTGGTACTCTCCGCGTCGATCCCGGAAGCCTTCGGCGAAAAGGCAATCTTCTTTGCCGGCGCCTATGTCTTCATGCAGGTAGGCCGCTCGCTGTTTGCCGCCTATGCCATGAGGGGCGTCAATCCCGGCAATTATCGCAATTTCCTGCGCATCTCGAGTTGGCTGATCCTGTCCGGCATCTTCTGGATTGTCGGAGCGATCCTGGGAGGCGAGGCGCAAGTGGTGCTATGGCTCGTGGCGCTTGTGATCGAATATGCGTCTCCCGCGTTGGGCTTCCGCGTGCCTGGTCTCGGCAAATCGACCATCGAGGATTGGGATGTCTCCGGCGCGCATCTCGCCGAGCGCTGCGCGCTGTTTATCATCATCTGCCTGGGCGAGGCGGTGCTGTTGGCGGGCAGGACCTTTGCGGAGGAGCCGCTTTCCCTGCTGATGATCGCGGTGTTCATCATTGCTTTCGTCGGCACTGTGGTCATGTGGTGGATCTATTTCCAGTTCGGCCATGAACGCGCCGCCCATCGTATCGAGCATGACGATGCGCCCGGCAGCCTGGCGCGGCAGGCCTTCACCTATGCTCATATTCTCATTCTTGCCGGCATCATCCTGAGCGTCGTCGGCGACGAGTTCCTGTTCTCGCATGCCCGCGATCAGGCCGATCTGCATACCGCAGCCGCCATTCTCGGCGGCCCGGCGGTGTTCCTCATCGGCAATCTCTGGTTCAAGGGAGCAACAACCGGCCGGCCGCCGCTATCGCATCTCGCCGGCCTTGCCGGATTGGCGCTGCTGCTTTTGACGCTGCCGATGGTCGTGGTCTATCAGCTCGGCGTTCTTGCGACGGCCGTGCTGATTGTCGTGGCGATCTGGGAATATGCTTCGCTGTCGCGCGCCGTACCGCTCGCTCGGCCGCCCGGCCATCACTAGTTGCCGACAGATTCCAGAGGCTCTCGCTCGTCCTGTAGCAGCAGGCCGATAATGCGTTCCATATGCTTGGTCATCAGTTCGCATTCCTCGACAGGTGCGTCTGACAGCATGCGGCTTATCAGATCATTCTGGATGATGATCGCCTCTTCCGTCACCCGCCGGCCTTCCTCGGTGAGATAAAGCCGGAGGACACGCTTGTCGTTTTTGTCGCCGCGCCGCTCAATCAGGCCGCGCTTTTCCATTTGTGGCAGGAGCATGCTCATGTTCGAGCGCCCGACCAGCAGCTTGCGGGCCAGTTCCTGCTGCGAAATGCCCTCGAAACGGAAGAGATTGATGAGGATATCGAGATGCGGCGTCTTGATGTTGAGATGACCGAGCGACCGGCTGAGCGATTGCTGCATCAGCTGGCAGGCGCGGGCAACGGCAATCCAGCTATGAAAACGCGGATGATCCCAAGGGAGGGATTGATTTTTGTTCATCATTGTACTTTATTGTTCATAGTTGAACATATTTCGAGATTCCCACTATGCCATCCTTTGCGCTCAAGGTCACCCAGCTGGGATTATCCAGCCTCAGTCGTGTTTCGCCAAGGCTTGCCGGGCAGGCTGCCTTCAAGCTTTTCTGCCTGACGCCGTCGCGTCTGCCCCAGGGCGCCAAGGCCAAGGCTGCTCATGCCGAGGGCAGGGTGCGGCTTGCTTCCGCCGAGGCGATCATGCTGTCCTTCCCCGGCGGACGGGCAATGGCCTATCGTTTCAATGGCGGCGCCAAGGGCCGGCGTGAGCGGTACCTGGTCGTCCACGGGTGGGGTTCCAGCAGCGAATATATGTCGGAACTGGCTGCTTTCCTGGCCGATACCGGCGCCGAGGTGATCGCGCTCGATCTGCCGGGCCATGGTCGTTCGCCGGGCCGTTTCCTTAACCTGCGCCTTGCCGTTTCCGCCATCGCCGCGGCGGCGGAGCGGTTTGGCGCCTTCGATGCGACCATCGGGCACTCCTTCGGCGGGGCCTCAATTGCGCTGGCAGCGGCCGGTTTCCTGCCTGACAGCGAGCCGGTTCTGCCGGAGCGGCTGGTGCTGATCGGCGCGCCGAGCGCGATGGGTTGGCTGTTTACCGATTTTGGCGGCTTGATGAAGCTCAATCCGAAGACCCAGGCGGCGCTTGAGGCGGAGGTCGGCCGTGTCACCGGCAGGTCGCTCGAGGATTACGACGCCGGTCGTGGAGCGCGTGATCTCGGCAGGCCGATGCTGGTTGTCCATGCCGAGGACGACAAGGAGGTGAGTGCCGACCATGCTCGTGCCTATGAGAGGGCGGGCGGCGATGTTCGCATGCTCTGGGCGAATGGTTTTGGCCACCGCCGCATCGTCAGCGCCGCTCCGGTGCTGGAGGCGATCGGCGAATTCCTGGCGGAAGGGCAAACTGCAAACGAGGACGAAAATGCGCTCGAAACCGACGGTGAAACGGTGATATCGTTTTCCCGGACTCGAGCGCGGCGCGTGTCATAGCCACGTCATGCCTTGCGCCTAACCCACCGGATCCGGTTCGAAAAGACGCGAGGCAACATGAAGATCATTACTTCCGTTGAAGAATTGAATGAACTCTATGGCGGCGCCGGTGAGGCCGCGACCGCCAAGGTGACGAATGCGCTGACGCCGCTTTACCGCTTGATGATCGAGGCGTCGCCGTTCATGGCGCTGGCAACGGTCGGCCCGGAAGGGCTGGATTGCTCGCCGCGCGGTGATCTCGGCGGCATCGTGCGTGTAGAGGATGACAAGACGCTGCTGCTTCCCGACTGGCGCGGCAACAATCGTGTCGATTCGCTCGCCAATATCGTCCGCGATCCGCGTATCGCGCTGATGTTCCTCATTCCCGGCTCGAACACGACGATGCGGCTCAATGGCCGCGCAGTCGTTTCCATCGAGGAAAGCCTGCTGGCAAGCTTCGAGATGGACGGCAAGCATCCGCGCAGCGTCGTGGTGATCACTATCGACGAGGTCTATTTCCAGTGCGCGCGGGCGGTGATGCGTGCGGAGCTCTGGAATACCGAGAGGTTCATCGACCCTGCGAACCTGCCGACGCCCGGCATGCTGCTGAAGGCGGCGAAAGGCGATTTCGACCAGGAAACCTATGACCGCGAATGGCCGGTACGCGCCGCCAAAAGCATGTGGTAATGAAAGCCGTCGGCGCCTCCAGAAGTAGGGTGCCGACGGCCGTTGGCCTTGATTTTATGTCTTGTAGATAAGCCAACTTTTCGAGAAGTCTTTCTGCATGCCGTTCTGGTAGGCGTAACTGCAATTACGGCCGGCATTCTTGGCGGAATAGAGCGCGATATCCGCCTTACCGTAGAGTTCGCCGGGATCTGTGGCATCGGAGGCCATGCAGACACCTAGCGAGATGGTAATCGGGCCATAATTCACCCTGGTGCGTGAATTCTTGAACGGCGTTGCCTCGAGCGCACGGCGGATGCGTTCGCAAGTCGCCAGCGCGTCATCAGGCGTATAGCCTTCGAGGATCAACGCAAACTCCTCGCCGCCGGTACGCGCGACGAAGGCCTCGCGGCGGACGTTGGCGCGAATGACGGAGGCGACGGTTGCCAGGATCTTGTCACCGACGGGATGACCGTAGTTGTCGTTGATTTTCTTGAAATGATCGATGTCCGCCAGCACCAGCGCTGTCACGGGACGGGCCATCTGGTTGTCGAAAACGGTAGCCAGGCGGTCGTCGAAGGCGCGGCGATTGGAGAGGCGTGTCAGTGCGTCGGTGTTGGCGATGCGCTTGTATTCGTCCAGCTCCTTGCGGACCTGATCCATTTCCTGGCTGCGCTGGTTGACGTTCTCGACGGTCCGCTCACCATGCGCCATGGTGTCACCGGTCGCTTCGGTCAGGATGTCGATGGCGCCGCGCAGCAGGTCGACGCTATTGTGATTCTTGGACATCATGCGCTGGCAGGTTTCGCCAAGCAGCCGGTTGTAGCTTTCCAGGGAGGTCTGCTCCTGCTGAAGCGCACGCAACACGCCATCCAGTTCGGTGATGATGCGGGCATGCGCCTCATCGAAAATGCGGCTGGAATGGCGTGCGGAATGCCGCGTGCTGATCGCGTCCAGCTCTTCTTGCGTGGCGTTGCTGCCGAGGGCGGCGAGTTCGCGGGTCAGGACGGGATTGGAGCCGATATAGGCTTCGTAGAACAGTTCATAATTCCGCGGTATGGGTGCGACACCCATAGACCGCATGGCATAGGTAATCTGTCCTGCCACGTCGGGAACTTGCGCCTTGGGCGCAATCACCGTATTCATCGGCGAACTCCGTAATATCAATTCATGAAAGCACTAACTTTACTTAGCCTAAGAATCTTTGAAAAGAAATAAGGCAATTAATATCAAATTTTATCTGCAATCTAAGATTCAGAACTAATTGCTTTCATATATAGATATACTTAGCAAGAAGGCGCCAAACGGCGCCTTCCTTCTCTCTATTCCGGTAAAAATGGTCAGCCCAGATTGAGCTCCTGGAAGAAGTCGTTGCCCTTGTCGTCGATGACGATGAAAGCGGGGAAGTCTTCCACTTCGATTTTCCAGACCGCTTCCATGCCGAGTTCCGGATATTCCAGCACCTCGACCTTTTTGATGCAGTCCTGGGCAAGGCGAGCGGCAGGGCCGCCGATGGAACCGAGATAGAAGCCCTTGTGGGTCTTGCAGGCCTCGCGCACGGCGCGCGAGCGGTTGCCCTTGGCGAGCATGACCATCGAGCCGCCGAAGGATTGAAACTGGTCGACGTAGCTGTCCATGCGCCCGGCCGTCGTCGGGCCGAAGGAGCCAGAGGCGTAGCCCGCCGGCGTCTTGGCCGGCCCTGCGTAGTAAACCGGGTGGTTTTTCAGATATTCGGGCATGCCTTCGCCTTTTTCCAGGCGCTCGCGGATTTTCGCATGCGCCAGGTCGCGGGCGACGATGATAGTGCCGGTCAGCGACAGCCGGGTTTTGACCGGATGGCGGGACAGTTCCGCCAGGATATCCGCCATCGGCCGGTTGAGGTCGATGCGGACCATCGATTCGGACAGCTTTGCCTCATCGATTTCGGGCATGTATTTCGACGGATCGGTTTCGAGCTGCTCGATGAAGATGCCGTCGCGGGTGATCTTGCCTTTGGCCTGACGGTCGGCCGAGCAGGAAACGCCCAGGCCGATCGGCAAAGAGGCGCCGTGGCGGGGCAGGCGGATGACGCGGACGTCGTGGCAGAAGTACTTGCCGCCAAACTGCGCGCCGACGCCGAGGCTCTGCGTCAGCTTGTGGATTTCCTTTTCCATTTCGATATCCCGGAAGGCATGCCCGCTTTCGGAGCCCTCCGTGGGAAGACAGTCCAGGTATCGCGTCGAGGCGAGCTTGACCGTCTTGAGGGTCATCTCGGCCGATGTGCCGCCGATGACGATCGCCAGATGGTAGGGGGGGCAAGCCGCCGTGCCGAGCGTCAGGATCTTTTCCTTCAGGAAATCCAGCATGCGGTCATGGGTGAGCAGCGACGGTGTGCCCTGATAGAGGAAGGTCTTATTGGCCGAACCGCCGCCCTTGGCAACGAAGAGGAATTCGTAGGCGTCGGTGCCTTCCTCATAGATGTCGATCTGGGCTGGAAGGTTGTTCTTGGTGTTCTTTTCTTCAAACATCTTGATGGGAGCGAGCTGAGAATAGCGCAGGTTCTTCTTCTCGTAGGCGTCAAGCACGCCCTTGGCCAAGGCCGCGTTGTCGCCGCCTTCAGTCCAGACGCGCCGACCCTTCTTGCCCATGATGATCGCCGTGCCGGTGTCCTGGCACATGGGCAACACGCCGCCGGCGGCGATATTGGCGTTCTTCAAAAGGTCGTAGGCGACGAAACGGTCGTTGTCAGTCGCCTCCGGGTCTTCGAGAATGGAGGCGAGCTGCTTGAGGTGGCCGGGTCGCAGAAGATGGTTGATGTCGGCGAAAGCGGTTTCGGCGAGCAGCCGGATACCCTCGGGGTCGACGGTCAGGATATCCTGGCCTTTGAACGTATCGACGGAGACGTAATCGCTGGAAATCTTGCGATAGGGAGTGGCGTCTGCACCGAGGGGAAAGAGATCGTCAGCCATGCGTGGACCTTTCAATGCCTTGAAGTGGCGGAAGAGACGTTTGGAAACGGTCTAAATCCGGGAAGGTCCAAATGCAATTGCTTGTGTGGACTCCCGACGACTGCCGGAAGCCCTCCTTCGTAAGCTCGGTCTACTTCGGCCCAATCATCGTTTCCGGCCGGACGATCGCATCATAGTCCTCGGCCGAAACCAGCCCGCTCGCCAGGGCTTCCTCCTTCAGCGTCGTGCCGTTCTTGTGTGCAGTCTTGGCGATCTTGGCGGCGTTGTCGTAGCCGATCTTCGGGGCGAGCGCCGTCACCAGCATCAGCGAGCGTTCCAGGCCCGCCTTGATATTGTCCTCGCGTGCCTCGATGCCGACGACGCAATTGTCGGTGAAGGAGACGGCGGCGTCGCCGAGCAGCTGCACCGACTGCAGGAAATTATAGGCCATCATCGGGTTGTAGACGTTGAGCTCGAAATGACCCTGGCTGTCGGCGAAGGTGAGGGCGGCGTTATTGCCGAAGATATGGATGCAGACCTGCGTTAGGGCTTCGCACTGGGTAGGATTGACCTTGCCCGGCATGATCGACGAGCCCGGCTCGTTTTCCGGCAGCGACAATTCGCCGAGGCCGGCGCGCGGGCCGGAACCGAGCAGGCGGATGTCGTTGGCGATCTTGAAGAGAGCGGCGGCGGCGGCATTGATGGCGCCATGGCTGAAGACCATCGAATCATGGGCGGCGAGCGCCTCGAACTTGTTCGGCGCGGTGACGAAGGGCAGGCCGGTGATCCTGGCGATCTCGTCAGCCACTTTTTCGGCAAAGCCGATCGGCGCATTGAGGCCGGTTCCCACAGCCGTGCCGCCTTGGGCGAGTTCGCTGAGGCCTGGGAGCGTCAGCTCGATGCGCTTGATGGCCGAGGCGATCTGCGCCGCATAGCCGGAAAACTCCTGGCCGAGCGTCAGCGGCGTCGCATCCTGCGTGTGGGTGCGGCCGATCTTGATAATATGGGCGAAGTCGGCGACCTTCTTTTCGAGGGCTGCATGCAGGTGCCGCAGACTTGGCAACAGGTGATGGACGATCTGCTCGGCGCAGGCGATGTGCATTGCCGTCGGATAGGTGTCGTTTGACGACTGGCTCATGTTGACGTGATCGTTCGGATGCACCGGCTTCTTCGAACCCATGACGCCGCCGAGCATTTCGATTGCGCGGTTGGAGATCACTTCATTGGCATTCATGTTCGACTGCGTGCCCGAGCCCGTCTGCCAGACGACCAGCGGAAAATGGTCGTTGAGCTTGCCGTCGATGACTTCCTGCGCCGCTTCGACGATCACTTTACCGAGAGCAGGATCCAGTTGGCCAAGCTCCACGTTGGCGCGGGCGGCAGCCTGTTTGACGATGCCCAGCGCGCGGATGATCGACAATGGCTGCTTCTCCCAGCCGATCTTGAAGTTGCCGAGCGAGCGCTGCGCCTGCGCGCCCCAATAGCGGTCGCTTGCCACTTCGATCGGGCCAAACGTGTCGGTTTCGATGCGGGTGGAGGTCATGATCTCTGATCCTGCTTTTCCGTTGAAAAAGATAGTTGCCATATAGGTCCGAACGGCGCTCAAGAAAACAGCTGGCGCGTGTATTTCATGACTGAATTCATCATGTTTTTAATCCACAGCGTGGGGCGTGTTCTTTTTAACACGCTTGGCGGATATTCTTTACAACGTGCTTATAGGCGCATGAAAACCGCAGGAAAATTCAATAAAAAATTAACCAATAATTTCATAATTTTGTGTGAACTAACCGCGAAGCACGCCCTTGCTTTCTCACACGAAGTTGAGGCGTTGAACAAAAGGCGGGGCTGGTCGTTTTCATTTTGATGGTTAAACGATGTTAGGAACATCGTGGCCGATTTGAAAACAGCGCCGTCTGTCTCGAGGCTACAGCATGACACGGGGACTGATTATAGAATGAAACTTGTCACCAAAGCCGCAGCATCCGTCCTGGCGCTTTCCTGCTGCATCTCCGCCGTCGGCGCGACTTCCGCGAACGCGATGACCCTCATGGACTTCATTCGTGGAGGCCAGGGGCGTCAGCAGAGCACGCAAGTCTCCGCTCCGGTCACCGCCAATCCAGCGCAGGAGAGCATTACTGCTCCCAAGTCGGCGCAGCCGAAAGGGCCGCTGCCGAAGGTTGATGCTCCGCAATATTATACTTACAAGCCCGAAGCCTTGCGGCTGGTTGCTTCCAATCGTTTTGCCGATCCGGTGGTGACCGGAGCTGTCGCTGATGCTTCGGCCACGCCGGTTTCCGTCGATTCGAGCGCGTCGCAGCGTCATCATCTGACAGAAGTTCGCGTCATGGCCACGAATGACGTCGCCAAGGCGGTCGAATCTTATTATGCCGACCAGAGCAAGCCGCTGGTCTGGGTTGCTGACAATGCCATCAACGACAAGGCCAAGGCTGCCCTGGCGGTTCTCGCCGATGCCGGCTCCGCCGGTCTCGATCCTGCCGATTATGCGGTGACGCCGCCGAATTTCGACCAATCGAGCGTCGATCAGGAAATGCGCGACCGTGTGCTGATGCAGTTCGAGCTGACGCTTTCCAGCAAGGTGCTGATGTTCGTTCAGGACACGGTGCGCGGCCGTCTCGACCCGAACAAGATCTCCGGCTATCACGATTTCAAGCGCAAGGACGTCAACCTGATGCCGGTGCTTGGCATCTTGCGCGCAAGCCCGGATGC
>DASVPC010000006.1:0-5413 GCA_036383055.1 Rhizobium sp. | reverse complement strand
GGACGATTGCTCCGGACCCTGGCCTTCATAGCCATGCGGCAACAGGCAGACGAGACCCGACATGCGCAGCCACTTGCGTTCGCCAGACGAGATGAACTGGTCGAACACGACCTGCGCACCGTTTGCGAAATCGCCGAACTGGGCTTCCCAGAGGGTCAGCGCATTCGGGCGGGCCAGCGAATAGCCGTATTCGAAGCCGAGGACAGCCTCTTCCGAAAGCATCGAGTTGATGACTTCGTAACGGGCCTGGGTCGGCGACCGGTTGGCGAGCGGGATATAGCGCTCTTCCGTTTCCTGATCGTAGAGAACCGAGTGACGCTGCGAGAAGGTGCCGCGTTCGCAATCCTGACCAGACAGGCGGATCTTGTGGCCTTCGATGACAAGTGCGCCGAAAGCCAGCGCTTCCGCCATCGCCCAGTCGATGCCTTCACCACTCTGCACCATGTTGGCGCGGTTTTCCATGAAACGCTGGATGGTGCGGTGCGCGTGGAAGCCGGCCGGGATTTCCGACAGCTTGCGACCGATCTCCTTCAGCGTCTTCATCGGCACGGCGGTCTTGCCGCGGCGCTGTTCGTCGGCGTTGTCGGCCGCATGCAGGCCCGACCACTCGCCATCAAGCCAGTCGGCCTTGTTCGGCTTGTAATGCTGGCCGGCCTCGAACTCCTGCTCGAGATGCGCGCGCCAGTCGGCCTTCATCTTTTCGACTTCGCCGTCAGTCAGCACGCCCTCGGCGACCAGCCGCTCGGAGTAGAGCTGCAGGACCGTCTTGTGGGCACGGATGACCTTATACATGTTCGGCTGCGTGAAGGACGGTTCATCGCCTTCATTGTGGCCGTAGCGGCGGTAGCAGAACAGGTCGAGGACCACAGGCTTGTGGAACTTCATGCGGAATTCGGTGGCGATCTTCGCCGCATAAACAACGGCTTCCGGATCGTCGCCATTCACATGGAAGATCGGTGCTTCGATCATCTTGGCGACGTCGGACGGATAGGGCGACGAGCGCGAGAAGGCCGGATTGGTGGTGAAGCCGATCTGGTTGTTGATGATGACATGCATCGTGCCGGCGACGCGATGGCCGCGCAAGCCAGACAGGCCGAGGATTTCGGCAACCACGCCCTGGCCGGCGAAAGCAGCATCGCCGTGGATCAGGAGCGGCACGACCTTGGCGCGCTCGGACAGCGGAATGATGTCGCCATCCCACTGGGTAGCACCCATATCCTGCTTGGCGCGGGCCTTGCCCATGACCACCGGATTGACGATTTCCAAATGCGACGGGTTCGCCGTCAGCGAAACGTGCACCTTGGTGCCGTCGAAATCACGGTCCGAGGAGGCACCGAGATGGTACTTGACGTCACCAGAGCCTTCGACTTCGTCCGGCGCGTAGGAACCGCCCTTGAACTCGTGGAAGATCGCGCGGTGTGGCTTGCCCATGACCTGGGACAACACGTTCAGGCGGCCGCGATGGGCCATGCCGAACAGGGCTTCCCTGAGGCCGAGCTGACTGCCGCTCTTCAGGATCTGCTCCAGCGCCGGGATCAGCGATTCACCGCCGTCGAGGCCGAAACGCTTGGTACCCTTGAACTTGACGTCGAGGAACTGCTCGTAGCCTTCGGCTTCGATGACCTTCTGCAGGATCGCCTTCTTGCGCTCGGGATTGAAAGCAATCCCCTTGTCGACGCCTTCGATGCGCTCCTGGATCCAGGCCTTCTCTTCCGGATTGGAAATATGCATGAATTCGACGCCGAGCGTCGAACAGTAGGTGCGCTCGAGGATCTCGATCATCTCGCGCACGCTCGCATATTCGAGGCCGAGCACGTTATCGATGAAGATCTTGCGATCAAGGTCGGCCTCGGTGAAGCCGTAGGCTTCCGGCGACAGTTCCTTGTAGTCCTCGACCGCGGCGGCGATGCCGAGCGGATCGAGCTTGGCATGCAGGTGGCCGCGCATGCGATAGGCGCGGATCATCATGATGGCGCGGACGGAATCGCGCGTCGCCTGCAGGACGTCAGCGGTGTCGGCCGGCTTGCCCTGGGCTTCGGCCTTGGCCTTCACCTTGGTCTCGATGACCTTTTCGACGATGCCCCAATTGCCGTCGAGCGCGGAGACGAGCTCACCACCAGCCGGAATCGGCCAGTTCTTGCGCTGCCAGGAGGCGCCCTTGGCCGCCCGCTTCACATCGTCAGGACTGTCTTCCAGCGCCTTGAAGAAGGACCGCCACTCGTCGGATACCGACGATGTGTCTTCCTCGTAACGCGCGTAAAGTTGCTCGATATAAGCAGCGTTCGCACCATCCAGGAACGAAGTGATCTGAAATTGCTCGTTGGCTTCTTGCCTTGCCATGGTGATATGCGGACGCCTTCGTCCGCCTCCCGACTTGTTTGCATTGCCGGCTTATGGACATCCGGCGACCGTATTTCGTCAGCGGCCCATTGGGACCGCACATCTGTATTCACTGACTGGAAAACCGGACGGGATAGGCGGCTGCCGCTCCCCGTCCGGGTCTTGCTATAGGTAGGATCAGCCCTTCAGGACTTCCACCAGCGTCTTGCCGAGACGCGCCGGCGACGGCGACACGCGAATGCCTGCCGCTTCCATCGCCGCAATCTTGTCTTCCGCGCCGCCCTTGCCGCCGGAGATCACGGCGCCAGCATGGCCCATGGTGCGGCCGGGAGGTGCCGTGCGGCCGGCGATGAAGCCGACCATCGGCTTCTTGCGGCCCTTCTTGGCTTCGTCCTTGAGGAACTGCGCGGCTTCTTCTTCCGCCGAACCGCCGATTTCGCCGATCATGATGATCGACTTGGTTTCGTCGTCGGCGAGGAACATCTCGAGGATGTCGATGAATTCCGTGCCCTTGACCGGGTCGCCGCCGATGCCGACAGCCGTCGTCTGGCCGAGGCCTTCATTGGTGGTCTGGAACACGGCTTCATAGGTGAGCGTGCCCGAACGCGAGAGAACGCCGACCGAGCCCTTCTTGAAGATGGAGCCCGGCATGATGCCGATCTTGCATTCGTTCGGCGTCATCACGCCGGGGCAGTTCGGTCCGATCAGGCGCGACTTCGACTTGTCGAGGCGAGCCTTGACCTTGACCATGTCGGCAACCGGAATGCCTTCCGTGATGCAGACGATCAGCGGGATCTCAGCGTCGATCGCTTCGAGGATGGCAGCCGCGGCACCTGCCGGCGGCACGTAGATGACCGAGGCATTGGCGCCGGTCGCGTCCTTGCCTTCAGCGACCGACTTGAAGATCGGCAGCTTTTCGCCTTCCTTGCCGGTCCAGGTTTCGCCACCCTTGGAAGGATGGATACCGCCGACCATCTGCGTGCCGTGATAGGCCAGCGCCTGCTCGGTGTGGAAGGTGCCGGTCTTGCCGGTCAGGCCCTGAACCAGGACCTTGGTGTCTTTGTTGATGAGAATGGACATCTTGCCTCAGGCTCCCTTGACTGCCTTGACGATCTTCTGGGCGGCATCGTCCAGGTCATCGGCAGAGATGACATTGAGACCGGATTCATTGATGATCTTCTTGCCGAGATCGACGTTGGTGCCTTCGAGGCGAACGACGAGCGGAACCTGCAGACCGACTTCCTTGACGGCTGCGAGCACGCCCTCGGCAATGACATCACACTTCATGATGCCACCGAAGATGTTGACCAGGATGCCTTCGACAGCCGGGTCCGCAGTGATGATCTTGAAGGCCGCGGTGACCTTTTCCTTGGTGGCGCCGCCGCCAACATCGAGGAAGTTCGCCGGCTCGGCGCCGTAGAGCTTGATGATGTCCATGGTTGCCATGGCAAGACCGGCGCCGTTGACCATGCAGCCGATGTTGCCGTCGAGGGCGACATAGGCGAGGTCATACTTGTGCGCTTCGATTTCCTTGGCGTCTTCCTCGGACGTGTCGCGCAGCGCGACGATGTCTTCGTGGCGGAACAGTGCGTTACCGTCGAAGGAGACCTTGGCGTCGAGAACGCGCAGGCGGCCGTTGGTCATGACGATCAGCGGGTTGACCTCGAGCAGGGCCATGTCCTTCTCGACGAAGGCCTTGTAGAGGATCGGGAACAGCTTGTCGGCGTCTTCGCGGGCAACACCGTCGAGCTTCAGCGCGTCGGAAAGAGCAGCCGAATTGGCAGCCGTGACGCCCGTCGACGGATCGATGGCGACGGTGATGATCTTTTCCGGCGTGTCGTGTGCGACGGTCTCGATGTCCATGCCGCCTTCGGTCGATACGACGAAGGCGACCTGACCGACCGAGCGGTCGACCAGGATCGAGAGGTAGAGTTCGCGGTCGATGTCGGCGCCGTCTTCGATGTAGAGGCGGTTGACCTGCTTGCCGGCCGGGCCGGTCTGCTTGGTCACCAGCGTGTTGCCGAGCATGTCCTTGGAATTGGCAACGACGTCCTCGATCGACTTGGCGAGACGAACGCCGCCCTTGGCGTCGGGGCTAAGTTCCTTGAACTTGCCCTTGCCGCGACCGCCGGCATGGATCTGGCTCTTGACGACGTAAAGCGGGCCTGGAAGCTGCTTGGCAGCAGCAGCGGCTTCGTCTGCGGAGAAGATGGCAACGCCGTCCGCGACGGGTGCGCCATAGGACTTCAGCAGAGCCTTGGCCTGATATTCATGAATGTTCATGGGTTTATCCCTGTTATAACGCGGAAATTACTTCAGCGACGGCGCGATGGCGATGCAGGCTTCGCAAAGGCCGGCGACGGATGCGACCGACTTGTCGAAGGCTTCCCTCTCGGCCTTGTTCAGGTCGATCTCGATGATGCGCTCGACGCCGCCGGCGCCGATGACCGTGGGAACGCCGACATACATGTCCTTGACGCCGTACTGGCCATCGAGATGGGCAGCGCTGGGCAGAACGCGCTTCTTGTCCTTGAGGTAGGATTCAGCCATTGCGATGGCGGAAGCAGCCGGAGCGTAGTAGGCCGAGCCGGTCTTCAGCAGGCCGACGATTTCGGCGCCGCCGTCACGGGTGCGCTGGATGATCTCTTCCAGGCGCTCGGCGGTGAGCCAGCCCATGGTGACGAGGTCGGTCAGCGGAATGCCGGCAACGGTGGAGTAGCGGGCGAGCGGAACCATCGAGTCGCCATGGCCACCGAGAACGAAAGCGGTGACGTCTTCGACGGAAACGTTGAATTCCTTGGCGAGGAAGAGGCGGAAGCGCGACGAGTCCAGCACGCCGGCCATGCCGACGACCTTGTTGGCCGGGAGGCCCGAGAACTTCTGCAGTGCCCAGACCATCGCGTCGAGCGGGTTGGTGATGCAGATCACGAAGGCGTTCGGGGCATACTTCTTGATGCCGGCGCCGACCTGCTCCATGACCTTGAGGTTGATGCCGAGAAGATCGTCGCGGCTCATGCCCGGCTTGCGGGCGACGCCGGCGGTGACGATGCAGACGTCAGCGCCTTCGATCGCG
>DASVPC010000005.1:0-1854 GCA_036383055.1 Rhizobium sp. | reverse complement strand
AACTCGATGACCGGCTCGGTGCTGGCGCTCAACGAGAACCCGGAAGAGTACGACAAGCTGCGCGCCAATCACGCGCTGATCGACAGCTTCGTGCCCGAAGTGATCCGCTGGCAGACGCCGCTGGCCCACATGCGCCGCACGGCGCTGCAGGACACCGAACTCGGCGGCAAGCTCATCAAGAAGGGCGACCGCGTCGTGATGTGGTACGTCTCCGGCAACCGCGATAGCGAGGTGATCGAGAACCCCGACAGCTTCATCATCGACCGTGCCCGGCCGCGAACCCACATGTCGTTCGGCTTCGGCATTCACCGCTGCGTCGGCATGCGGCTGGCTGATCTGCAGCTCAAGATCATCTGGGAAGAAATCCTCAAACGCTTCGACAACATCGAAGTCGTCGGCGAGCCGACGCGGATCTATTCGAGCTTCGTGAAGGGTTATGAGACCCTGCCCGTTCGCATCAACGCGTAACCGCGCATGATGCCATCTCTTCGTGGCGAGCCTCTTGCGCCTACTAGCTGCGCTACAGATGCAAATTTGGAATACGGCCGCGCGCCCCAAACCGCTGGAACACAGGCTGGCGATCTGCCAAACACGGAAGCATGACACATCACGAGCAAGATTTTTCTGACATCCGCGAGTCGGTCGCGAAACTTTGCGCGCAATTCCCCGGCGAGTACTGGCGCAAGCTCGACCGCGAGATGGCCTACCCGAAGGAATTCGTTCAAGCCCTGATTGACGCTGGTTACCTGTCAGTGCTGATCCCGGAAGAGTATGGAGGTTCCGGGCTGAAGCTATCGGCTGCCGCCGCGATTCTGGAGGAAATCCAGCGCGCAGGCTGCAACGGCGGCGCCACCCACGCCCAGATGTACACCATGGGCACGCTGCTGCGGCACGGCAGCGAGGAGCAGAAATCCAAGTGGCTGCCACGCATCGCCAGCGGCGAGTTGCGGCTGCAGGCCTTCGGCGTCACTGAGCCGACCAGCGGCACAGACACTTCATCGCTGAAGACGTTTGCCAAACGCGAAGGCAACGACCACTACGTCGTCAATGGACAGAAGATCTGGACCAGCCGCGCCGAATACTCCGACCTGATGATCCTTCTGGCGCGCACGACGCCGAAGGAACAGACGGCCAAACGGACCGATGGCCTGTCCGTTTTCATCGTCGACATGCAGGAAGCGAGGAAGGCCGGTGGGCTGACCATCCGGCCGATCCGCACCATGATGAACCATTCCACCACGGAAGTGTTCTTCGACAACATGAGGGTGCCCGCCGAAAACCTGATCGGCGAGGAAGGCAAGGGCTTCCGCTACATCCTGTCGGGCATGAATGCGGAACGCATTCTCATTGCATCGGAATGCGTCGGCGACGCCAAGTGGTTCATCAACAAGGCCAGCACCTACGCCAGGGAGCGTTCCGTGTTCGGTCGTCCGATCGGCCAAAATCAAGGCATCCAGTTTCCGATCGCGAAATCCTACGCCAACATGCGCGCCGCCGAACTGATGGTGAAGGAAGCCACCCGGCTTTATGAAGCGGGCAAGGACTGCGGCGCGGAGGCTAACATGGCGAAGATGCTCGCCGCCGATGCGTCCTTTGAAGCTGCCAATGCCTGCATCCAGACCTATGGCGGCTTCGGCTTCGCCGAGGAATACGACATCGAACGCAAATTCCGCGAGACGCGGCTTTACTCGGTAGCGCCGATTTCGACCAACCTGATCCTGTCGCATCTTTCCGAGCATGTGCTCGGCATGCCGCGTTCGTATTAAGGCGCGATGATATATGCCGTCATTGCGAGCGAAGCGAAGCAATCCGACACTTTTTTCTCCCTCTCCCCTTGGGGAGAGGGTCGGGGTG
>DASVPC010000004.1:0-18610 GCA_036383055.1 Rhizobium sp. | reverse complement strand
TTCGAGCTGAAGGGCGGCAAGGAAGCAGCCTTCAAGCTGCAGAACGCGCTGGAGATCGTGAAGATCTCCAACAATCTCGGCGACTCGAAGAGCCTGATCACCCATCCGGCCACCACCACGCACAAGAACCTCACCGACGAGGCCCGCGCCGAACTGGGCATTTCGCCGGGCACCGTGCGCCTCTCCGCCGGCATCGAGGATGGCGACGATCTGGTCGAGGATTTCGCCCGTGCGCTCGAGCAGGTTTCGGCCTGAGTTTTACCATCCAGACCCGCCCGGATCTCGTTCGGGCGGGGCGGCACGCCTTGGCAGAAGGCATGCCCGATAGCGTCGGCCAAGGCCAACTGGCCCCTGGAACTAGCCTTAGTCCCTGAAAAGCCGTATGATTTACCCGTTATAGGAGTTTTCACAGATCCGTTCCTTGACGGGACAGGTTGTGTATAGGATACCGCTAGATGTCCCGCTTTCGTGGGATCATGGAAAGCGGAGCAGATGCCCTAGACTTAAAATGCTGGAGCGTCCGGTGTGTGTTCATTGGAACGCACGACGTTTCGGAGTAATGACCAAGGTGTCAGGCATGTATCGCGCTCTAACACGGGATATTGAAGTCGTCGTCGAACCCTTTTATCTGGAGGAGCAATCCGATCCGGATGACGACCGCTATGTCTGGGGCTATCGCATCGTCATTTCCAACCACTCCATGGTCCACGTTCGGCTGGTGACGCGCTATTGGCACATCACCGATCAGAACGGACTGGTGGATGAGGTGACCGGGCCTGGCGTCGTCGGCGAGCAGCCGCGGCTTGGCCCCGGCGATACCTACGAATATTCGTCAGGCTGCCCGCTCGATACGCCATCGGGCATGATGTTCGGCCATTATCAGATGGAGACGGACGACGGGGAGCTCTTTCACGTCAAGATCCCCGCCTTCTCCCTGGATACGCCCAACCTGCTGCGGACGCTGAACTGAGCCCGATCAGGCTTCCTTTACCTCGGAGACTTCGAAGCGATAGGTGGTCGAGCAGAATTCGCAGGTGACGGCGATTTCGCCATCCTCCTGGCTCGCCTCGATTTCCTCGGCGGAAAAGCCCTGCAGCACACCCTTCAGCTTGTCGCGCGAACAGGTGCAGCGGTCGAAGACCGCCTTCGGTTCATAGACCCGCACGCCACGCTCGTGGAAGAGACGGAACAGCAGACGCTCGGTGCCGACCTGCGGGTCGGTCAATTCGTCGGCATCGATCGTCTCCACCAGTGACCGGGCTTCCTCCCAGGCGTCGTCCTCGACGTGATGGCGCAGGCCGTCATCGCCGTCGCCGCCATGGAGATCCGGCTGGCGCATGCGCTCCGGCGCTTCCGGCAGGAACTGCGCGATCAAGCCGCCCGCCCGCCAGCGATGGCGCGGCTTGCCGGCCTCGTCGCGGTCGAACAGTTCGGCAGCGCCCAGACGGACACGGGTCGGGATCTGCTCCGACTGGCGGAAATAGGTCCCGGCGATCTCCTCGAGCGAGGCGCCGTCAAGCGCCACGATCCCCTGATAGGGCTGGCTGTAGCGACCCTGATCGATGGTAAAGGCGAGCACGCCCTTGCCGAGCAGCTGTTCCGGCTCGGTTTCACCGGCAGCCACGGCCTTCGCCAGCGCCTCTTCATCGAAGCGGGCATAGGCGCGGACATTTTCCGGCGTGGCGAAATCGGCGACCAGAAGATCGACCGGTCCGTCGCCCTTGGTCTGCACGGTGAATTTGCCCTCGAACTTCAGCGAGGTGCCGAGCAACACGGTCAGCACCACGGCCTCGGCCAACAGCCGGGCAACCGGGGCCGGATAATTGTGCCGGGCAAGAATTGCGTCCAGCAAAGGCCCGAGCTGCACGGCGCGGCCGCGCACATCAAGACCTTCCACCTGAAAGGGAACGACATGATCGTCGCCGGCAAAATCGAATTGACCCAGCGAGGCTGCACTTTCCGCCATTGCTTTACTCCTACTGCGCCCGCGCTATCAAAGGCGCGGTTCTATATCCTCAGATCGCGCCCAGGCACCAAGCAAGAATCGACTTTTGCGCATGAAGGCGGTTTTCCGCCTCATCGAAAACAACGGATTGCGGACCATCGATCACTTCGTCCGTCACTTCCTCCCCGCGATGGGCGGGCAGGCAATGCATGAACAAGGCGTCCTTGCCGGCCTGTGCCATCAAAGCCTGGTTGACCTGATAGGGCTGGAAGACGTTGTGACCGCGGGCCCGGTGTTCCTGATTCATGGAAACCCAGGTATCGGTTACCACGCAATCAACGCCGGCGACCGCACGGTCGGCATCATGCGAGAGCATGATTTCGGCGCCCTGGTTGCGGGCCCAGTTCAAATAGTGATCCTTTGGCTCGGAACCAAGGGGTACGGCCATGTTCATGCGATAGTCGAAGCGTGCGGCCCCCTCGATCAGCGAATGCAGTACGTTGTTGCCGTCGCCGGTCCAGGCGATGGTCTTGCCCTTGATCGGGCCGCGATGCTCCTCGAAGGTCATGATGTCGGCCATGATCTGGCAGGGATGCGTGTCGTCGGTCAGCGCATTGATGACCGGCACGGTCGCGTGTTCTGCCAGCTCCAGCAGGCGCGAATGCTCCGTCGTGCGGATCATGATGGCGTCGACATAGCGCGATAGTACCTTCGCCGTATCGCCGATCGTCTCGGCCCGGCCGAGCTGCATTTCCGTGCCCGACAGGAACAGCGTCTCGCCGCCGAGCTGGCGCATGCCGACATCGAAGGAAACACGGGTTCGGGTGGACGGCTTCTCGAAGATCATCGCCAGCATCTTGCCGGCAAGCGGCTTGTCGGCCGTGCCCGCCTTCAGCGCCCGCTTTCGCACGATGGCATCATCGATGATGCTGCGCAGATCGGCAGCCGCGACAGCCGAGAGATCGAGAAAATGTTTCGGAGAAGCCATGGTCCTACCTGTACTCTAGAAAACAACAACGCCCGCGTGGGGCAATAACGCCCCGACAGCGGGCGCTGGGTTTAAGCCGACTTTTTGACGCGAGCGGCGCGCACGGATTCTGCGGCGCGTTCGATGCGGGCAATGCCTTCGCGTGCTTCCTCTGCGGTCACCACAAGTGGCGGCAGCAGACGGATGACGTTGTCGCCGGCCGGAACGCCTAGAAGATACTCGGCGCGGATGGCCTGCAACAACTCAGCCTGCGGAATGGCGGCCTTGATGCCGAGCATCAGGCCCTCACCGCGGACATCCTCGATGATATCGGGGAAACGATCCTGAAGCGAAGCGAGGCCCTGGCGGAACACCAGGGCGATATCGCGCACATGCTGTAGGAAGCCATCGGCCAGCACGATATCAAGCACGGCATTGCCGACTGCCATGGCGAGCGGATTGCCGCCATAGGTCGAGCCATGCGTGCCGGCCTTCATACCCGATGCCGCCTCGGCGGTTGCGAGGCACGCACCGAGCGGAAAGCCACCGCCAATACCCTTGGCGACAGCCATGATGTCGGGCGTGACGCCGGACCATTCATGAGCAAAGAGCTTGCCGGTACGGCCGACGCCGCACTGGACTTCGTCAAGGATCAGCAGCAGGCCATGCTCATCGCAGATCTGGCGCAGGCCGCGCAGGAATTCGTTGGTCGCGGGGCGGATGCCGCCCTCGCCCTGCACAGGCTCGATGAGAATCCCGGCCGTCGCATCGGTAACCGCGGCGCGTACGGCATCGAGATCGCCGAAGGGCACCTGATCGAAGCCCGGCGCCTTCGGGCCGAAACCTTCGAGATACTTCTCCTGGCCGCCGGCGGCGATCGTCGCGATCGTACGGCCATGGAAGGCGCCTTCGAAGGTGATGATATGGAACTTCTCGGGATGACCCTTGGAGAACTGATAGCGCCGCGCCGTCTTGATCGCGCATTCCAACGCCTCGGCGCCGGAATTGGTGAAGAACACCTTGTCGGCAAAGGTGGCTTCCGTCAGGCGCTTCGACAGCTTCTCCTGGCCCGGCACCTCATAGAGGTTCGACAGATGCCAGACCTTGTCGGCCTGCGCCTTCAGTTCCGCAACCAGATGGGGATGGGCATGGCCGAGCGAATTCACCGCGACACCGGCGGCGAAATCGAGATAGCGCTCGCCCGTCTCCGTGAACAGCCATACGCCCTCTCCTCGCTCAAACCGCAGCGGGGCACGCATATAGGTGTCGTAAAGCGGCGCGGTTTCAGCCATGGCCCGTATCTCCTCAATCACAACCTTTAGGGCCAATCGTTTCCTTCAAGTGAAACGGGCCCGGAAAAATCAAAAATGCCGCCTTGCGGCGGCTGGGGCACTATTGATGTTTTGCACCGCAATGTCAACAAAACAGGCGATTTAGCAGGCGCGGCAGAGCGCCTCTCGGCTAGAGGTATGTCACAAACTACTAATATTGCAAAAATGCCACGCCTGGGCAAGCAAGTTGGGGAAAACCCCGAAATCGATTCCCCAGGAATCATGCGACTCTTGTCACGGAGTCAGCCTCACACTAGGTTAAACCCCAATTACTAGACTGCATGCGGCGGAACTAGTCACCACAATTTTTAAGCGTTTCGCGCCTCGCCCTAATGCGAGGCAATGGTGAAGGATTCTGCCATCGGAAACGCGACAGCGGAGACAGGGCATGAATTGGACAGACGAACGCGTCGAGAAGCTGAAGAAGCTGTGGTCCGAGGGTTTGAGCGCGAGCCAGATCGCGGCGCAGCTTGGTGGTGTCAGTCGTAACGCCGTCATCGGCAAGGTGCATCGCTTGAGCCTGCCGGGTCGAGCGAAGGCCGGCGGCACAGCGACGGCCGCCCGAGCGCAGAAGCGCAACACCTCGGCGCCGCGCGCACCGAATTACGCCTCGCGCGTTGCAACCCGCACGGTTACCCGTCAGCAGGGCGCGACGATGCTCAAGGAAGAAGTCGAGATCGATACGGTCAACGAGATCGAATATCGTCCGGCCGCCAATGTGGTCGTTCCGATTTCGCGTCGCCTCGGCCTGACGGAACTCACCGAGCGCACCTGCAAGTGGCCAGTCGGCGATCCGCTGAAAGATGACTTCCACTTCTGCGGCAATGACAGCCCCGATGCATCGCCCTATTGCGGCTACCATCAGCGCCTGGCCTACCAGCCGGTGCATGAGCGTCGCCGGCCGGCGGCTCAACCGCGCGGCTGAGATGCCTCATAGTTGAATGAAAGAAACGGGCCGAAAGGCCCGTTTTCTGTTTCCGCCGCTATGTTGGATGACTGACCGGTTTCCCGCTCAGGCTTCCATGGAGTAACCCGCACCGCGAACGGTGCGAATGACATCCTGCATATTGGAGAAGTTCAGCGCCTTGCGCAGGCGTCCGACATGGACATCGACAGTACGTTCGTCGACATAGATGTCATGCCCCCAGACACCGTCAAGGAGTTGAGAGCGCGAGAAGACGCGGCTTGGCGAAGCCATCAGGAATTCCAGCAGGCGGAATTCGGTCGGCCCCAACCGCACTTCGCGGCTCTTGCGGTGAACGCGATGGGTCTCGCGGTCCAGTTCGATGTCGCCACAGCGCAGCACGGTGGAGAGAACCTCCGGACGGGCACGGCGCAGCATCGCCTTGACGCGAGCCATCAGCTCCGGCGTCGAGAACGGCTTGACGACATAATCGTCCGCGCCGGTGGAAAGGCCGCGCACGCGCTCGCTTTCCTCGCCGCGGGCGGTGAGCATGATGATCGGCAGGCGCTCCGTCTCCGGCCGCATGCGCAGCCGGCGGCAGAGTTCGATGCCGGACACGCCGGGGAGCATCCAGTCAAGGATCAGAAGATCGGGGATGCGCTCCTGGAGGCGAAGCTCGGCTTCGTCGCCTCTCAGAATGGTGTCGACCTCGAAGCCTTCAGCCTCGAGATTATAGCGCAGCAGAACGCTGAGCGCTTCCTCGTCTTCTACAACAGCAACTCTCGGAACCATGCGTCTCTGGTCTCCTTTTCCTGGCGTCTTCGTTATTCCGTCACCGCACCGACGGTGTTGGCGGTATCGTCCTTCGGGCGCTCGCCTTCGGGCTGGCTGCCGGTCGCCATGTAATAGATCGTCTCGGCGATGTTGGTGGCATGGTCGCCGATGCGCTCGATGTTCTTGGCGCAAAAGAGAAGATGCGTGCAGGTGGTGATGTTGCGCGGATCTTCCATCATGTAGGTCAGCATCTCGCGGAAGAGCGAGGTGTACATCGCGTCGATTTCCTCGTCGCGCTCACGGATCGACACGGCCTTGTCGGGCGAACGGGTCGTGTAGACGTCGAGCACTTCCTTGAGCTGGCTGAGCGCCAGTTCGGAGAGATGCTCGATGCCGCGCGCCAGACGGCGCGGGACGCCGTGGCCCTGCACGGCAATGACACGCTTGGCGGTGTTCTTGCCGAGATCGCCGACGCGCTCCAGATCGGAGGCGATGCGAATGGAGCCCATGATTTCGCGCAGGTCTGCGGCCATCGGCTGGCGGCGCGCGATGGTGACGATCGCCTTGTCGCCGACTTCGCGTTCGGCATGATCGAGAACAACGTCGTCGGAAATGACCTTCTGTGCAAGGGCGGCATCGCCATGCACCAGCGCACGGACGCTGTCGCTGACCATCTGTTCGGCCAGACCGCCCATTTCCGCAATGCGGCGCGTCAGGAACTTCAGGTCTTCGTCATAGGCAGAAAGAATGTGAGTGGAGACCATTTTGCTATCCTCAGGGTGAAACGTTTGAAGGGAGCCGCGCACGGGATATCATCAACCAAAACGGCCCATGATGTAATCCTGCGTGCGGAAATCGTCGGGATTGGTGAACATCTTATCGGTATCGTTCTCCTCGACCAAATGGCCGAGGTGAAACATTGCGGTGCGTTGCGAGACGCGGGCGGCCTGCTGCATGGAATGCGTCACGATGACGATCGTGAAGTTTTCCCGCAGCTCATGAATCAGCTCCTCGACCTTGGCCGTGGCGATGGGATCGAGCGCCGAGCATGGCTCGTCCATGAGAATGACTTCCGGGCTGACGGCAACGGCGCGGGCGATGCAGAGCCGCTGCTGCTGGCCACCCGACAGGCTGGTGCCGGCTTCCAGCAGCCGATCCTTCACCTCGCCCCAGAGACCGGCCTTCTGCAGGCTGGTTTCGACAATATGGTCGAGATCGGCCTTGGAGCGATGCAGCCCATGGATACGCGGGCCGTAGGCCACGTTCTCGTAGATCGATTTCGGGAAGGGATTGGGCTTCTGGAAGACCATGCCGACGCGGGCTCGCAGCTCCACGACATCGATGGCGCTGTCATAGACATCTTGATCGTCGAGCGTGATCTTGCCGGTGACGCGGCAGGTGTCGATCGTGTCGTTCATGCGGTTGAGGCAGCGCAGGAAGGTTGACTTACCGCAGCCGGACGGGCCGATCAGCGCGGTGACCGTATTGACGCGGATATTCAGGTCCACACCGAACAGAGCGCGCTTGTCACCATAATAGACCGAGACGTCCTGGCCGATCATCTTGTAGGGGATCGTCGTCATCTTCCTGGCCAATGCCTTTTCGCCTGCGGCTTCCGTCATCATGTTCATTCCGTCTACTCCCTCTACCAGCGCCGTTCGAAGCGACGGCGCAGCAGGATGGCCCCGATGTTCATCGCAACAAGGAAGAAGAGCAGGACGATAATGGCCCCGGAGGTTCGCTCGACAAAGGCGCGCTCGGCTTCGCTCGCCCACATATAGATCTGCACCGGCAGGGCGGTCGCCGGATCGAGCGGCGACGTCGGATAGTTGGCGACGAAGGCAACCATGCCGATCAAGAGCAGCGGCGCGGTTTCGCCGAGCGCATGCGCCAACCCGAGGATCGTGCCGGTCAAAATGCCGGGCATGGCGAGCGGCAGGACATGGTGAAACACCACCTGCATGCGCGAGGCGCCAAGGCCAAGCGCTGCACTGCGGATCGACGGCGGCACGGCCCGCAGCGCCGAGCGCGTGGCGATGATGATCATCGGCAGCGTCATCAGGCTCAGCACCAGTCCGCCGACCAACGAGGCCGATCGCGGCAGGCCCATGACATTGATGAACACCGAGAGGCCAAGCAGGCCGTAGACGATCGACGGCACGGCGGCGAGATTGTTGATGTTGACCTCGATCAGGTCCGTCAGCCGGTTCTTCGGCGCGAATTCCTCGAGATAGATCGACGCGGCGACGCCGACCGGCAGTGCCAGCACCAGCACGGTCAGCATCAGATAGAGCGAGCCGATCAGCGCGACGCCGAGGCCGGCAGCCTCGGGACGGCTGGAATTGCCCGACAGGAACAGGCCACTGTTGAACGCCTTATGGAGCGCGCCGCTGGCGGCAAGCTGCTTCATCCAGCCGAGCTGCCGGTCGGAGACCTTGCGGTCCTTTTCATCCGCCGTCAGGTCGATCTGTCCCTTGTTGGCGGAGTCGATATTGGCGCCGGCAAGCAGCGTGATCTTCACCGTTTTCCCGATGATGGAGGGATCGGCCATGACCTTGTCCCGCAGCACGCTCCGCGCACTGTCAGACACCATCGCCGTCGCCTCACGCACGAGCGCGCGATTGGCGGGATCGATGTCGAGCGCCTTCACCAGAGCATCGCGGACGAGCAGCGGATAGTTGGCGGCGATCAGCACTTTTGGATCGCTAGCACGGCTGTCGTTGGGATCGATCACCTTCTCGGTGAATTCGATCGGCAGGGTGATCGAGGTCTGCACGAAGGCGGTATAGCCATGACGCACCACGGTCGAGACCAGAGCGATGAGGAAGACAAGGCCGAAGGTGACGGCGGCGATACCATAGGCACGGAACCGGCGCTCGGCGGCATAACGGCGCCTGATGCCGATGTCGCGCCGCGCCGGTGCGCCGGGCGTCAACCCGCGCGGGATCGGCGACTTTGCGGAGAATACGACATCGCTCATTCGTATTGCTCCCTATAGCGGCGGACGATGTAGAGCGCATAGACGTTCAGGCAGAGCGTCAGGCAGAAGAGCGTGATGCCGAGCGCGAAGGCGACCAATGTCTGCGGCGAGGTAAATTCGAGATCGCCGGTCAACTGGTTGACAATCTTCACGGTGACGGTCGTCATCGGCTCAAATGGATTGAACTGCATGCGGGCGGCGACGCCGGCGGCCAGCACGACGATCATCGTCTCGCCGAGCGCGCGGGAAGCCGTCATCAGCAGCGCGCCGACGATGCCCGGAAGGGCTGCCGGCAGGAGAACCCGCTTGACCGTTTCCGATCGCGTCGCGCCAAGACCGAGCGAGCCGTCGCGCAGCGAGCGCGGCACCGCCATGATGATGTCGTCGGAAAGCGAGGAGACGTAGGGGATCAGCATGACGCCCATGACGAAGCCTGCGGTCAGAACGCTCTGCGCCTCGATGAAACTCGCATAGCTGCCCGTCAGCAGGCCGTTGATGTCGGCAGAGATGTCACGCAGGAAAGGCCCGACGGTCACGAGTGCGAAGAAGCCGTAGACGATGGTCGGAATGCCGGCCAGCACTTCGAGCATCGGCTTGGCGATGGAGCGCACGCGCGCCGAGGCATATTCGGCCATATAGATGGCGGCGAACAGCCCGACGGGAACCGCGACCAGCATGGCGACCAGGCTGATGTAGAGTGTTCCGGCCAATAGCGGGATGAGGCCGAAGGTGCCTGTGGTTTGCGCGCCGGCGCCGGTGAAGCGCGGATCCCAGACGGTGCCGAAGAAGAATTCGCCGGCGGGCACCATGTTGAAGAAACGGGCAGCCTCCGACAGCATCGAAGCCGCGATGCCGAGCGTCGTCAACACGGCAATCGACGAGGCGACGATCAGGCCGCCGAGAATGACCTGCTCCACCCGATTGCGGGCGCGAAAACGCGGTGCGATGGCGCGCAGTCCATAAATGGCGCACAGAACGGAGAGGATGATGGCCGCGGCCGACATGATGACACGGCTCACATGGCGCATGCCGTTATATTTGTTAGCGGCGTCGACCATATATCCGGTCGGCCGAACCGCGAGCGGCACGCCCTTCTGCGCCAGCATCAGCTGGAGATCGGCCGAGCCGGCGGCGACGGCGGCAAGTTCCTGATTGTCGAGCAGGCGCATGCCGTGGGCGATGCTGCGTACCACGCCGTAGCTGAGGTTGAGTTCGGCCTCCGGCAAGGACTTCACTTCCTCGGGAAAGGATTTGACCACGACGTCGTCGATCACCTGCGGGCTGATCACCAGCCAGGCGCAGATCAGTGCCAGCGCCGGCAAGACCGCCCAGATGGCGGCATAGGCGCCGTGATAGCCGAGCCGCGAATGCATGGCCGAGGATCTGCCGCCCGACAGCGCAGCCGCTCTCGTCCGCCCCAGCACGAAGGCTGAGGCGCCGATGATCGACAGGCATGACAGCAGCAGCGACACACTCATTTCCATTCCCTGGCCATTCCGCGGCCTATTTCCCGGCAAACTCCGGCGCGGGTGACCGCGCCAGCGGGCAGTCCTTATGCAATCACATGATCTTCCCGTCAGCGACGTCCTTGCGGATCTGGTCGCGCTCAGCATCCGGCGCCGGCACCAGGCCATATTCGGCCAAGGGGCTGTCCGGTCCGATCATCTGATCGCTGATGAAGAAGTCGACATATTCCTTCAGGCCCGGAATGACGCCGAGATGCGCCTTCTTGACGTAGAAGAACAGCGGCCGTGACACCGGATAGGTGCCGTCGGCAATCGTCTGGCCCGACGGCACGATGCCGCTTACGGTCGCGACCTTCAGCTTGTCGGCATTGTTCTGGTAGAAATAGAGGCCAAAGACGCCGACGCCATGCTTGTTGGCATTGATGCGGGCGAGCGTCTCGGGATAGTCACCATCGATATCGACCGCGACACCATCCTTGCGCACCGCGATGCATTTTTCAGCCTGCTTGCCGGCATCGGAGACCTCCGCCTTGATAACCTCGAGCGCACCGGAATCCTTGCAGCCGGCGGCGAGCACCTTCTCCTCGAAAACCTCGCGCGTGCCGTGCTTTTCGCCCGGAATATAAGCGGCGATTTCGAAGTCCGGCAGGGCCGGGTTGATCTCGGACCACTTCTTGTAGGGATTAGCGACCAGCTTGCCGTTGACGACGACTTCGGCAGCGAGCGCCTTGTAGAGATCGGTGGGCACGAATCTGATGTCGGGATTGCTCTTGTCGTAGGCGAAGACGATGCCGTCGTAGCCAATCTTGATCTGCTGGATATCGGCAACACCAGCCGCCTTGCAGGCGTCGACCTCACTGCCCTTGATCGGGCGCGAGGAATTGGCGATGTCAATGGAGTCGGGACCGACGCCCTTGCAGAATTCCTTCAAGCCGGCGCCGGAGCCGCCGGATTCGACGACAGGCGTCTTGTAGTTCGTAAAGGTCTCGCCGAAGGTCTCGGCAACGATCTTGGCATAGGGAAATACGGTGGAGGAACCGGAAATCTGAATCTGATCGCGGGCCGTGGCGGCCCCGGCGAAGGCGACCGAAGCAACCAACGCTGCGATAGACAATTTCAACGCATTCATGGTGAATCCTCCCTGACGGACTTTGAAGAGCGCGACGGCGAACGGAACATCCGCCTGTTTCAGCATCTCTTTTTTAGCTGTCAAAGCACCGCCCTTTTATGTCAGGCGAGTGAAACAATTATGACAGTATAATCCCTTGAAATTTATGGGTTATATCGTGCTCAAAATTGTCGGTTCACAGAGGCTTTCAGAAGCGGACGGTAAAGTCCGTTCCTTTTCCAACCTCGGACTTGACGATCAGCCGCGCGCGGTGACGGGTCAGAATGTGCTTGACGATGGCAAGCCCGAGACCGGTGCCTTTTTTCGAACGGCTGTCCTCGACATTGACGCGATAGAAGCGCTCGGTCAGGCGCGGCACATGTTCGGCCGGAATGCCCGGCCCGCTGTCGGAGACGATGACCTCGACGGCCTGGCCCGGCTCGTTCAAGAGCGAGACCTCGACCACCTTGCCTTCCTGGCCGTATTTGCAGGCGTTCTCGATCAGGTTTTCGAAGACCTGCACCAGCTCGTCGCGATCGCCCAGCACCTCCACCTTGCCCGGCGGCAGATGCAGGTTGATGGTAACGTCGAGATCGCCGGCGAGTGGCAGAAGCGCATCGCGGACATGGCCGAGCAGCGGCACGAGATCGACCTTCTGGTCCGGCGCGATATGCGACTTCAGCTCCAGCCGCGACAGCGACAGAAGATCGTCGACCAGCCGGCTCATGCGCGTCGTCTGGTCGAACATGATGCCAAGGAAGCGCTGCTGCGCCTTCAGATCCGCCTTGGCTGGCCCCTGGATGGTCTCGATGAAACCGCGCAGCGAGGCAAGCGGCGTGCGCAGCTCGTGGCTGGCATTGGCGACGAAGTCGGAGCGCATGCGGTCGATATGGCGGAGCTCAGAAATATCGCGGAAGGACAGCACGAAGAAAGCGCCCGGCTCGATCTCGACTTCCGGCAGGTCGATCGGTGCGATGCGGACGACATAGACACGTTCGGACGGCAACCGTTCGGAATGCTCGATCTGGTTCGGCGCGTTGGTAGCGATCGTCTCGCGCACCATGTCGAGCACGCCGGGAGAACGCAGCTTGGCGGAAATATGAGCGTTGAGCGGAAAGGCGCCGAACGCCTTTTCGGCGGCGGGGTTCTGGGCCACGACCGAGGCCTCGCGATCGACGATCAACACCGGCATGTCGAGCGCGGAAAGACCGGCGGAGACCGTGCGCAGAAGGGCCTCCGGATCGGTGGGTGACGGATCGGCGGGCGATGGCGGCTCAACCTTCTCGATCAGCGGCGCGCGGGTCAGCGCCACGATCACGGCAATCATCCAGATCCAGAAGACGACGGCGGTGTTGATGCCTTCGATGAGCGCCAGACCGGCGATCAGCGTCGCCAGAATCAGGATGGCGGCCTCCTGCCGCAGCCGCGTCGCCAGCTTCCTGAGGAATGACCATTCGTCTTGCAAGTGCGCCTGTCCCTTTGCCTGCCATCATGGAAACCAAGACTCTGCGTCTTAGCGGGGATTCATGACAGAAGTTTACGGCTCTATCCACAGAAGCCGGCAGCTTACGATAATAAATGTAGCCGGCGAAGGAGGGTATATGCAAAAGGCTTGAAAAGGCTGGATAAATGCCCCACCTTGACCTCGAGGTTTTTTTGCCGAACCGGCAAATACGGCTTTGATGTCGCCAATCGCGGAGGAGCGGAGCGTATGGCAGAGGAAGTGGAAAGCCGCGCGGTGGAACTGGACATCCACGGCAAGACACGCATCTTCGATGTCGACGACCCGATCCTGCCGGACTGGATCGATGAGGAGGCGCTCGCCTCCGGCGGCTATCCCTACAAGAAGAAGCTGAAGGATGAAGAGTATCTGGAAGAGCTGGAAAAGCTGCAGATAGAGCTCATCAAGGTGCAATTCTGGCTGCAGGCGACCGGCAAGCGGGTGATGGCGCTGTTCGAAGGGCGCGACGCCGCCGGCAAGGGCGGCTCGATCGCGGCGACCTCGGCGCATATGAACCCTCGCCTTGCGCGCGTCGTGGCGCTGACCAAGCCGACCGACCGCGAGGCCGGGCAATGGTATTTCCAGCGCTACGTCGCCCAGTTCCCGACGGCGGGCGAGTTCGTCCTCTTCGACCGCTCCTGGTACAACCGCGCCGGCGTCGAACCGGTCATGGGCTTCTGTACGCCGAAGCAATACGAGCAATTCCTGAAGCAGGCGCCGCGGATGGAGCGGCTGATCGTCCAGGACGACATCCTGTTCTTCAAATTCTATCTCGATATCGGCCGGGAAATGCAGCTCAAGCGCTTTCACGACCGACGCCATGACCCGCGCGCGGTGTGGAAGCTTTCCTCCATGGACATCGCGGCCCTGACGAAATGGAAGGACTACAGCGAAAAGCGCGACCGCATGCTGAAGAACACGCATACGGACTACGCGCCCTGGACGGTGATCCGCGCCAACGACAAGCGTCGCGCCCGCCTCAACCTCATCCGTCATATCCTACTGACGCTCGACTATGACGGCAAGGACGCAAAGGCCATTGGCGAGGTCGACGGCAAGATCCTTGGCTCCGGCGCGCAGGTCCTCAAATAGAGGATCGCAGCGCTAATTATTGTCCCGGAAGAACGCGGATCGCGTAGACGTTGACGCCGCGCGCCTTGCCGTCGAGATCGCTGTTGATGATCAGATGGCCCGATGCCGTCGGCGCCAGCGACCGGTCGTAACGAACCTGGAACAGCGCATCTGTCTTCTGCCGGGTGACATTGAAGCGATGACGCCCGCAACTGCCGAGCGAGCCGAAGTCGCATTCCACGGTGATCTGCGTCGGCGTGTCGGAGGTCGATTGCAGTGTCAGCGCGACGGTCGACGACTTGCCAGCCAATTGCTGCAACACGCCGGCCGGCACCTCGACTGAGACATCGCCATCCGAGCCGCTGCTCGCGGAGGTCAGCCGCACCGCCGGTCCTTCATTTTCCGAAACGTTCTCGGCCTTGGCCTGCGCACCGCTGACGACTTTCGCCGCGTCGGTCGGCTTCAGGACCTCGATCCATTCTTCGGAAAATCTGTTCTGCGGATCGATCACCGCCAGGCCCGGATTGACGGGACCGCTATTGTCGTCATCGCCGGACGCATCCTCGTCATTGCTGCTGCCGTCGAAATCCTGGGAATCGACATGCGCCGGCGGATTGCGGACGCTGGTGTCGCGCTGCGACGCGGTCATGAACACGCCCGAGGTCTTGACCCACCAGGCGCCGACGCCGAGGCAGGCGAGCAGAATGCAGAAGACCAACAGGCGTGAGAAGAACTTGCGCGGCTTGCGGCGAACGGCGGCACGCTCCGGCTTGAAATTCATCGACCGCGTCGGTGCCGGCGCGGGCGCGGCCTGCCCTGTATCGCTGTCGGCGCCGAGATGATCGGCCGGGCCGGCACGCATATCGCCGAAATCGCCTTCCGGCATGCGAGGTTCAGAGGCAACCGGCGGCGGCGCGGCAACCGGATGGTGATCGCGCGTCTCGCCACGCACGCTCATCATAGGCTCCTGCCGCACCGGCTGCTGGGCATGCTGTGGCGTCGCCACCGAAGGAATATGGAGCGCTTGCGGCTCGATTGGGGCCGGCGTCTGCGGCGGATGGGCGCGCTCCTCGGCCTCAATCGCCCGGATCGTCTCTTCCAGGCGCTGGCGCTGGGCTGAAATGACGTTGATATCGGTAATGTCCTGCTTGCGAAGCCCGGCTTCCAGCGCCTGTCGCGCCGACTGATAGACACGGGCCCGAATTTCCGGATTGGCGCGATCGGATCGATCCAAGGCGTTTCTGATAGCCGTTTCTAGTCCGCTCACTTCAGGTCCTTTACTCTCACTCGCGATACGCCCGCATACTCTACTGGCAAGGCCGCCATTTTCTTTACCATTGGCTAACCAGAATCGGTAACGTCCCGCTTGGCAATGTGCAAGTCTCCGCAAATCACCCGCGGACACTCCGGCGGGGATAAATGGCAAAGACGACACAAATGGGGTGACAGTAGGCAGTCGTGAAAACGCTTCAAACGCATAGGTAGTCAAGCACCTCGATCGCTATTGCCGACTGCCTTCCCCATCTTCCCCTCCAAACAGACATCTGTTATCTGTTTGACGTTTTCGTAAACGTCAAAGATGGATGATGTTCATGGCTCTTCCTGCAATCCTGACCGAGCGCCTGCGGCTGCCGGTCGTGGCTTCACCCCTCTTCATCATCTCGCATCCGGCTTTGACGCTAGCGCAGTGCAAGGCCGGCGTCGTCGGCGCGTTTCCGGCGCTGAACGCCCGGCCGGAGAGCCAGCTCGACGAATGGCTGGCGATGATCACCGAGGATCTCGCCGCCCATGACGCCGCCCACCCGGAGCGGCTGTCCGCGCCTTTCGCGGTCAACCAGATCGTCCATACGTCGAACAAGCGGCTGGAGCACGACCTGATGCTCTGCGTGAAATATAAGGTGCCGATCGTCATCTCGTCGCTCGGCGCCGTGCCGGAGGTCAATGCGGCCGTGCATTCCTATGGCGGCATCGTGCTGCATGACATCATCAACAACCGCCATGCCAATTCGGCAATCCGCAAGGGTGCGGATGGGCTGATTGCGGTGGCCGCCGGCGCCGGCGGCCATGCCGGCCAACTCTCGCCCTTCGCGCTTGTCCAGGAAATCCGCGAATGGTTCGACGGGCCGCTGCTGCTTGCCGGCGCCATCGCCAATGGCGGCGCGATCCTGGCTGCGCAGGCGATGGGCGCGGACATGGCCTATATCGGCTCGCCCTTCATCGCCACCGAAGAGGCCCGCGCGGCGGACGCCTACAAGCAGGCGATCGTCGAAGGGGCCGCCGCCGACATCGTCTATTCCAATTTCTTCACCGGCATACACGGCAATTATCTCAAGCCCTCGATCCTCGCCGCCGGCATGGACCCCGACAACCTGCCCGAGGCCGATCCCTCGAAAATGGATTTCGAAACGGCAACGACCGGCGCCAAGGCCTGGAAGGACATCTGGGGCTCCGGCCAGGGCATCGGCGCGGTCAAGGCCGTCGAGCCGGTGGCAGCACTCGTCGACCGGCTGGAGGCCGAATACCGCCACGCGCGCACCCGGCTGGCACTCTGAGACCATCACAAATGCGGCCGGCTTTTCACAGGCCGGCCGCTTTTTTGCCAATTGGCAATTTGAGCGCTTGAAATCTCTCCGCATTGACTGTATCAGCGCCATGCAAATCGCGGGGCCAGACAGAGCGCCCCTTGAATGCCGCTTTAGCTCAGGTGGTAGAGCACATCATTCGTAATGATGGGGTCGCAGGTTCGAGTCCTGCAAGCGGCACCATTTGTTTCAAGCACTTGAGATAGAAAACTTTCCGGCACCCCCCGTGTTTCTACGCCTATGCTCCGAGCCGGCTTCGGCATTAATGCATGAGACACTCGCGAAATAGCCACAACTGATCGTTCAAGTTGTTATGATACTCTCGACGAATCGAGCTAGGTGCCGGGATGACCGACAAAGACAACGAGCCCGTTCCCTTGGTGGAGGACGCTGAGACTGGCGACAGGTTCTTAGTTTATGGAACCGAAAAGGGGCTGCGACTGGACATTCGATTCGAAGGGGAAACCCTTTGGATGACACAGGCCCAAATTGGCGAACTCTTTGGCGTGGAACGCTCTGTCATAACAAAGCATATTGCTAATGTTTACACAGAAGGAGAACTCGTCCCGGAAGCAAAAATTGCACAAGTTCGAAAGGAGGGCACTCGGGAAGTATCTCGGCAGATCGAACACTACAATCTGGATATGGTCATATCGGTCGGCTACCGAGTCTCATCCGCTCAGGCCACTGTGTTTCGCCGCTGGGCCACCAGCATCTTGGTTCAGTTCGCCAAAAAAGGGTTCGTGGTCGATACACAGAGATTGAAGCAGCCTGGGAATGCCGATCGAATTGCAGAGCTTCGCGAGATCATTCGCGACATTCGTTCGGATGAAGCCAACGTCTATCGTGAGCTACAAAAAATTTGCGCAATGTGCCGGGATTGCGACGGCACCACGGATGCTGCGCGCGTATTCTATCAACATACGCAAGCCAAACTAGTCTTTGCTGTGACGTCGCACACACCAGCGGAAATTGTTGTCAGCCGGGCAGATCATGCAGCTGATAATATGGGCCTCCAAACCTAGCCTAACGATAATATTCGTAAAACTGACGTTTCTATCTCGAAAAACTATCTGACGGAAATCGAGATAAAGGAACTGAATAGGCTCACAACGATCCTGCTCGATATATTTGAGGACCAATTGGATATAGGGCGTTTGGTCGTGATGCGCGATGCCGAAACATTGCTTGAACAGCAATTACACCAATTGGGCCGGCGAGTGCTCAGGGATGGCGGGACCGTTAACGCCGTGGCTGCGAAACGCCATGCCGAGAAACAATACGAAAAATTCGACGATCGCCGCAAAATCGAGCGCCACAAAACGGCGGATGAACAAATCGCTGCGCTTGCTGCCCAAGCCAAGAAGCTTCCTCGAAAACCGAAATAGAATGCTGCCGCGTCCTCTCAAAGGCTGGATTGATATTTGCCCTTACAAGGCATCCGTCGATCACACTTGAACAACTCCGGACGCGAATGCCGTTACTTGAGCGCGGTCGGGCGATCGATTGATCGTCATGCTGTCACACGATTACTTGGCCGTCTTCCTTCATTGTACAAACGATGCACACGTCAAAGATCCTGACTCGGAGATCAAGGAACAGCGTGCTCGGTGGTATTTCCACAAAATGATATCAAGCATTCGACCATCGGCAATTTGTGATATCCATAAGGCCGGTCGCCGCCATTCTCGGCCAGCCCCCTTTAAACTCAGCATCACCCAATCCACCCAAGGGAAACACCATGATCCACGTTCTCGCCATCCTCACCGCCAAGCCCGGCAAGCGTGCCGAAGTGCTGGAAGCCTTTCAGGCGAATGTTCCGGCCGTGCATGCTGAAGACGGCTGCATCGAGTATACCGCCGTGGTGGATGTCGAGGGTGCCGATCCGGCTTTTGGGCCGGACACCTTCGTCGTCGTTGAAAAATGGGAAAGTCTGGCGGCACTGAAGGCACATGCCGCAGCGGCGCATATGGCCGCCTAT
>DASVPC010000003.1:0-66767 GCA_036383055.1 Rhizobium sp. | reverse complement strand
GCCGTGGCCGCCTCGACCGGCCTGCTCAGCGCATTGTCTCCCGAGGAGGTGGCGGGCGTAATGGCGCATGAACTGGCGCATATTCAGAACCGCGACACGCTGACGATGACGATCACGGCAACACTTGCCGGTGCGATCTCGATGCTCGGCAATTTTGCCTTCTTCTTTGGCGGCAACCGCGAGAACAACAACAATCCCCTGGGCTTCATCGGCGTGCTCGTCGCGATGATCGTTGCCCCTCTGGCAGCCATGCTGGTGCAGATGGCGATCAGCCGCACGCGCGAATATTCGGCCGATCGCCGCGGCGCGGAGATTTGCGGCAATCCGCTGTCGCTCGCCTCGGCACTCGGCAAGATCGCCCGCGGTGCCTCGCATATTCCGAATGAAGAGGCTGAGGGTCACCCCGCGACGGCGCATATGTTCATCATCAATCCGCTCTCCGGCGCGCGCATGGACAATCTGTTTTCTACGCATCCGGACACGGAAAACCGCATCGCTGCGCTGCATGAGATGGCGCAGTATGGCGGTAGCACAGGCCCTTCCGTTGGCACGCCGACCCGCTCCGGCTCGACGGGACCGGCCATGACTGCTAATCCGGTGCGCAAATCGCGTTCCGTGCCGAATACGGGTCGCGGTGGTACGCAACCGCCGAAGGGACCCTGGTCTTGAGTTCTGATAATAAAAACAAGCGTTTCAACAAAGACGGAAAGCAAGCAGGCAATCACTCCGGACAGGGCCGGTCGCGTGATTCGGTTTCCTCAAAGCCCGGATTTGCGGCGCGCGCCGCCGCGGCGAAGATTCTTTCGGCCGTGATCGACCGCAAGACGCCGCTCGACGGCATGCTGGATGCCGAAGGCGGAAACCCCGCCTACAAGGCGCTCGGCGACAGTGTTAGGGCGCTGGTCCGCGCTATCTTGAACTCGGCCTTGCGGCATCTGCCGCGCATCGAGGCGGCGATCGCTTCGCTGCTGGATTCGCCCCTGCCGGAAGGCGCGCGCGCTCTGCATCATGTGCTGGTAGTCGGTGCGGCGCAGATGCTCTATCTCGACGTGCCGGACCATTCCGCCGTCGATATTGCCGTGGAACAGGCCAACCAGGATCCGCGCAATCGCCGTTTTGCCAAGCTGGTCAACGCAATCCTCCGGCGCATCGGGCGGGAGAAGCAGGAGATTCTCAGTGGGGGCGCCGACGTGCCGGCCATGCCAAAATGGTTCCTGTCCCGCCTTGAGGCTGCCTATGGCAGGCAAGCGGCGCTGAAGATTTCAGATACGCAACTGGAGCCGGCCGCTATCGACGTCACGGTGAAATCCGATGCCGAGGGCTGGGCGAAGCGCCTGAACGGCGTCGTTCTGCCGACCGGCGGCGTGCGGCTTGCTGCTTTTGAAGGTTCCATCCCGTCGCTGGACGGGTTTACGGAGGGCGAATGGTGGGTGCAGGACGCTGCCGCCAGCATTCCGGCAAAATTGTTCGGCTCGCTTGCCGGCCAGCGGGTTGTTGATCTTTGCGCCGCGCCCGGCGGTAAGACGGCGCAGCTCATTCTTGCCGGTGGCAAGGTGACTGCGCTCGACCAATCCGCCAATCGCCTGAAGCGGTTGTCCGGCAATCTGGCACGGCTTGGGCTGGAGGCGGAAACCGTCGTCGCTGACATGGCGAAGTTCCAGCCCGGCGATCTCTTCGACGCCGCTCTTCTCGATGCCCCCTGCTCGTCGACCGGCACGACCCGCCGTCATCCCGATGTGCTCTGGACCAAGGGTCCGGAGGATATCGCCAAACTCGCCGCCCTGCAGGAGCGCCTGCTTCGCCATGCCTTGACCCTGGTCAAGCCCGGCGGGATCGTGGTCTTTTCCAATTGCTCGCTCGACCCCGAAGAGGGCGAGGATCTGGTCGCGCGCGTTGTCTCCGACACCGATGCGGTGGAGCGCGTGCCGATCAGCCCTGAGGACTGGCCGGGCCTCGAAGCGGCGATCTCCTCGCTCGGCGCCTTCCGCACCACACCCGACATGCTGCCGCTCTCCGGCGGTTTTGCCTCCGGGCTCGATGGCTTCTTCGCTGTGGTGCTCCGTCGCACGCATTAGTGGCGGAGCTTGATCGATTGCTCTCACATTGATGAAAAATCGGGCACAACGTCCCGATTTGGCATATTCCTAACCTCTTCTTAACCTTCGGGCGTTGAGAGTAAGCACAAGCAAATATGCAGTTTTGCGGCAGGATTTAGTGAAATTACACATGCGGGAAGCATGGCGGCGGATGTCTCGCCGCGCGGCGTTGGCGCGATTGCGTCTCACCCGCCACACGATGCGTGTGCCGGAGCGGCTGATCGTTGCTCCGACGGATCTGCGCAGCATCGATCCTTTTTTCGTCGAAGAACTTTTGAATGGCCGCATCCTGCTGGCGGGCCGCGTGCTGGAAACCGAAGGCAGTTCGCCCTTTGCTTTGGAGCTTCCGTCGCAGGTCTTTGCCGTGCGGCTGCACAATTTCCGCTGGCTGCGGCACTTGCGGGCGGAAAAGAGCGATCAGGCATCTGCGCTGGCGCGCTCCATTCTCAATGACTGGATGGCTGTGCATGGCCGCCGGCTGCAGGGCATCGCCTGGGCGCCCGATACCGCCGCCGAGCGGCTGATTGCATGGCTGTCGCATTCGCCGGTTCTCCTGCAGGGCACGGATAGCGGCTTCTATCGCCGTTTCATGCGTATGCTCGTCCTGCATGTGCGCTATCTGCGCCGGGTGGCCGCAACGACACGGGACGGAACGACGCGGTTCCGGGTGCGGATCGCGCTTGCCATGTCCTCGGTCGCCATGCCGAACGGCGCCTCGGTGCTGAAGCGTGCCGGTCAGGCGCTCAACCGGGAAATCGACCGGCAGATCCTGCCCGATGGCGGGCATATCTCGCGCAATCCGCGCATAGCCCTGGAGCTTTTGCTCGATCTGCTGCCGCTGCGCCAGACCTATGTCAATCTCGGCCACGATGTCCCGTCGCGGCTGATCCCCGGCATCGACCGCATGTATCCGGCCCTGCGCTTTTTCCGGCATCAGGATGGCGATCTGGCATTGTTCAACGGCGCGACTTCGACGCTTGCCAATGAACTGATGTCGGTGCTGCGTTATGACGAAACCGCCGGCCAGACCTTCAAGGCGCTTCCGCATGCCAGATATCACCGGCTGGCCGCGGGTCAGGCGGTCGTCATCGTCGATACCGGCTGTCCCGTTTCTGCCGATCTTAGCCGCACCGCCCATGCCGGTTGCCTGTCCTTCGAAATGTCGTCGGGCAAATCCCGCTTCATTGTTAATTCCGGTGCGCCGGAATTTGCCGGCGATCGCTATGTGCAGGCCGCCCGCGCGACGGCGGCGCATTCGACCGTGACGCTCAACGATACCTCGTCCTGTCAGTTTTCCAAGTCGAAAACCCTTGGTCCCGTCATGGTCGGTGGGGTGAAGAAGGTCATCGTCGAGCGCGCCGAGACCGAAGACGGCCGTGACTATGTGCGAGCCGCGCATGACGGCTATCTCTCCGCTTTCGGCCATGTCCATGAGCGTGAGATCAGCCTCAACGCCACCGGCACCATCCTTACCGGCCGTGATCGTTTCTTCGTGCCAGAAGGCAAAAAGCATGCGCCGAGGGGCGAAAGCCTGGCGTCGGCCCGCTTCCATATCCATCCCTCCATCAGCTTGTTGCAGACCGAGACGGACAGCGCTCTGCTGATCGCGCCGGATGGCGAGACCTGGGTCTTCTCCTCGCCCGGCAATGAGGTGCTGGTGGCCGAGGATATCTTTTTTGCCGATGCCTCCGGCATGCGCTCCTCCGACCAGCTCGAGATTGTTTTCCCGATAGGCGAAAAGCCGGAAATCCGCTGGTTTTTGTCCCATCGGCCATAGGCTAACAGCGTCAGCTATGCTAACGGGGCGGGCATATCGTCCCGCGCCGTTTTCGCCGGACATTTCGTCATGCCAGAGCGGTTCCGCTCTGTTTTTGTTATCTCGCAATTCCGGACGGAAAACCGCTGCACACTTTTCCTGGAATTGCTTTAGACCGGAGAAAGCCCATGGCCGTCGTATCCAAGAAAATCCCCGCTCCCGATAAAGTCCAGGTGAAGACCGCGCTTCTGTCCGTCTTCGACAAGACCGGCATCGTCGAGCTGGCCCGCGCCCTCAGCGAAAAGGGCGTGCGGCTGCTGTCGACCGGCGGCACGCACAAGGCGATCGCCGCGGCCGGTCTTGCAGTGACCGACGTCTCGGAAGTCACCGAGTTTCCGGAGATCATGGACGGCCGCGTCAAGACGCTGCATCCGAAGGTGCATGGCGGCCTGCTCGCCATCCGTGACGATGCCGAGCATCAGGCGGCGATGAAGGAACACGGCATCGAGGGCATCGACCTCGCCGTCATCAACCTCTATCCCTTCGAAGACGTACGCAAGGCGGGCGGCGACTATCCGACGACGGTGGAGAATATCGACATCGGCGGCCCGGCGATGATCCGCGCTTCGGCCAAGAACCATGCCTATGTGATCACCCTGACGGATCCGGCCGATTATCCCGAGCTGCTGGAGCAGCTCTCTGCCGATGCCGGCCAGACGAGCTACGACTTCCGCAAGCGCATGGCCGCCAAGGCGTTCGCCCGCACGGCTGCCTATGATGCGATGATCTCCAACTGGTTTGCCGAAGCCCTCGATATCGCCACCCCACGCCACCGCGTCATCGGCGGCGTTTTGCGCGAAGAGATGCGTTATGGCGAAAACCCGCACCAGAAAGCGGCCTTCTATGTTACCGGCGAAAACCGTCCCGGCGTTTCGACCGCGACGCTGATCCAGGGCAAGCAGCTCTCCTACAACAACATCAACGACACCGATGCAGCCTATGAGCTGGTGGCCGAGTTCCTGCCGGAAAACGGTCCGGCCTGCGCGATCATCAAGCATGCCAATCCCTGTGGTGTCGCCACCGGCCCGAGCCTGGTCGAAGCCTACAAGCGGGCGCTGGCCTGCGATTCCGTCTCGGCTTTCGGCGGCATCATCGCGCTGAACAGCCTGCTCGACGCGGCAACTGCAGAAGAGATCGTCAAGCTCTTCACGGAAGTGATCATCGCGCCGGAGGTGACCGAGGAAGCCAAGGCGATTATCGCCCGCAAGCCGAACCTCCGTCTTCTTTCGGTCGGCGCCCTGCCCGATCCGCGCGTGGCCGGCCTGACCGCCAAGACCGTCTCCGGCGGCCTGCTCGTCCAGAACCGTGACAATGCCCTGGTCGAGGATATGGAACTGAAGGTCGTCACCAAGCGTGCGCCGACGGCGCAGGAGCTTGAAGACATGAAGTTCGCCTTCCGCGTCGCCAAGCATGTCAAGTCGAACGCCGTCGTTTACGCCAAGGATGGCCAGACGGCCGGCATCGGCGCCGGCCAGATGAGCCGCGTCGATTCGGCCCGCATCGCCGCGATCAAGGCGGAAGACGCCGCCAAGGCGATGGGGCTCGCCGAGCCGCTGACGCGCGGTTCCGCCGTTGCCTCCGAAGCCTTCCTGCCGTTTGCGGACGGCCTGCTGTCGGCGATTGCCGCCGGCGCCACAGCCGTCATCCAGCCGGGTGGCTCGATGCGCGACCAGGAAGTCATCGACGCCGCCAACGAACACAATGTCGCGATGGTCTTCACCAGCATCCGCCATTTCCGCCACTGAGTTGCGGATATCTCAAATTCTGAATTTAGATATCCCGGTTGGTCAGCCCAGCCGGGATTTTCTTTTGCCTATCTCGCCTTGTCGGCCGGATAGGGTGTCCGCAGCAGAAGCAGGAGACCGCCGGCGAGGAAGACGACCAGTGTCGCCATGCCGAGGCGGGCCGAGCCGCTCCAATAGGTTATCAGCGAGAAGAACAGCGTCGCCATGAAACTGGTGGCGCGGCCGGAGAGTGCGTAGATGCCGAAATAGCGGCCAGCTTCGGCAATGCTGACACTGCGGGCGAGATAGGAGCGCGAGGAGGCCTGCACCGGGCCGAAGGCGATGCCGATCAGCAGGCCATAGCCAATATAGGCTTTCTCGGCCGCCGTGCCGAACAGGCTGCCGGTGCTGACGGTGGAAAGCGGCACGAGACCGAAGAGCGTGAAGCCCGGTCCCGTGGAGACGATGCCGAATGTGGCGACGAGCAGCAGGACGAGGCTGATGACGACCGTTGTCTTCGAGCCGAGCCAGCGGTCGACATAGCCGGCGGCAAAGCAGCCGAAAATGGCTATGACGTTGAGGATGATGCCGTAGATGCCGATCTCGATGGTCGCCCAGCCGAACATCCCCGCGGCAAAGGTACCGCCAAGGATCAGCACGCCGTTGACGCCGTCCTGATAGACCATTCGCGCAATCAGGAACCGGCTGATGCCGGGGCGGCGCTTCAACTCGCCAAGCGTTGCTTTCAGTTCCCGCAGGCCGGAACGAACTGCGGCACGCAGCGGCAGACCGCGCGCGGCATCCGGCGTGAAGAAGAGCATCGGCAGGATGAAGAGTGCGTACCAGACGGCGGCGATCGGCCCGGTGATGCGGGCATCCTCGCCGAGTGTGGGATCGAGGCCGAAGAGCGGCGTCAGGCCAAGGATGGTCTTGCCGGTTTGCGGATTGCCGGCGAGAAGCGCCACGACGGAAATGAGAACGATCATGCCGCCGAGATAGCCGAGCCCCCAGGCGGCGTTCGATAGCCGGCCGACATCGTCCTTGCCAACGAGCCTCGGCATCATCGAATCGTTGAAGACGATCGAGAATTCCGCCGAGATCGAGGCGAGGATCATGAAGATAACGGGATAAATCACCGGCGAGCCCGGAGCGGCCCCCCAGAGGCAGAAGAGGCTGGCGATCTTGATGACGGCGAAGAAGGCGATCCAGGGTTTGCGCCTGCCCGACTGGTCGGCGATCGAGCCGAGGACGGGCGACAGCACGGCGATGATCACTGAGGAGATCGTCGCCATGTTGCTCCATGTCGCTTGCGCGGCGACCGGATCGGCAGTCAGCCGCGCGACGAAATAGGGACCGAAGATGAAGGTGGTGACGACGGTGAAGAAAGGCTGTGCTGCCCAGTCGAAGAACATCCATCCCCAGATGCCCCGCGCCGGCACTTTTGCCGGCGCATTGTCGCTTATCTCGGTCGTCGCCAAATTCCTGCCCTTGATTCCGCCGGTCGGCTATTGAGTCGGGCGGACTGTCTCACCTCGTCCGATCATGCGCAAGGTCGGTCAGGAGGCCGGCGGCAACCGTGATCCGGGCAAGGTTTGGATCACCGCTTTCGCTGAGGCTCGCAAGCTCCTCGGCAATGCGGTTGATGCGGATGCGGTCTTCCGCATGCCATGCCTGGATCGGCTGCTTGTCCTTCGGATGGTTCGACAGCGCCGAGATGACGATATCGCGCCGGGCGCCGGCGATCTGGTCGAGGCTACGCGCCAGCGCCAGGCTTTCGTAATGATCGCCGGTGAGGATGCGGCTGCCGGCCAGCAGCAGACGACCGACACGGAATGTCTGCGACACGGTGAAATAGCTCTCGGCAGCGCGGTTGAGCGTATCGCCGGTGCGCTCGGCGATCTGCATGATCTCCGGCACGAGGACGAGCGCGTAGATGATGGCGATCTCGGCTGCGAGCTTCTCCGGCAAGCCGGCAGCCTGGTATTCCGTCTGGCGAGCTGCGATCTCGGCGGCGAAATCGGCGGGGATATGGCTGAGGAAGAGCGGCCGCAGCTTTTTCAAGGCAGCTTGAAGCCGGGTGATGGTTTCCTCGATATTGCCCTTGGCTGCCCCGGTTTTCAGCAGCAGGCGGGTGAGCGCCGTGTAGACCTCGGTGATTTCGCCATAGACGCGGTTTTGCATCTGTCCGGCGACCTTGCCATCCAGCGCATCGGTTTCGTTCCAGAGCCGGTCGAGATCGAAACCGTCGCGGGCAAGCACGCTCGCCTTGACGACTTCGGCGGCCGACGCCGCCGTCGCATCCATCATGCTGACGGCAAAGCCCGGGCCGCCGCGGTTGATCGCCTCGTTCGCCAGCACGGTTGCGACGATTTCGCGCTTCAGCCGGTGGCCGGTTATGTCGGTGGCATTCGAACGCTGCATCTTCGCCGGGAAATAGTGGCTGAGCGTCGCGGCGAAATAGGGATCGTCCGGCAGGTCGCTTGCCGCCAGCGCGTCGAAGAGGACGATCTTGGCGTAGGAGAGCAGGACGCCGATTTCGGCGCGGGTGAGCGGCCGGCCATTGGCATAGCGCTCGGCAAAGGTCTGGTCGTCCGGCAGCGTCTCAACCTTGCGGTTGAGCTGCTTGGCCGCTTCCAGAACGCTCATGAAGCGGCTGAGCTCCAGGGCGTTGCCGGTGCCCTTGCGTTCGGTCAGCGAGATCGCGAGGGATTGCAGGTAGTTGTTTCGCAGCACGAGGACGGCGACTTCGTCGGTCATCGATGCCAGCAGTGTGTCGCGCTTGGCGCGCGTCAGGCGGCCGTCATGCATGGCGGATGCGAGCGCGATTTTGATATTGACCTCGACGTCGGAGGTGTTGACGCCGGCCGAATTGTCGATGGCGTCGGAGTTGCAACGCCCACCTTTCAGACCATAGGCGATACGGCCCTTCTGGGTGACGCCGAGATTGGCGCCCTCGCCGATCACCCTGGCGCGCACCTCTTCGGCGGTGATGCGGATCGGGTCGTTGGCGCGGTCGCCGACGTCCGAATCGGTTTCGGACGGAGCTTTCACATAGGTGCCGATGCCGCCGAACCAGAGCAGGTCGACGGGAGCCTTCAGGATCGCCGTGATGATTTCGAACGGTGTTGCCACCGTCTTTTCGATGCCGATCGCGGCTGCCGCTTCCGGCGTCAGCGTCACCGATTTCGCCGAGCGCGAGATGATCATCGCGCCCTTCGACAGCACGGATTTGTTGAAATCCTGCCAGCTCGAGCGCGGCAGGTCGAAGAGGCGCTGCCGCTCGGCCAGCGTCTTTGCCATGTCCGGATCGGGATCGATGACGATGTCGCGATGGTCGAAGGCGGCGATAAGGCGGATCTTTGGCGACAGCAGCATGCCGTTGCCGAAGACGTCGCCGGACATGTCGCCGACGCCGACGACGGAAAACGGAGTTGTCTGGATGTCGATATCCATTTCGCGGAAGTGCCGCTTGACGGTCTCCCAGGCGCCGCGGGCAGTGATGCCCATCTTCTTGTGGTCGTAGCCGGCCGAGCCGCCGGAGGCGAAGGCGTCATCCAGCCAGAAGCCGGCTTCCTGCGCCAGCGCATTGGCGGTGTCGGAGAAGGTCGCGGTTCCCTTGTCGGCGGCAACGACGAAATAGGGGTCGTCGCCATCCAGACGGACTGTATCCGAGGGCGCGATGATATCGGCGCCGGAAATATTGTCGGTGATCGACAGCAGCGTGCGGATATAGGTCTTGTAGGCCTCGCGGCCGGCATTGAAGATCTCGTCGCGGCTGCCGCCAACCGGCAGCTTCTTCGGATAGAAGCCGCCCTTGGCGCCAACAGGTACGATGACGGCATTCTTCACCTGCTGCGCTTTGACGAGGCCGAGCACTTCGGTGCGGTAATCCTCGGCGCGGTCCGACCAGCGCAGGCCGCCGCGCGCCACCTTGCCGAAGCGCAGGTGCACGCCTTCCACCTCGACGCCGTAGACGAAGATTTCGCGGAAGGGCCGCGGCTCCGGCAGTCCGTCCAGCAGTTTCGGGTCGAGCTTGAAGGCGAGCATCGCCTTTGGCGTACCGTCGGCGTTTCTCTGGAAATAGTTGGTGCGCAGCGTCGCGTCGATGGCGTTGACGTAGCGGCGCAGAATCCGGTCGTCGTCGAGGCTCGGAACATCGGCGAGCTCGGTTTCGATGGTCGCATGCAGCTCGGAAAGCTTTTTCGTGCGGTTTTTGTCGCTGAGCTTCGGGTCGAGCGTCTCGTAGAAAAGGCGGAAGATCGCGGCGGCGATGCGTGGGTATTTGTCCAGCGTCGCGGCGATATAGTCCTGTGAATAAGCGATGCCGGCCTGGCGGAGATAGCGGGCATAGGCGCGAAGCACATTCGTTTCGCGGGCGGAAAGATCGGCCGAGACGATCAGCCGGTTGAAGCTGTCATTGTCGATCGTACCGCCAAAGGCGGCAAGGAAGGCTTCCTCGAGCGCCGCGCCATGGCGGGCAAGATCGATCGTCGTACCGCTGCGGGCTTCCAGTTCCATGTCATGGAGCACCACATGGCCGGTTTCGCCATCCTTGTCCGTGACATAGATGTCGAAAGTCCGCTCGCTGATGACGTTGAAACCGAGGTTTTCGAGCAGCGGCACGCGGCGCGACAGCGCCAGATTGCCCTGCCCGTGGAAGATCTTCAGCGAGAGGATATCGCCGCTTTCATCCTTGCGGGTGTAGAAGGCGATGCGGATCGGCTCGGCAGCGGCGGTAGCGGTGATATCCGGCAGGTCGGCAACGGCATCCTCCGGCGTGAAGGCCTCCTGGAACGCCTGGCTGACGGAGATGCGCGGGGCTTTCGGTCCGGCCAGCATGACGAAGCGTTCGTCCCAGCGGGCGGTGATCGCGCGGATCGCCTCTTCGAGCTTGGCTTGGGGAATATGCGGCGTCTTGCCGCCGCTGCGGCCGATGATGAAATGCACGCGCGCCACGCCGCCTTCCGGGAAGGCCGGGTAATAGGCGGAAACGCGGCCGTCATAGACGGTCTTCAGGTAATTGCCGATCTTCTCTCGGACGACCGAATCATACTCTTCACGCGGAACATAGACGATGACCGAGACAAAGCGGTCGAAATGGTCGATGCGCGGCAGGGCGCGGACATGGGGCCGGTCGGTCAGGTCGTTGATCTGTTCGGCGAAGCTTGCGAGCAATGTGGTGTCGATCTGGAAGAGATCGTCGCGGGGATAGGATTCCAGCGTGTTTTCCAGCATGCGGCCGGAGTGGCTGGCCGGATCGAAGCCGAAGTAATCCTTGACCTTCTGTACTTTCGAACGCAGCAACGGCACGTCGGTGGCGGCGCTGGTATAGGCGGTCGAGGTGAAGAGGCCGACGATGCGCAGCTCGCCGGTGACATTGCCGTCGGCGTCGAACCGCTTGACGCCAACATAGTCCATATAGGCGCGGCGGTGGACGATCGACTTGACGTTAGCCTTGGTGACGATCAGGAAATCGGGCCCGTCGAGAAAGGCGAGGATTTCCGGCGTGGTGGTGACGGCATCCTTGCCCTGGCGGAGAACCAGGACATCCGGATTGGAGAGAATGCCGAGGCCGGTACCGCGGTCGCGCTCCACCTTGGCGTTGGCGCCCTTGCCGGAATAGACATATTCGCGCATGCCGAGGAAGGTGAAATTGCCGTCGCGCAGCCAGGAGAGGAAGGCCAGCGCTTCGTCGCGGTCTGCCTTGCGGCGGCCAGCCGCCTCATAGACGGAAAGCTCCGATATCACCGTATCGAGCCGCGCCAGCATCGGCGTCCAGTCGGAAACGGTCAGATGCGTCTGGTCGAGCACGGTCTGCACGCGCTTGACGAGGCCCGTTGCCTGCGCTGCGGTCAGCGGCGTCAGATGCAGCTGGATATGGCTGACGCGATGGGCCGGATCGCTCGGCTGGTCGGCGGAATAAAGGCTCGGCTGCTTGCCTTTTTCGATGATCAGGATCGGATGCACGGCCATGTGGAGGTCGCGGTAGCTGCTCGTCACCTCGCCCATGACCGATTCGTAGAGGAAGGGCATGTTGTGGTCGGTGATCGACAGGATCGAGACGGGAACGCCATCGGGATCGATATCGGTCACTTGCTCGATCGAAACACGGGGAGAAGTGCCGCTCCAGGCCGCCAGTTCCTTGGCCGCGTGCACCGCGGCAAGGGCAAGCATTTCCGGGCTGTAGCGCTCCATGTCGTCATTGCTCGCCCGGCCGAACAGGATCTCCGGATCGAGATGCGCCTCGCCGGTTGCGGCAGCGATCTTTCGCGCCGCTTCGATCTGTTTTTCCCGTTTCGGATTGGTCCTGGACGCCATGAATTTCCTCCAAATTTCAAGATTTTGACCACAGTATCAGAAGATTTATCGAAAAAACTGGCAAAATGAATGCGAATTTGATCGCTTTTCGACGGATTCTGTCTCAAATCGTGAAGAATCTTGCCGAACGTCGTGATCCCGTTGCAAAGCGCATGATAGGGGCGCGGAATTGCCGATATCCGCTCCTCAGCAGAGGTTTTCATGACTCTGTGAAGCGCGGTTGACAGAGTGACGATAAAGGGATCATCACAACGCCATCGAAGTCGGAAGATCGTAACCGGAAGCAAGCATCATGTCGGACAATTCGGCGGGCGCCGTCATCGTCATCTCCAGCCACGTCGTCAGAGGCTCCGTCGGCAATCGAGCCGCCGTCTTCGCACTGGAAACCCTCGGACACCCCGTCTGGGCGTTGCCGACCATCGTTCTTCCCTGGCATCCCGGCCATGGCCGCGCGACGCGGCTGACCTTCAATGAAGCTGATTTTGATCACGCGATCGATGATCTCATCGCCGCACCCTGGTTGTCGGAGGTGAAGGCGGTGCTGTCCGGTTATTTCGGCAATGCCGCGCAGGCGCATTCCGTGGCGCGGCTGGTGCGGGCGCTCCGGGAGAAAAATCCCGATCTCTTCTATGCCTGCGATCCGGTGATCGGCGATGCCGGCGGGCTCTACGTGCCCGAGGCGACGGCGGAAGCGATCCGCGACCAGCTGATTCCGCTGGCGTCGCTGGCGACACCGAACCGCTACGAGCTTGCCTGGCTTGCCGGCGCGCCACTGGAGGACAACAACGCCGTGATGGAGGCTGCTCTGGCGCTGGGGCCGTCACGCATGCTGGTGACCTCGGCCGTGCCGATGATGGCCGGCGGCATCGGCAATCTCTATCTCAGCGGCCGCAACGCGCTGCTGGCCGAACATCGCAGCATCGACAATGCCCCGAACGGGCTCGGTGACCTGCTCTCGGCCTTGTTCCTGTCGCGGCTTCTGTCCGGCATGGAGGAGGAGCGGGCGCTGCAATTGACGACGGCGAGCGTCTACGAGGTGCTGGCAAGGGCGGTCAAGCGCGGCAGTGACGAGCTGACGCTGGCGGCGGATGCCTCCAGCCTGTCGACGCCGATGGCCATGGTGCAGATGCGCCGGCTGATGCATCCGGCGCAGCGGAAGAAGTAGCGCTTGAAGCTATCAGGAGCTTTTTGCAGTGCAATAGTTGCCATTGGCGGCGGGGCGCTGTAATTCAATCTGCATGGACAGCTTTCCCACCTCCCTTTTGAGCGGTTATCGCAACTTCATGAGCGGGCGTTATGCGGACGAGCGCGAACGCTATCGCAGTCTCGCCGAGAGCGGCCAGAGCCCATCGACCCTCGTCATTGCCTGTAGCGACTCCCGTGCGGCGCCGGAGATCATTTTCGACGCCGGCCCGGGAGAGCTTTTCGTCATCCGCAATGTCGCCAATATGGTGCCGCCCTATGAGCCGGACGGTCATTTCCATGCGACGTCGGCGGCGCTGGAATTCGCGGTGCAGTCGCTGAAGGTTTCCGACATCGTCGTCATGGGCCATGGCCGTTGCGGCGGCATCCGGGCAGCGCTCGATCCCAATGCCGAGCCGCTCTCGCCGGGCGATTTCATCGGCCGTTGGATGGCGCTGCTGAAGCCCGCCGCCGAGCAGATCCAGAGCAACGACATCATGACGCAGGCGGAGCGGCAGACGGCGCTGGAGCGCATCTCGATCCGCAATTCGCTCGACAATCTGCGTAGTTTTCCGGAGATCAAGGCGCTGGAAGACGAAGGAAAGTTGAAGCTGCACGGTGCCTGGTTCGATATCTCGACCGGCGAGCTGTGGGTGATGGACGCAGAGACCCGCGACTTCATCCGGCCCGAAGCCTGAGAACACTCTATCTCTTTGTTTTACGCACTTCCGGACGGAAAACTGCCGCACACTTTTCCTGGAATTGCTCTAGATCAAACAAAAAAAGCGCTCCAGACCATCAGGTCGGAGCGCTTTTTTGATTTGTCTGGCTCTGATTACTTGCCGTCGATCTGTTTGCCGATATAGGCGATCGCTTCCTGATAGACCCTTGCGTCGTTCCAGCCGCCGATCGCCGAGAAATTCGGTTCGCCGGGCTGATAGGGAGCGCCCGGCTGCCAGCCGTGGCCCTTCAGGAAGTTTGCGGTCGACGACAGCGCGTCGGCGCGCGAGCCGACGAGATCGACCTTGCCATCGCCATCGCCGTCGACGCCATACAGCACGACGTTCTTCGGCATGAATTGCGTCTGGCCGATTTCGCCATGGGCGGCGCCGCGAGCGGACGGGCTGAGATAGCCTTCGCCGACGAGCTTGAGGGCGGCATAGAGCTGATCGGTGAAGTAGGCGGAGCGGCGGCAGTCAAAGGCAAGAGTCGACACGGCCGAAAGCGTATTCTGGTCGCCCATGAAGCTGCCGAAACCGGTCTCCATGCCCCAGATGGCGATGATCGGGCCTGGGGGAACGCCGTAACGCTTCTCGATCCGTGAGAACAGAGCGGCATTGGCCTGCTTCATGCTCTTACCGCGGCTGATGATCGTCTGGCCGCCACGCTTTTTCATGAACTCGTCGAAGGAGAGCTTGAAGCTCTTCTGGCCACGGTCGGCGCGGATGGTCGGCTGATTGTAGTGGACGTTGGCGAAGGCGCGATCGAGTGTGGATTGGCTGATGCCCCGGCCCTGCGCTTCCTGCTTGAACTCGCGCACCCAGTTGTCAAAACCGGCCGACGTGTTGCTGCAAGATGCCGCGTTTGCCGCAAACGGCGTGAGCAACAACAACCCGCCTGCCAAGAGAGCTGCCATTCCAGACTTAGTGATGCACATTCAGAATCCCCAAATTCTTACCGCGCGAAAGACGCGGGAACGTTTTTGAATGGCGCGCGAGCCTCTCCGTTCTCCGGGCTCATGCGTTGTCTTGTCGCCACAGGACCATGCCAGTATCCGATGGTTCTGTCATTACTACATTTTAGCGATCAATGTTTTTCACTTTACGCAAAAGATGATCGCTCAAGTATATTTTGCAAAAGCCCCGCCTTTCACTGTGAAATGGCGAGGCTTTTCCTCAAGTCCTGATTATCCCGTCAAGGTTTATAAACCGTAAATTGGTTTACAGACGCTTATGCAGCCTGCTTGCGCGGCTTGATCAGGTTGCGGTTGATCAGCAGTTCAGCAATCTGGATGGCGTTCAGGGCCGCACCCTTGCGCAGATTGTCCGAGACGACCCAGAGATTGAGACCGTTTTCGACCGTGGCATCTTCGCGGATGCGCGAAATGTAGGTCGCGTCTTCGCCGGCGCACTCATAAGGCGTGATGTAGCCGCCGTTTTCATGCTTGTCGATGACAAGGCAACCCGGCGCTTCGCGCAGGATATCACGAGCCTGATCGGCGGTGATCTCGTTTTCGAACTCGATATTGACCGATTCCGAATGGCCGATGAAAACCGGCACGCGCACGGCGGTGCAGGTGACCTTGATCTTCGGGTCGAGCATCTTCTTGGTCTCGGCCAGCACCTTCCACTCTTCCTTCGTGTAGCCGTCTTCCATGAAGCTGTCGATGTGCGGGATGACGTTGAAGGCGATGCGCTTGGTAAACTTCTTGTTCTCGATCGGATCGGCGACGAAGACGGCGCGGGTCTGATTGAACAGCTCGTCCATGCCATCCTTGCCGGCGCCGGAGACGGACTGGTAGGTGGAGACGACGACGCGCTTGATCTTGGCGAAGTCATGCAGCGGCTTCAGGGCCACGACGAGCTGCGCGGTCGAGCAATTCGGGTTGGCGATGATATTGCGCTTGGTGAACTGGGTTACGGCGTCCGGGTTTACTTCCGGCACGATCAGCGGCACGTCGGCGTCGTAGCGCCAGGCCGAGGAGTTGTCGATGACGACGCAGCCCTGGGCGCCGATCTTCGGCGAGACCCGCTTGGAGACATCGCCACCGGCCGACATCAGGCAAATGTCGGTGTCGGAGAAATCGTAGTTCTCCAGGTTCGAAACCTTCAGCGTCCGGTCGCCGAAGGAAACTTCGGTGCCCTGCGAGCGGGCCGATGCCAGCGCCACGACTTCGTCAGCGGGGAAACCGCGTTCGGACAGGATGTTGAGCATTTCGCGACCCACATTTCCGGTCGCGCCCGCTACTGCAACTTTGAAACCCATTTCTCAAGCTCTCTTTCTCTTCTCTCCTCTTGGGCGAGGGGGGAACCACGGTCATAACGACCGGTTCCTGTCCCCAGCCGAGCCGGGGAGAGAGCGGCAGGCCAGAGACGTCAGACGGTTTTCGTCGTCGTTTTGGCCTTGGTTTTGGAAGAAACCGGAAAATAGACATCCCGCCCGGCACATTGCGCCAGGTGAGCGAAGCTATCGATCTGTTCGAAGCGAGCCATGGAGGTCTTCCTTTTCCGCTGCCGGTTCTAAGAGGTTTTCCACAGGAGTCAAGGATTTTGCGCTCCCACCTCAGTGGGAACGCGGAAATCAGCGCGGTGTTTCAACGATTGGTGTTGCGTGTGGATTCGAACAGGAACCAGGTGCGGCGCTCCGTCTCGTCCAGCCAGTTTTCCAGAAGGCTGGCGGTGGCGATGTCGCCATACTCGTCGCAAACGTCGTGGGTGGCGCGGATTTCGGCTGAAAGCTTGAGATTGTCGTCGGCCAGTTCGGCGAGCATGTCTTGGGCGTCGACATATTCGGCGTCATTGTCGGGAATGCGCTGCAGCTTAGCGATCTGGCCGATGGAACGCAGCGTCGTGCCGCCGATCTTGCGGGCGCGCTCGGCAAGCGGATCGGTCATGGCGAAGAGCTGCTCGCCCTGTTCGTCCAGCAGCAGGTGGTAGTCGCGGAAATGCGGGCCGCTCATATGCCAATGGAAATTCTTGGTCTTGAGATAAAGGGCAAAAACATCGGCCAGCAATGCCTTCAACGCCGCGGAAATATCGCGTGTCGCTTCTTCGCTGAGATTGGTGCGGGTACCCAGTTTCGATTTGGTATTGGCGCTGCTCATGATGACGTGCTCCGTTTCGTTGTTCGCAATGGCGGTCGTCGAAAGATGTTAGCGGAGTTCGATGACATTCGCTGTTGCGTGGGATCGTATGGCAAGCAGGTTCTGTCGCGAGTGTTTTACGGCGGAACCAGCGCGGTGATCTGCGGAAAACCCGAACGGAATGATAGTATGAAGATGGAAAGAGTTTTGCAATTGCAAGCTAATGTAGCGAATTGTCGTTGCAGCATGCAAAGCAACACCGCTTCCCTCGGAGGGAAGCGGTCGGAGAGGTGAGCGGTTACTTCAGGCCGCCGCCGGCGTAGATGGTTTCGCCCGTCAGCCAGGCGGCATCCTTCGAGGCGAGGAAAACGGCGATTGGGGCGATGTCCGTCGGCTGGCCGAGGCGGCCGAGCGGCGTTTGCGAGACCAGATGCTTTTCAAAATCACTGCCGATAACGCCGGCCGCATGCACGCCTTCGGTCTCGACGCCGCCCGGCGAGATGGTGTTGACGCGAATGTTGCGGGGTCCAAGTTCCTTGGCGAGGATCTGAGTGATCGAGGTGACGGCTGCCTTGGTCGCCGTATAGACGGCGGCGGTCGGCAGGTTCATGGTAACGGCATTCGAGGCGATGTTGATCACATTGCCGCCTTCCGGGCCGAAATACTTCACCGCTTCCTGCGTCGTCAGCAATGTGCCGAGGACGTTGATGTTGAATTCACGATGGAATTCCTCTTCGGTGATCTCTTCCAGCGATGCGAATTTATAGACGCCGGCATTGTTGACGAGGATGTCGACGCCGCCGAAAGCCTCCTTGGCCTCGGCGAAAAGCCGCTTCACATCGGCGGATTTTGAAACGTCGCCATGGGCTGCGATCGCCTTGCCGCCCTTGGACTTGATCTCGGCCACGACCCTGTCGGCGCCCTCCCGGCTCGATGCATAATTGACCACGACGGCTGCGCCCGCCTCGCCAAATGCCTTGGCGATACCCGCGCCGATGCCCTTCGATGCTCCGGTCACGATTGCGACCTTGCCTTCTAGCTTGCTCATGTCATCTCCTGTCGAGATATTGTTAGATGATTTTATAATTATTGAACTATTGGCGCGAACGAGGCCCCGAAGTGGCAGCCGTCATCGCGTCACTTTGATATTTAGATAATCATCTAATTGATACAAGGGCAGGCGTGCATGGCACGCAAAGAATTGTCAGATATTGGCAAGTTCGGCCATATAGGCGTTGAGTACGTCGCGCCGGAGCAACAGGTTTGCGAACTTGCCGTCCCGCAGGATTTCGATGAGACCGGCGTTCTCGAGTTCCTTGAGGTGATGGGACATCGTGGCGGCGCTGACGGTGTGGCATTGGTTCAGCACGCTGCAAGGCATCGGATCGACGGTGCCGCCGATCTCCTTCAATATCTGCACGCGACGCGGCTCGGCAAGCGCCCGGGCAATCAGCCCCATCTGCCTCTCGCTCAATCGTGTCTGCCCGGCATCGGTCATCGTCTTTACCACATTGCAAGCGGGATGGATTTCCCGCGGATTCACCGCTCCAGATATATGAATGCGAGAGATGCTTGGCAACCATTCGGGGTGAGGTGGTGGATTGGTATGATATATCGGTGAAGGGATTTCCTTTCCCCTCACCCGCCCTCGTGGTTCGAGACGGCCCCGGACCTGAGATAGATCCCCTACTTCCCCTTCAGCAACGGCAATCGCGGTACCGGCCAGCCGGTTTCGCCGATGCGGAAGAGCAGGCCGTAGCGGGAATAGACGATCGCCATCATGAAGGAGAACCAGCCGCCGAGCGCCAGGCCGGCGATGACGTCGCTCGGATAATGCGCCCCAATGATCACGCGCGTTGCGGCAAGCCAGAGGGCGCAGGCCATGAAGATGTAGCGATAGCGCGGGAAGAGGAAGGCAAGCGCCACGAAGAAGGCGCCGATGGTGGTCGCATGGCCGGATGGGAAGCTTTCGAAGCTGGCACGGCCGTTGAAGGGTGAGAAGCCGAAAGGCCCCCAATCATCGAAATGCATGGGACGAGCGCGGCCGATGGCGCGCTTCAGGAGATTGGCGAGAATGCCCGATAGCGCAACCGTCGTCAGCAGGTAGCCGCCGATCTGACAGATACGCAACGCCTGGCATCGACAACGCGTCGATTGCAACAGCCGGCTACCGGCCCAGCCTTCGAAGAACAGGAAGGCGCTGAGGAGGATGATCCAACCGGATTCACCAAAATTGGTGAGCAGTTTGGCGAGAAAATGAACGGGCGGCGCGACGGTCTTGATGTTCGCGCCGACCGGCCAGTCGAACAGCAGGGCAGAGAGCAAGACGATATTGGCGGTCAGGAACAGACAGATCTTCCAATGCGACGGCGCGAAGCCGTTTCTGCTTCGTCGCCACCGCCTGTCGAGAGACGTCAAGATCGCCTGCATGTCCACCGCCTGTCGTTGACATTTCGCTTAGTCATCAATTAGACGTAACAGGCGAATATTACATTTTTTTAAAGAATTTACGACGCTCGTTCAACCGGCGATATACATGGCTTGAGCGCGGCAGCGATCAGCCATTTGCCTGGCGGAGAGTATAATGCCGAAACGGAAGTAGGGCGATGGCAACGCGCTCGATAAAAAAGCCCTCACTCCGTAGATCGGGAGCAAGGGCTTGCATGTTTCACGTGAAATATATAGCCGGCGATTTATGCTGACAGAGCCTTGAATTCGGCGAGGATGGCGTCGCCCATCTCGGTGGTGCCGACCTGGCGGCTGCCGGCCGACATGATGTCGCCGGTGCGGATGCCGCTGTCGAGGACATTGGCGATCGCCTTTTCCAGCGCGTCGGCCTCGGTCACGAGACCGAAGGAGTAGCGCAGGCACATGGCGAAAGAGGCGATCATGGCGATCGGGTTGGCGATGCCCTTGCCGGCGATATCAGGCGCCGAGCCATGAACCGGCTCGTAAAGCGCCTTGCGCTTGCCGGTCTTGGCGTCGGGCGCGCCGAGCGAGGCCGACGGCAGCATGCCCAGCGAGCCGGTCAGCATGGCCGCGACGTCGGAGAGCATGTCGCCGAAGAGGTTATCGGTAACGATGACGTCGAACTGCTTCGGCTGGCGAACGAGCTGCATGCCGCCGGCATCGGCGAGCATGTGCTCGAGCTGCACGTCGGCATATTTTTCCTTGTGTGTCGCGGTGACGACCTGGTTCCAGAGCACGCCCGATTTCATGACGTTGCGCTTTTCCATCGAGCAGACGCGATTGTTGCGGGTGCGCGCCAGTTCGAAGGCGACGCCGGAGATACGCTCGATTTCGTAGGTGTCGTAAACCTGCGTGTCGATGCCGCGCTTCTGGCCGTTGCCAAGGTCGATAATTTCCTTCGGCTCGCCGAAATAGACGCCGCCGGTAAGCTCACGGACGATCAGGATATCGAGGCCTTCGACCAGTTCCGGCTTCAGCGAGGAGGCCGATGCCAGCGCCGGGTAGCAGATGGCCGGGCGCAGGTTTGCGAACAGCTGGAGATCCTTGCGCAGGCGCAACAGGCCGGCTTCCGGGCGCACTTCGTAAGGTACGTCATCCCACTTCGGGCCGCCGACGGCGCCGAAGAGAACGGCATCGGCAGCCATCGCCTTTTCCATATCGGCATCGGAGATCGCCGCGCCGTGTGCGTCATAGGCGCTGCCGCCGACCAGACCCTCGTCGGTAACGAAACCGGCGTTCTTCGCCTCGTTCATATAGGCGATGATCTTGCGGACTTCGCCCATAGCTTCAGGGCCGATGCCGTCACCCGGGAGAAGGAAGAGATTGCGCACTGTCATGGGAAGAGCCTCCGCAAAAGAAACAAGTTGCGGGGTTCTTAGACCTGCAAATGCGGCTTTTCAAGCGAGGAAGGGCGGGAAACGGTACGGTTTTGCCGCTTTTGGGAGTAACCATCCGCCCTCGGGGTTCGAGACGGCCCTGCGGGCCTCCTCACCACGAGGGCGTGTGATTGTTCCGCTTACTCCGCCAATCCGAGCGAAGCCAGGTAGGCAGCCGATGCCGGGATCTTCGACTTGTCCTTGATCTCGATGATCAGGCGCGGGTTGCTGTTAAGCTTGGCAAGGGCGGCGAAGACGGCGCGCCAGTGGATGTTGCCTTCGCCGAGGCTCCAGTGGCGGTCGGCATAGCCGTCGGCGTCCTGCAGGTGGACATGCTGCAGGCGGTTGCCGGCAGCGTGGACGTAGTAGTCGACCGGCGGCGCGCCGGTGTAGCCATGGGCATAGTGGGCATGGCCGGTGTCGATCGACACGGCGACGGCCGGCGAATTGAAGCTGTCGGCGAGCGCGACGCGGATATGCGGATCCTTGTCCTCGATGTTTTCGATGACCATGGTCAGCCCGATATCTTCGGCGCGCTTGACGGCGTCCTTCAGCGTCAGGTGCGTATATTCGATGATGTTTTCGCGTTCGCCCTTGTTGTTGTCGAGGTTGTTGTAGGACCAGGACGTATAGGGGCTATGGATGACCATGTGGGTGGCACCGATATTGGCGCAGACATCGAGCGCCTGCATGAAGCGCCTGGAAACCACGGTGCGGATATCCGGGTCCTGCGAGGCGATGATGAAGCCCCAGAACGGGCCGTGGATGCCGAGGCGGCCCTGGTGGCCGTCAAGCAGCTTGCGGGCGCGCTCGGCGAGCGGCTGCCAGTCGCCGTTCAGGACTTCGGCGTCGACGAAGCTCTGCAGTTCCAGGTCACGAGGCTTTTCAAGCAGCCAGCCGCGATGGGTTTCGACGTCGGCAAGCGTCATGGCGGCGCCGACAATAGGAAGGGAGGTCATGGGAATGCTCCAGTGGGGAGGAGGAAAATCGGGGGCGGGAGAGGCCCGAAGGGGCTCCGCGCAGACTGTATGATCCTCGTTCTTGTCGGGCATATTACAGCCGGCCGGATCTCTCGGCCTTTTACGCCGGGCAAAGAAAAAGCCGGGCGTTTGAGCCCGGCTTTTGCATGCAGATGTGATGATGAAATCGATCAGGCAGCCCAGGGATGAGCGGCGGCGTTCGACTTTTCGAACTTGTCGATCGCGGATGCCTTTTCCAGCGTCAGGCCGATATCGTCGAGGCCGTTCAGCAGGCAATGGCGCTTGAATTCGTCGAGTTCGAACTTCAGCGAGCCGCCGTCCGGGCCGGTGATCTCGAGGTTTTCCAGATCGATCGTCAGGATGGCGTTGGAGCCGCGCGAGGCGTCGTCCATCAGCTTGTCGAGGTCTTCCTGGCTGACCTTGATCGGCAGGATGCCGTTCTTGAAGCAGTTGTTGTAGAAGATGTCGGCGAAGCTGGTCGAGATGACGCAGCGGATGCCGAAGTCGAGCAGCGCCCAGGGAGCGTGCTCGCGCGAGGAACCGCAGCCGAAATTGTCGCCGGCGACGAGGATCTTGGCGTTCTGATAGGCCGGCTTGTTCAGCACGAAATCCTCGTTCGGCGAGCCGTCTTCATTATAGCGGGCTTCAGCGAACAGGCCCGTGCCGAGACCGGTGCGCTTGATGGTCTTCAGATAATCCTTCGGGATGATCATGTCGGTGTCGACATTGACGACCGGAAGCGGTGCCGCGACACCGGTCAATTTCACGAACTTGTCCATAGGTCCTGCCTTCAATTTTCGTCTATGCACGCATTATCCTGCCAATAGAGCAAATCCGGCCCAAAATGAAGGGAAATCTTGGAAATGCTCCGCAGGTGGGCGCATCCGTCGCGGTGCTGCAATTTCGGAATTGCGCGCGGACGGGCTCATCGGGCGCGGCGAAACGCCGCCCTGCCCGATATCAGAGGTCGATGATCGTGCCGCGGCCGTCGTTCCAGATACGCATCTCGCGCTGGCCGTTGTTCGCCTTGGCGCGCACCGGAACCGGCTTCATCCGCAGCGAAATCGCGCGGCCCACCATAAGTGCGGTGAGGATGCCGCCGACGGCGAGCGTCAGAGAAACGGTAAACAGCGCCATTGCCGCAAACACGGTGATACCGGTAAGCGCGATGAACAAGGAACGGATATTTTTCATGGTCGAGACCTCTCTACTCATGGAAATGTGGTCCTCTCTTCTCCCATCTGCAAGAGGAGCATGGCTTTTTGTTGTCGTGCCATTGTCATCTTGCCTGGAGATTGAAAGCGCGGCAAAACTGGAGGATGAGTAGAGCTGCCCCTCCCCGTTCCGTCTGCCTGCGCCGTTCGGTGCTGAGTGTTCCCGCCATCAATCGTCGTGCGCTGGAAAAGATCGCCAGCCTCGATTGCGATGCGGTGATCTTCGATCTCGAGGATTCCGTGGCGCCGGAGAAGAAGGCGGAGGCGCGGGAGAATTTGCGGGCCTTTTTTGCCGGGTCGAAGCTCGTCGGCAAGGAGCGGATCATCCGCATCAATGCGCTGTCATCCGGTTTTGGTGCCGACGATCTGGATCTGGTGCTGGCGCTCGAACCCGATGCGGTGCTTTTGCCCAAGGTCGACGGGCCGCAGGACGTGCTGGTTGTCAGCGACAGGCTTGCCGAGGCGGATGCGCCGGAGAGCCTGCGCATCTGGGCGATGATCGAGACGCCACGCGGCATCCTGAATGCGGCTGCCATCGCCGAGGCTGGACGCACGCCGGGAAGCCGGCTCGATTGCTTCGTCGTCGGCCTCAATGATCTGCGCAAGGAAACCGGCGTATTGCCGCAGCCGGGCCGCGCCTATCTCGTGCCCTGGCTGATGCAGGTGATTTTGGCCGTCAGTGCCTATGGGCTCGACGCCATTGACAGCGTCTTCAACGATTTCATGGATATGCAGGCGCTGGACGCCGAATGCGGCGAAGGCCGCGCCATGGGCTTTGCCGGCAAGATGCTGATCCATCCGAACCAGATCGAGGCCGCCAACCGGCATTTCGGGCCGGATGAGGCTGCGGTTGCCGAGGCGGTGGCGATCATCGCCGCCTTTGCCGATCCGTCCGCCGCCAGCCTCAATGTCGTCAATCTGAACGGGCGCATGGTCGAGCGGCTGCACCTTGTCCAAGCGGAAGGACTGGTTCATAAAGCTCGCCTGATTGCAGAGCGCCATCGCCCTTCGGAACGCTGAGGGTAAGGCCAATATGTTACGAAAGACGCTTCGATGAAACTCTATCGCTTCCTCACCGGACCGGACGACGCTTCCTTCTGCCACAAGGTCACCGCCGCGCTGAACAAGGGCTGGGACCTCTCGGGCTCGCCGACCTACAGCTTCAACGCCGCGAGCGGCTTGATGCAATGCGGCCAGGCCGTCGTCAAAGAGGTTGTCGGCAAGGATTACGATCCGGAGATCAAGCTTTCCGAGCAATAAGCCAGAGGTTTGGGAGCATGATAATATCTGATGATATTGACGGATATTGTTCTCTGAAACCGATAGACTACAGGACTATTATCGACTTTAGGATCGTCAGAAATCTCCATGACGAGCTGAACAGTCTAAGCATTTATTTTGAAATGCGGACTAATAACCTTCGTTCCGATAAGGCGCTAAAATATCACTTTGATGACTGCAGGGAATTGAAAATCGGAAATGTAGATTCCCTATCGGGAATCTTTATCAAGATTGAGCCCTGTAGATCACCATTTTTCGAGCGCACTCGATTTAAGGTTTTCGATGCGGAGATGTATGGCGAGATTGAGTTCTTATGCGCGGGTTTTGCTGTAGAGGCTTCGTAGAGCTGTCTTCTATGACCGCGACAAGACCTTCTTTTCGTCGGGAATAGCAAATCGTCTCCAAGTCTGAAGAGACTAATTCGTTACATGCGCGAACGTTTCAGCGATCTGTCGCTTCTTCCGCGCTTTCCTCGATGCGCTCCATGTCTTCGTCGCTCAGGCCGAAATGGTGGCCGATCTCGTGGATCAGGACATGGGTGATGATATCGCCGAGGGTTTCCTCGTTTTCTGCCCAATAATCGATGATCGGCCGGCGATAAAGCCGGATCTTGTTCGGCATTTCCCCGGTCTGGGCGGTGAAACGCTCGGATATCCCACGCCCTTCGAACAGGCCGAGCAGGTCGAAGGGCGTTTCCAGCGCCATGTCCTCGAACACGTCGTCGTCTGGAAAATCCTCGATCACAATGATGAGATTGCCGGTGAGCGAACGGAATTCGTCCGGCAGGTGGCTATAAGCCTCCGTGGCCAGTGATTCAAACGTGCTGATTGAGGGTGCGTGGCGGTCCCGCCAATCCTCGCTCTGGTCAATGCGGGCCATGAATGCTTCCTTCCGTAGCTGGTCATATAGAGCCTTTGCTCGGCTTTTTCGAGAGCCGATTGTGGCAGAGGAATATTTTCTCATAGAATCATGTTGACTCTTTCCTCGACCTCTGGAATCCATAAGAACATAACAGGAACATAATTGATCTGGAGCTAACGTCATGGCCGAGACCGCCGTGGCGCGGGAAACGCTTTTTGTCCTGCGTGAAACCATTGCCCGACTGGAAGGCAGGCCGATACCGGCGCTGACGGCGGCTGCGCATGAGACGCAGGCGGCGGAGCCTGACGCCGGTTCGGCGCCGGTTGCGCAGCCATTATTGGTGACCGGAGTTGCTGATCTCGACGAGGCGATGCAGGGCGGCGTGCCGCTCGACGCGTTGACGGAGATCCGTTCGCTGGCCTTGCGCGATGCAGGTGCGGCCAGCGCTTTCACATTTGCTCTTGCCGCGCGGCTTGGGGCGCAAGCCGCCGGCAAAACCGCGGCTGTGGCGCCGGTTCTATGGATCGGTGACACGGTGGCGGCAATGGAGGCGGGCCTGCCCTACCCCATCGGCATCAGGGATTTCGGATTGGAGCCGGCCGGCTTTTTGCACGCCTCGCCGCGCAAGCTGGAAGAAGTGCTGTGGCTGGCGGAGACGGCGCTCGCGAGCGCTGCCTTTGCGGTCGTCATCCTGGAAGTGCGCGGCAATCCGGCCCGTTTCGGCCTCACAGAAAGCCGGCGGCTGGCGCTTCGGGCCAAGGCGGCGGGGCGGCCCTTGTTCTTATTGCGGCAGGGAGGCGAAGAGGAGGCAAGCAGCGCCCTCTTCCGCCTCTCCGTCGAACCCGCGCCGGCTTTGGCGCGGCCTCTACCGGACGGATCGATGCTTGGCGGTAGCATCGGTCATCCGGCCTTTCGTCTCACCCTGGAAAAGAGCCGCAACCCGGCGCCTTTTTCCATAACCCTGGAATGGAATGCTCATGACCGCCAGTTTTCCCCTGTCCCCGACGCTCAGCGTCCTGCCTTTCCCGGTGAACACGCAGCGCATTCTGGCGCTGACCTTTCCGCATCTGCCGACCGACCGGATCGCCCGCAAGCGCTGGGGCCTGTCCTGGCGTACAGCCGGCCGGCTTGAAGCGCCACCGCTCGCCTGCGCCGGCAAGCTCAACAACGCCATGCGGCTCACCGCGCTCAACGAAAAGGCGGAGATCATCGGGCTGAAGCCCGGCCTGGGTGTTGCCGAGGCGAAGGCAATCTGTCCCGCTCTCGATGTTGTCGAGGAAGACCTAGGGGCGGACCGGAAGCTTTTGGAGGCGATCGCTGACTGGTGCGATCGCTATACGCCGCTGGTGGCGATCGACGGCAAGGACGGGCTTTTTCTCGACATTACCGGCTGCGCCCATCTCTTCGGCGGCGAAGAGGCGCTGCTTGAGGATATATTGATCCGCATTTCCGGGCTGGGGTTCGATGTTCGCGGTGCCATTTCCTCGGCGCCGGGCCTGTCCTGGGCGGTTGCCCGTTTTGACGACAGCCGCGTCGTCCCGCCGGACGCCATGGAAGAGGCGTTGGCGCCGCTGCCGGTCGCTTCGCTGAGGCTCGGCGAGGAAACCGTCGCGGCCCTGCAGAAGCTGGGGTTGAAGCAGGCGGGCGATCTCCTCGCCGCGCCGCGCGCGCCGCTCACCCGCCGTTTTGGTGCACAACTGCTTTTGCGGCTCGATCAGGCCATTGGTCTGGCCGAGGAGCCGATCTCGCCACGCCGGCCGGTCGCGCAATTGTCGGCCGAGCGGCGGCTTGCCGAGCCGGTGCAGGCGGAGGCCGATATCCTACAGCTCGCCCACGGGCTTGCTGAAACCCTGAAGCCCGGGCTGGAAGCGCGTGGCGTCGGCGGCCGCTTGTTCGAGCTCCTGCTGTTTCGGGTCGATGGCGCGGTGTTCCGCATTGCCGCCGGCGCGTCGCAGCCGCTGCGTGAGCCAAGGCGGATCGCTAGCCTGTTTACCGAGCGCTTTACCGCCATTCATGACGATCTCGATATCGGATACGGTTTCGAGATCGTCCGCCTCAACATTCTGCAGCATGCGCCTTTCGACGCGATGCAGGGCGATTTCGTCGAGGAGGATCGGCAGGGCACGTCGCTTGCCGCCTTCGCCGATCGGGTTGCGGCGCGGCTGGGACCGGACTGTCTGCAGGGTTTCGAACTGCGGCAAAGCCACATTCCCGAACGGGCCGCCCGGCCAGTGCCGGCCATGGACATCCTCGCCGCTCGCCGGCGGACAGGCAGCGAAGATGCCGGTCACGGCTTTTTCCGGGGTGAACGGCCGCTCCGGCTGTTTCGCATGCCGGAACCGATCGAGGCCTTTGCCGCCGAGGTGCCTGACGGTCCGCCCCGGCAGTTCCGCTGGCGGCGGATGATGCACCGGGTCCTGCGGGCCGAAGGGCCGGAGCGGCTTGCGGCGGAATGGTGGATCGAGGAGGAAGATGACGTCCCGGAGCGCGATTATTTCCGCATTGAGGATGAGGGCGGTCATCGCTACTGGCTGTTCCGCAAGGGGCTCTATGGGCAGGACGCTGCGCCGGGCTGGTACATGCATGGGGTTTTCGCATGAGCGGCCATCCGTCCTTTTCCGGGGCCGTTCCCTTTTTCGAGATTGGAGCGCGGTCGAACTTCTCCTTTCTCGAAGGTGCCTCGCATCCGGAAGAGATGGTGCTGGGCGCGAAGATCGCCGGCCTTGCCGGCCTGGGCATCGCCGATCGCAACAGCGTTGCCGGCGTGGTCAAGGCGCATGTCATTGCCAAGCAGCATGGCTATCGCTTTCAGCCCGGCGCTCGCCTGGTCTTTTCGGACGGCACGCCCGACATTCTCGCCTATCCGCAGAACCGCCAGGGCTGGGCGCATCTCTGCCGGCTGCTGAGCGCCGGCAATTTGGCTGGCGAGAAAGGCGTTTGCATCCTGAACGAAAGCGACCTGTTGGAATGGGGCGACGAGATGATGCTCGCGCTCGTTCCGGATGCGGCGAGTGCGGAGACACCGGAAGGGCAGGCAAGGCTGGAGGAATGCCTTGCGCGGCTATGGATGCGCTTCGGCAGGAAGCTTCATATGGTCTTGTCGCCCGCCTATGACGGGCAGGATCGGCTGGTCTTTGCGACGCTCTCCATCCTGGCGCTTCGAAACGGTGTGCGGCTGATCGCTAGCAATGAGCCGCTCTATCACGCAACAGACCGCAAGCCGCTGGCCGATATCGTCGTTTCGATCCGCGAGCATATGCCGATCGCCGAGGCCGGCTTCAAACTGGCCGCCAATGCCGAACGCTATCTGAAGGGCGGGGCCGAGATGGCGCGTCTTTTCAGAGACTATCCGAAGGCCATCGCCAATGCGCAGAAATTCTTCAATCGGCTGTCTTTTTCGCTGGATGAGCTGAAGCATAATTATCCCGATGAGAGCGTTCCGGGCGAAACTGTATCGGAAACGCTGGAGCGGCTGACGCGGGCGGGCGCGAAACGGCGTTATCCCGATGAGATTCCCGAAAAGATCGCCAAGCAGATCGATTATGAACTCGAGCTCATCCGCGAGCGGCAATACGAGCCTTATTTCCTGACGGTGCATCGCATCATGGAATTTGCCCGCAGCCAGAATATCCTCTGCCAGGGTCGCGGGTCCGCCGCCAATTCCACGGTCTGCTATTGCCTTGGGATTACCGAGGTCAATCCGGAGATCACGACGCTCTTGTTCGAGCGCTTCATTTCCACGGAGCGTGAGGAGCCGCCGGATATCGACGTCGATTTCGAGCATGAGAAACGCGATCAGGTCATCCAGTTCATCTATGACCATTACTCCAAAGAGCATGCCGGGCTGACGGCAGCGGTCACCAGCTATCGTGCACGCTCGGCCGGCCGCGAGGTGGCGAAAGCCTTTGGCCTGTCGGAGGATGTACAATCGGCCTTGGCAAGTGGCGTCTGGGGCTGGTCGACGGAGGAACTGTCCGAGCGCGAGGCAAGGCTTGCGGGCCTCGATCTCAAGGACAAGACGACGAAGCGCGTGCTCTCCTATGCCTCGACGCTGATGGGATTTCCGCGCCATCTGACCCAGCATGTCGGCGGTTTCGTCATCACCAAGGACCGGCTGGATGAAGTCGTGCCGATCATGCATACGGCGATGAAAGATCGCTACATGATCGAATGGAACAAGGACGATCTCGACAGTCTCAATATATTGAAGATCGACGTTCTGGCGCTGGGCATGCTGACCTGCCTCGCCAAGGCTTTCGACCTGCTTTTGCTGCACTACGATGTGAAGAAGGCGCTTGCCGATCTCGGCCATGCCAATTATCCCGACGGCAAACCGGTCTATGACATGATCTGCCGGGCGGACACGATCGGCGTTTTCCAGATCGAAAGCCGGGCGCAGATGAGCATGCTGCCGCGCCTCAAGCCGCGTGAATTCTACGATCTGGTCATCGAGGTGGCGATCGTCCGGCCCGGCCCGATCCAGGGCAATATGGTGCATCCCTATCTCAAGCGGCGGGAGGCCAAGCGGGCGGGAAAGGAGCTCGATTATCCGAGCCCCGAGTTGAAGGAAGTTCTGAAGCGAACGCTGGGCGTCCCCCTGTTTCAGGAGCAGGCCATGCAGATCGCCATTACGGCCGCGGGCTTTACCCCTGCCGAAGCGGACAAGCTGCGGCGGGCGATGGCGACGTTCAAGCGAACCGGGACCATCCACACCTTCGAGAAGAAGATGATCGAAGGCATGGTCGCGAAGGGATATGACCGCGAATTTGCCAAGAATTGCTTCGAGCAGATCAAGGGTTTTGGCGAATATGGCTTCCCCGAAAGCCACGCGGCGTCCTTCGCCCTCCTCGTCTATGCCTCCGCCTGGATCAAGACCTATTATCCCGATGTCTTCTGCGCGGCGATGCTGAATTCACAGCCGATGGGCTTTTATGCGCCGGCGCAGCTCGTGCGCGATGCGTGCGAGCATGGGGTCGAGGTGCGGTCGGTGGATATCAATAGCTCGGAATGGGATTCACTTCTGGAGGAGGCGCGTTTCGACAGGAATGCTATCGAGCCGCGTCATGCGTCGATGCGGGAGGTGATCCGGACGAACCGGGCCGTCCGTCTCGGCTTCCGGCAAGTCAAAGGGCTGTCGGAAACCGATATGGGTGAACTCGTTGCCCGTCGCGGCTCCGGCTATGGCTCCGTGCGCGACCTCTGGCTGCGCTCCGGCCTTGCCAAGTCCGCCATCGAGCGGCTCGCCGATGCCGATGCCTTCCGGTCGATCGGGCTCGACCGCCGCGCGGCGCTGTGGGCCGTCAGGGCGCTGGATGCGCAAAGTGCCGTCGAAAAGCTTCCCCTCTTCGATCTGGCCGACCGCGCCGACCTGCAGGTCGAGCCTGGCGTTTCCCTGCCGGAGATGCTGCCCGGCGAGCAGGTGATCGAGGATTATCGTTATCTCTCGCTCTCCCTGAAGGCGCATCCGGCTTCCTTCCTGCGTGCGGATTTCGCGCGGCAGGGCATCGTGCGGAGCCGGGATCTGCCCACAATCGCCAGTGGACGGATGGTGACGGTGGCGGGACTGGTGCTGGTGCGCCAGCGGCCGGGCTCGGCGAATGGGGTGATCTTCATGACGCTGGAGGACGAGACCGGCGTTGCCAATGCGATCGTCTGGCCAAAGATGTTCGAGAAATACCGCGCCATCGTCATGGGCGCCCGGCTGGTCAAGATCCGCGGCCGCCTGCAGAGCGAGAGTGGCGTCATCCATGTGGTGGTCGATTATATCGAGGACATGACGCCGGCGCTCGGCATCCTGCAACGCGAGGCCCGGCGTTTCGGCGTCAGCGACCGGGCAGACGAGGCCCTGCGTCCGACCATGGATCATCGGCAAGCCAGGCAGCGTGCAAGGAAAGACCAGGCGGATCAGGGACAGGCTGGTATCGCGGCGGATGGCCGCAGCGCTATTGCCGAGACCGCCAGAGTCATGCCGCGCGGCCGCAATTTTCATTGAAAACTGGGGAAAAGCGGGATGCCGCGCTCCTGCGCGGCGATACCCTGAGCTTTGCCTAATGAAAAATGAATCGATTCTTTTCTTGACAAAGACCGTCTTCTTTCGCAGATAACAAGACAGCGGATGTCATGTTTGACGGGCTGAACGAAGAATGCTGGTTTGTAGCTGTAATTACATCACCGACAAGGAAATCCGGGACGTCATCAACGAGTTCCTGGATGAGGACTGTTGGCAGCTCATCGTTCCCGCCAAGGTGTATCACGCCATGGAAAAGCGCGGTCGCTGCTGCGGCTGTTTCCCGAATGTCGTTGATATCATTATACAGACAACCGAGGACTATCATGCCCGTCGCCACTCGACGGAAGCCGAAATATTTGATTTCATGTCCCGCCTGAAAAAATTCCATGAAGAAAACAGGAGAGCGGACATTGAAAGGCGACAAAAAAGTCATCGAGCGGCTTAACGAGGCTCTGTTCCTCGAGCTCGGCGCAGTCAACCAGTATTGGGTTCATTACCGGCTTCTCGAGGATTGGGGCTACACCAAGCTTGCCAAGAAGGAGCGTGCGGAATCCATCGAGGAAATGCAGCACGCCGACCGTCTCGTCGCCCGCATCATCTTCCTAGAGGGACATCCGAACCTGCAGACGCTGGCGCCGCTGCGCATCGGCCAGAATGTCAAGGAAGTGCTGGAAGCGGATCTCGCCGGTGAATACGACGCCCGCACCGCCTACAAGAAGTCGCGCGACATCTGTCATGACGCCGGCGACTATGTGTCGATGAAGCTGTTCGAACAGCTGCTGATCGACGAGGAAGGCCATATCGACTTCCTGGAAACCCAGCTCGAACTGCTCGGCAAGATCGGCGAAGCCAAATACGGCCAGCTCAACGCCGATTCGGCTGATACCGCCGAATAATCGCATTCTGATCCGGCCGCTTTCCCGGCGGCCGGACCTCAATTTTGCGTCAGTCTTCGGCTTTCAGGCCCGCCAGGTGCTGGAATTCAGCCACGACCTGCTCATAGACCGGGCGCTTGAAGGCGACGATCAGGCCGGGCAGTTCCGCCATCGGCTTCCATTCCCAGGCGTCGAATTCCGGCTCGTGGCCACCGGGCGGCGGATTGATGGCGATTTCGCTTTCGTCGCCATCGAAGCGGAAGGCAAACCAGCGCTGGATCTGGCCGCGGAATTTCCCCTTGAGGCCGATGCCGATCAGTTGCGGCGGCAGATCGTAGTTGATCCAGTCTTTTGCTTGCGCCAGCAGCGTCACCGTCTTCATCCCGGTCTCTTCGTACAGTTCGCGATAGGCGGCTTCCAGCGGATCCTCGCCGGCGTCGATGCCGCCTTGCGGCATCTGCCAGAGCTGCGGCGAGCCATCATATTCGGAGTTGCCGATCGGAATGCGCTTGCCGGCCCAGACCAGTCCTTCGCGGTTCAGCACCATGATGCCGACGCAGGGGCGATAGGGCAGGTCTTCGGCTTTGACGGGTGAGTGGGTCTTGCTCATCTTGTCCTCCAGCGGTCAGGGGTGTCTAGAACGCTTAAACGCTCTAACTTATTGTTTCTGCGCAATTCCAGACGGAAAACCGCTAACGCACTTTTCCTGGAATTGCTTTAGGATCGTCGGCGAGCGCCGAGACGGCGACGATCTCGATGCCGCGCATCGCCGCCTCCTGGCTCCATTTGCCGATGGCGTCGATGCTCTCGTCGAAGGCGGAGGCGACGCCGATCGCCGTGCCATTGCGGCGTGCGACACGCTCCAGCTCGTCAAGCTTCTTCAGGATGGCATCCTGCTGCAATTCGCCGTCGAGCTGCATGTCGGCGAAAGCATGCGGCGTCTCCAGCGCCTTGGCGACGATGCCGGATTTCGACTGCGCGGACGAGCCGTCGTCGAGGAACAGCAGGCCGCGCTTGCCGATATCGCGCATAACGGGCTGCATTGCGTCGGTGTTCGACAGGAAGCGTCCGCCCAGATAGTTCATCACGCCGGTATAGTTGGTGATCTTGCCCATGGCCCTGTGCAGGTTGTCGATGTTCTTCGCAGCCGATTGCGAGGTCAGAAGCGTCTCAGGCCCGGGATTGTTGCTGGGATAGTCGAAAGGCTCGAAGGGTACCTGGATCAGGATCTCATGGCCACCGCGCCGCGCCTCCTGCATCCAGCGTTGCAGGCTGTTGCCGCTGGCGGCAAAGGCAAGCGTGATCTCTTCCGGCAGCTTCTCTATGGCGCGCTGCGTGCCGGTCTGGCTGAGGCCGAGGCCGCTCACGACAATGGCGATACGGGTGCCGCGGGCGCCGGACCAGGGGCGCGCATATTGGTCCATGGGTCGGAGCCCGCTCGGCGCCGTGACTGGCAGCCTGCCGAAGGGCGAATCCTCCAGCAGGTTTTCGTTCGGCGTTGCCGCCATGCGCGGATCCTGGCCGATCTGGTTGGCATTGATCAGCACCGGACCGCTGCCGTCGCGCGCGGTCGGGCTGAACATGGTCACGACAGAACCGTCGCTGGTGACGATACGCGAGGTGTTGGCGCCGGATTGCGGATCGACTTGCGTCAGGCTCGGCTGATCGGTTGCGGCGGGCTTGTCGTTGGCCTGTGGCGCAGGCGCCGTCTTCTCGGCCGTTTCGACCGGCTGGGTTTTCTGGAGAGGATCGCGCAGCAGCGCCGAATAGAGGGAAAAGCTGGCGATCGCGATCAGACAGAAGCCGGCGAGGATACGCCCGAAGGGCGGCCGCCGCCGCTTGCGGTCCGGGCCGCGGTTCTGGCCGAGCGGTGCATGCAAATCCGTTCCCAAAGTCCGTATCCACCCCAAGCGGGAAACTGTCTGCCCCAGACTCAAAACACGAAAGCATGATCCGAACAGATGTCGAATGAGATCGCGCTCATCCAGGCGGCGGGAGCGAGATGAGATCGGTCACCTCGCCCCGGATATGAAAAGCGCCGGGTCTGTTTCCAGCCCGGCGCTGTTTCCTTATTTGGAGGAAACCGCCTTTTCCGGATTCGGCGGGAAGGCCGGATCGGTCTTGACGCCGCGCAGCAGGTCAAGCGCGTAGTTGAGCTGGAGATCGTCCTTCGGATCCGGCGGCACATAGGCGGCCGAGCCGGAGCCCTGGTCGGTTTCGCTCTGGCCCTTGATGTGGCCCGGCAGGCTGGATTCGCCTTCGGTCACCAGCTTGCCCTTCAGCTCGTCCGGCAGCGGCTGGTCGACCTTGATGTCAGGCGTGATGCCGGTGCCCTGGATGGAGCGGCCCGACGGCGTGTAGTAGAGCGCTGTCGTCAGGCGCAGCGCGCCGTTGCCGTCACCGAGCGGGATGATCGTCTGGACCGAGCCCTTGCCGAAGGACTGCGTGCCGACGACGGTGGCGCGGCGCAGATCCTGCAGGGCGCCGGCGACGATTTCCGAAGCCGAGGCCGAGCCGCCGTTGATCAGCACGATGATCGGCTTGCCATCGGTGATGTCGCCCGGGCCGGCATTGAAGCGGCGGGTTTCATCCGGATTGCGGCCGCGGGTCGAGACGATTTCGCCGCGCTCCAGCACATCGTCGGCAACGTTGATCGCCTGGTCGAGCAGACCGCCCGGGTTCAGGCGCAGGTCGAGGACATAGCCCTTCAGCTTGTCGGCCGGGATATCCTTCTTGATCTTGGCGATCGCGGCTTCGAGATCCGGCGTGGTCTTTTCGGTGAAGGAAATGATGCGGAGATAGCCGACATCGCCCTCTTCGCGCGACTTGACGGCGGCAACAGCGATCACGTCACGGATGATGGTGAGCTCAATCGGCTTGTCGGCGCCCTTGCGAAGCAGCGTCAGCTTGATCGGCGTCTTGACGGCGCCGCGCATCTTCTCGACGGCGTCTTCCAGCTTCAGGCCGCGCACGGACTGACCATCGATGGCGGTGATATAGTCGCCGGCGAGAACGCCGGCCTTGGCGGCGGGCGTGTCGTCGATGGGGGTGATGACCTTGACCAGGTCGTTATCCATCGTCACTTCGATGCCGAGACCGCCGAATTCACCCTTGGTCTGGGTACGCATGTCGTCGGCATCCTTGGCATTCATGTAGCTCGAATGCGGGTCCAGCGAGGTCAGCATGCCGTTGATGGCGGCTTCGATCAGCTTGTCTTCCTGGGGCGGCGTCACATACTGCGCGCGCACACGTTCAAAGACATCGCCGAAAATCGACAATTCCTTGTACGTGGAAGAACCAGCGGCTTCCGCCGGCACTACCGCCGTGTAGATAACGCTCATCGCGGTCGCACCCATCAATGCGCCAACGAGAACAAGAGAAGCCCTACGTATCATTGCGTGCCTTTCCAGTATCCTTTGAGGTCCACCAGGGTCGAGAATCGACCGGCTTCCCATCTTTTCGAAATTCAATGTAAAGCGTTGGCCGATCCGTTTCCAGCGCCAATGCAGTCGCACTCGCGACTCTTTTTTGGCCCATCACCGCGAGCGGCTCGCCGGCGAAAACAAATTTGCCGAGGCGCGTCTTTATCGCGTCCATACCGGACAGCACCATATGGTAGCCGTCGCCCGTGTCTAGAATGACCATCTGGCCGTAGCTGCGAAACGCGCCGGCGTAAACGACTGTCCCATCGGCAGGAGCGGTGACGAGTGCGTCGGGGCCGGTTGCGAGCGTGATGCCCATCGCCGTATGTCCCGTACCGTCGTCGTCGCCGAACTGGCGGAGAATATCGCCCGCCACAGGCAGCTCCAATTTCCGTTTAAGATCGGAGAACGGATATGCGGGCGCAATGCGGTTTTTATCGGGCACTCCGCTTTCGGCCAGGGCCTTGGCCTGCTCGCGCTGCTGATCGGTCAATTGCTCCCGGCGGAACTGTTCCGCCCGCGCCGCGGCGGCGGCGTCGCGCACCGAGCCGATCTGGCTTTCCAGCGAGGCGACAAGGCCCTCGAGGCTGGTCGCCTGGCCCGCCAGTTCCTCGGAGCGCTTGCGCTCGGCATCGAGTTTCGCGGCATTCTCGTGGCTGAGCTTGTCGTTCTCGCTGAGCAGCAGGTCCATGCGCCGCTCCTCCTCCAGACTGTTGGTCATGGTGGTGGTGAGGTCGGCCTTCTCAGCGGCGGTGGCGGCATGCAGCTTGCTGAGGTCGGTCAGGTCGGCAATGAGCTTGTCCGTCTCCTTGCGCATGCCGGGAACGACGGCACCGAGCAGGATGGCGCTGCGCACCGAGGCAAGCGCATCGTCGGGCGTCACCAGCAGCGCCGGCGGCGGGTTGCGGCCCATGCGCTCCAGCGCGCCGAGAACCTCGGCGAGCAGCGCGCGGCGGTCGTGCAGCGACTTGCGGATATTGTCTTCCTTGACCGCGAGATCGGTCAGCGTCTTTTCGCTCTGCTGGATCTTGCGGTCCAGGTCCCTGCGGCGGCTGGCGCTGTCGATCAGGGCCTGGCGCAGGCTGGCGGTGCTCTTGTCGAGCGCGGCGATGCTGTCCGTCAGGACCTTCGTCTTGTCGGAGGAAAGGTTGATCGTCTTCGACAGATCCTCCAGTGCCGCGCGGGTCTCGTCGCGCTTGCGGGCAAGCTCGGCCGCCGGATCGGGCGCCTGTTCCGCTGGCCCCGTCAATGGTGGTGTGGCGGCAGGCTGGTCGCCCGTCGCCTGTGCCGCCGTGCCGTTATCTTCCTGCGCGAGCGCCATGTCCCGGAATTGAAATGGGCCTGCCACATAGGCACCGACGCCAAAACATACCGCCAGGGACGGCAGCAGCAGGCGGGAAAACGTGGGCGGGGTTTTTCTCATCCAGTCGGTTCGGGCTTGGTCCCTTTAGATCGCGTGAAATTAAGCTGATTTGCCGCGATTACCTAGGAAGCATCATTATTTTTCCGGCGGGAATCAAAACACGCCTGTGTGAGCGTTCCGTTAACGCAAAACGACGCAAAGCCAAACTGTTTTCGAAGGGCTGGATTCTCGCCGGCGGACCGTCAAACCCGGTGATAGGGATGTCCCGACAGAATGGTGACGGCGCGATAGAGCTGTTCGGCGATGAGAATGCGTACGAGCTGGTGCGGCCAGGTCATCTTGCCGAGGCAGACGGTGGCGTCGGCTCTGTCGTAAAGGGAGGGGTCGAGGCCGTCGGCGCCGCCGATGGCGATGGTCAGGTCGCGCTTGCCCTGATCGCGGAAGGTGCCGAGCAAAGCGGCAAAGGCTTCGCTGTCGAGCGCCTTGCCCCGCTCGTCGAGGAGAATGAGGATGCCGCCGTCCGGATGCGCTTTCTGCAGCAGAACCGCTTCTTCGCGCTTGCGCGTTTCGCCGTTGGAGGCGCGGCTTTCGGTCACTTCGGTCATCCGCGCCAGTTCCAGGCCGATTGCCGGACCGGCCTTGGCGAAACGGTCGAGATAGCGGGCCGCAAGATCCTTTTCAGGGCCGGTTTTCAACCGTCCCACGGCAAAAAGACCTATTCGCATTCCTGCTCCCAAGCATATCCGCCGTCGTGGCGGCACACACATAAACCGTTGCCGGACAAAATGTCCGGCGCTTCAAAATAGACTGCCGGGACCGGGAAGTGCTTCCGGGAACCGGTTAGTGCAACGTGCCCTCGTCGAGGTCTGGCGCGGCCCACATCTTTTCGATGTTGTAGAACTCGCGGATTTCCGGACGGAACACATGGATGATGATGTCACCGGTGTCGATCAGCACCCAGTCACCACCTTCCAGGCCTTCGACGCGGGGAGAACCCAGGCCTTCGTCCTTGAGGTCGGTGGTCAGGTGGTCGGCAATCGCCAGGACATGGCGGTTTGAACGTCCGGAGACAACGACCATATGGTCTCCAAGCGCGGATTTGCCAGCAATGTCGATGGTGACGATATTTTCGGCCTTGGAGTCCTCGAGGCTGACGAGGACGGCTTGCAGGGCGCGGGCAGCGGCATCAACGCCACGTTCCGGGCTCTTCGGGACAACGACGGGCGTTCTTCCCTTGGCGTGTACTGTTGTCAGTGCTTTTCCTTCCTTGAGTAACAGAACATGCACATAAGTGATCTGAGTCGATCACACTATGAAGATAGGCATCAAAGCATAAAGGTTTCAAGACGCCGGCCGGTTCTATTGGCCATAAGGACAAGCTTTTGTATCAAAAGCGGGCTCTTGCGCACCATATATGGGCAATTGTTCGCTGAGGGGGCCGATCAAAGCTTCCGGCGCGGCAATATCCGTCGAATTTGTGTGCCATGTACAGGCGGGCCAAGGCCGCGTATACACGAGAGCAGACCGAAACGCCCCGATGCCATGACCAAAGCTCCGCAACAATCCTTGAAGCCTGTCCTCCGTGTCCATTTTTCCGGGCAGGACCGGCTTGGGCGCGGCAAGATGGAGCTTCTCGAGCATATTCGCGAAACCGGCTCGATTTCGGCGGCCGGCCGTGCCATGGACATGTCCTATCGCCGCGCCTGGTTGCTCATCAGCGAATTGAACCACATGTTCCGGGAGCCGGTGGTCGAATCGCAGCGCGGCGGCCAGAAGGGTGGCGGCGCGGTGCTGACGCCGTTCGGCGAGGAGCTGTTGCAGCGCTTCCGCTCCATGGAAAGCGCGGTGCGCGCGGCGATCGCCGGCGACCTCGCATGGCTGGAGGCCAATCGCAGTGATGGCGATGTGGCTTCGACGCCCTGATCGATCTTACGATTCGAGCGCTACGGTCTTGATGACCGCATGGATAGGCAGCCCAACGCGCAGATCCATGCGCTCGGCGGAAAATTGCGTGATGCGGGCAAGCACGATGTCGCCGCCGCAATCGACCTTCACCTCGACCGTGCCGTCGGCGGCGGCACCCATCCCCAGCACGTAACCGTCGAGAATGTTGAGGGCGCTGAGGCCTTCCGGCCTGCCTGTCGCCAGCATGACGTCGCGGGCGGGAATATGGACGCGAACGGTCTTGCCGATGCCGGCGGCTTCGCCGGGCACGAAGAGCTTTGCCGCCTTCAACCCCACGAAGGTCAGGTGGTGTTGGTGGTCGATATGCTCGACGCGGCCCTCGAGCAGAACGCCGGCTTCGCGACGGTCGCTCGCCTGCGGGCCGGAAAGCTCGCTGAAGATCTCGACCGCCGGTCCCATCGCCTCCACCTTGCCGTCGCGCATGACGACGACGCGGTTGGCCAGCCGCGCCACCTCGGCAATCGAGTGGCTGACATAGATGATCGGCACTTTCGTTTCGTCGCGCAGACGTTCGAGATAGGGCAGGATCTCGGCCTTGCGGGCCTCGTCAAGTGCGGCCAGCGGCTCGTCCATCAACAGCAGTCGCGGCGAGGACAGGAGTGCACGCCCGATGGCGACGCGCTGCTTCTCGCCGCCGGAGAGCTTTCCTGGCCGCCGGTCGAGAAGCGCTTCGATGCCGAGGAGATCGACGACACCGTCGAAACTCTCGCCGCGTTCCTTCTTCGGCGCGAACCAGCGGCCATAATTCAGGTTCTGACGCACGGACAGATGCGGAAACAGCCGCGCCTCCTGAAAGACATAGCCGAAACGGCGGCGGTGTCGCGGCACGAAGAGATGCTTGTCACTATCGGCAAGCACGTCGTCGTCGAGGCTGACGCGGCCATGCTCGGGCCGGATGAGGCCGGCGATAATGCGGATCATCGAGGTCTTGCCGGAGCCTGAGCGGCCGAAGAGCGCGGTGACGCCGCCGTCGGCGGTGAAGGCTGCGTCGAGCGAGAAAGCACCCAACCGATGGCGGATATCGACGGAGAGCGTCATTCGAAATCTACCCTCTTGCCGGCGAGATAGGCGAGGAATTCCGAGGCGAGCAGGGCCGCCATGGAGATGATGATGGCGATGATCGTCAGCCGCATCGCACCGGCGTCGCCGCCCGGCACCTGGGTGAAGGTGTAGATTGCCGAGGACAGGGTCTGCGTTTCGCCGGGAATATTGGAAACGAAGGTGATGGTGGCGCCGAATTCGCCCATGGCCTTGGCGAAGGAGAGGATCATGCCGGCGATGATGCCGGGCAGGATCAGCGGCAGGGTGACGGTGAGGAAGATCCAGAGCGGGCTGGCGCCGAGCGTTCCGGCTGCCTCTTCCAGCTTGCGATCCACTGCCTCGATCGACAGGCGGATGCTCCTGACCATCAGCGGAAAACCCATGACGCCGCAGGCAAGGGCTGCACCCGTCCAGCGGAAGGAGAGCACGATGCCGAGATACTGGTCGAGCAAGGAGCCGATCGGGCCTTTGCGGCCGAAGAGGATGAGCAGGATGAAGCCGGTGACAACAGGGGGCAGGATCAGCGGCAGATGGATAAGGCCGTTGAGGATCGACTTGCCCCAGAACTTGCCGCGGGCGAGCAACAGCGCGGCGGCGATGCCGAAGGGCAGGCTCACCAGCATGGCGACGGTCGAGACGCGGAGGCTGAGTTCGATCGCCGTCCATTCGTCGCTGCTCAAACTCAATGCGTCCAAGTCCCGCCTCACAAAAACATGTCAGGCTCGCCATCAGCCGGCGAGCCTGGAGGGATAGTTCTTTGTCTATGGTCGAGCGACGAAGCTCAACGCTTCAGGATCGTGAAGCCTTCGTGCTCGAAGAACGGAACAGCCTTAGCCGATTTCAGATAGTCGACATAGGCCTTGGTGTCCGGATTGCTGCTGCTGGCGGTGATTGCGATCGGATAGACGATCGGCGGATGGCTGTCTTCCGGGAAGGTGCCGACGACGGCGACGCCCGGATCGGCGGAAACATCGGTCTGGTAGACGATGCCATAGGGTGCTTCGCCGCGCGAAACCAGTGCGAGCGCGGCGCGTACGCTTTCAGCGCCGGCGACCTTCTTCTCGACGGAAGACCAGATGCCGAGCTTTTCGAGCGCGGCCTTGCCATATTTGCCAGCCGGCACCGATTCCGGCTGGCCGATTGCCAGGCGTCCGTCGCCGAGGAGGCCGGCAAGGTCTGTGCCCTGCTTGATCTCGACGGGCTTGGCCTTGTCCTTGGCGGCGACGAGGACAAGCTTGTTGCCGAGCAGGTCGACACGGCTGTCATCCTTGATCAGCTTCTTTTCGGCGACATAATCCATCCAGTTCTTGTCGGCGGAGATGAACACGTCGGCGGGGGCGCCGTTTTCAAGCTGCTTGGCCAGCGGTCCGCTTGCCGCATAGGAGACGGTGACCTGCTTGCCGGTTTCCTTGGTGAAGGCGGCGTCGAGGTTGTCGAGCGCGTTTTTCATGCTGGCGGCGGCAAAGACCGTGATCTTGTCGGCGGCGAAGGCCGGTGTCGGAATGGCCGACAGGCCGAGCCAGGCGGCGGAGAGGGCGGCAGTTGCAAGTTTAAACCATTGGCGGCGACCGGTGGCCATCATGTTTCTCCCAGAGATTGTCGAGATATTTCGAGAGATATAACGGTCGAGGAAGCTTGGCTAGGGGATATATCTGAAAAAGGGTAGTGACATTGCAGGCGTAACCACACGAATTTTATGGGGTTTTCGATCTCCAGTGCATATTGAGGGGCTTTGATGTCGCGAAAATGCATGGCTAGAATCGCCCAAGGCAATGGCGAACGCTCACGAGCTAAGACGCAACGTTACGAATCGTGCATTTTCGCTATTATCTGAGAAGGTGCCGCTCTTGAGGGTGGTTCGTCGCGTGCCGGAAAGGATGTAAAAGAAGCGTTTTTTGGGCAGGATATTTTCTGAGCTATGATTTTCATGCATTGCTGCATTGCGCTATCGGCGATTTATCTTTCGGTAAAATCTGCTAAAACTTAATCATCGGAACGGCGATCTCCTCCTCCCAATGCCTTCCGATAGCGATCAGCAACTCTCCTCCTCCCTGTTGCTGATCAGGTTTGAAAGCCCGACGGATCTCCTCCCCCGTCGGGCTTTTCATTTCTGGAGGATTTTCCCGAAATCCGGCTTGATCCTGTGCCGATACTGTTATTGCGCGGCGCGCAGGGCCGTGGAGCTTAGCGTCGAACGCCGCCCGTGGATGAAGGTCCAGGCGGGCGCCCGCTTCTTCCAGAGCACGCGGGCGTCGTCTTCGTCGACGCGGGCATATTGAAACGTCTTGGCCATCTTTGCAGAGAGATAGGAGAGCGTCGATCCCGGCCGGTCGATGACGGCGATCGGGAAGGTGCGGGCGATCTCCTGCCATTTCTGCCAGCGGTGAAACGTATTGAGGCTGTCGGCGCCCATGATCCAGATGAAATGGATGTGGGTATTGCGTGCCTTGATGTGGGCGAGCGTATTGGCCGTGTAGCTCATGCCGAGCGTCTGCTCGAAAGCCGTTACCTTGATGCGCGGATCGTGAGTGATCGCCTCGCTGAGTGCGATGCGTTCGGCAAGCGGGGCCAGATGATTGCGGCTCTTCAGCGGATTGCCGGGTGTCACCATCCACCAGAGCTGGTCGAGGCCCAGCCGGCGGATGGCAATTTCGGCGACAAGCGCATGGCCTTGATGCGGCGGATTGAAGGAACCGCCGAAAAGACCGACCACCATGCCACGTTCGGCATGCGGCATGCGTAGATGGCGGTAATCGATCTCCTGGCTGTGCACGTTAGGGCCGTATCTGTCCGGTGCCGCGCACGCGGTATTTGAAGGAGGTGAGCTGCTCGACGCCAACAGGCCCGCGCGCATGCATCTTGCCCGTGGCGATGCCGATTTCCGCGCCCATGCCAAACTCGCCGCCATCGGCGAACTGCGTCGAGGCATTGTGCAGCAGGATCGCCGAGTCGATCTCGGTGAAGAAGCGCCCGACGACATCAGGGTCCTCGGCAATCACCGCTTCGGTGTGGTTGGACGAATATTTGCCGATATGGGCGATCGCGCCGTCAATGCCGTCGACGATGGCGACAGAGATGATGGCGGCAAGATATTCCGTCGACCAGTCTTCTTCCGTGGCTGCCTTCAGGTCCGGAACCAGCCGGAGCACCTCGGCGGAACCGCGAATTTCGCAGCCAGCCTCGGTCAGCCCGTCGAGCAGGGGCTTCAGATGCGTTGCCGCGACCTTGGAATCCACCAGCAGCGTCTCGGCCGCGCCGCAAATGCCGGTGCGGCGCATCTTGGCGTTGACCACGATCGCTTTCGCCATGTCGAGATCGGCGGAGGCGTCGATATAGACGTGGCAAAGGCCTTCGAGATGGGCAAAGACCGGCACGCGCGCCTCGCTCTGCACGCGCGCTACTAGGCTCTTGCCGCCGCGCGGCACGATGACGTCAATCGTGCCCTCCAGTCCACGCAGCATGGCGCCGACGGCGGCGCGATCGGTGACGGGCACGAGCTGAATTGCATGTTCCGGCAGGCCGGCGGCCTTCAAACCCTCGACCAGGCATTCCAGGATCGCTTGCGACGAGCGGCGCGAATCGCTGCCGCAGCGCAGGATAACGGCATTGCCAGCCTTGAGGCATAGCGCGCCGGCATCGGCGGTGACGTTCGGACGGCTTTCGAAGATAACGCCGATGACGCCGAGCGGCGTTCGGACGCGCTCGATCTTCAACCCGTTCGGCCGGTCCCATGCGGCGATGACTTCACTGACCGGATCCGGCAGCGCGGCAATGGCGCGGATGCCTTCGGCCATCTCAGTGACGCGCTTGTCGTTGAGCGTCAGGCGGTCGACGAAGGAGGCGAGGATATCCGTGCCCTCGATGTCCTTCAGGTCCTTGGCATTCCCGGCGAGGATATGATCCTTGCGGGCAAGGATGGCGTCGGCCATGGCGGCGAGCGCCTTGTTCTTGCTCTCGGTCGAAGCGAATGCCAGAGGTCGCGACGCAGCCCGGGCCTTGCGGCCGATATCGTTCATCAGCGCGTCGATGTCGGGGCTTTGTGCGACGGTATCAAGCATGGGCTTCATCCTTCTTCAACTTCTCTGCCTTCGTCTTGACGGACGCGGTCATGACGAGGTCGTCGCGGTGCACCATGGCGGCACGGCCGGCATAGCCGAGGATCGCCTCGATCTCCGCCGACTTGCGGCCGGTGATCTGGCGGGCCTCCTCGGCATCGTAGCCGGCAAGGCCACGGGCGATTTCCCGGCCAGAGGGAGCGATGACGGCAACGGTGTCGCCACGGCCGAAATGGCCGGTGACTTTGCGCACGCCGGCGGGCAGCAGGCTCTTGCCGGCGCCAAGTGCCGTGACCGCGCCCTCGTCGACATGCAGTTCGCCGGCCGGCTGCAGCTGCCCGGCAATCCAGGTCTTGCGGGCGGTGACGGGTGTGCCCGATGGCGCGAACCAGGAGGAGCGCGCGCCGTTTGCAATGGCGTTCAAGGGACGATCGGTCTTGCCGGAGGCGATGATCATGGCGCAGCCCGCACCCGTGGCAATCTTGCCGGCATCGATCTTGGTGCGCATGCCACCGCGCGACAGTTCCGAGGCAGCGCCTCCAGCCATTGCCTCGATTTCAGGCGTGATGTCAGCGATTGTTTCCAGGAACCTGGCGTCCGGATCGAGATGCGGTGGGGCGGTGTAGAGGCCGTCGATATCCGACAACAGGATCAGCAGGTCGGCGCCGGTCATGGTGGCGACGCGGGCGGCGAGGCGGTCATTGTCGCCATAGCGGATTTCGCTGGTGGCGACGGTGTCGTTCTCGTTGATGATCGGCACGGCGCTAATCTTCAACAGCTGGTTGATGGTGGCGCGGGCGTTGAGATAGCGGCGGCGCTCTTCGGTGTCGCCGAGCGTCAGCAGGATCTGGCCGGCGACGATATCGTCATGCGACAGGCTTTCCGACCAGGCGCGTGCCAGCGAAATCTGGCCGACGGCGGCCGCTGCCTGGCTTTCTTCCAGCTTCAAGGCGCCGGAGGGAAGATCAAGCACCGAGCGCCCGAGCGCGATGGCGCCGGAGGAGACGACGAGAACGTCGACGCCCTTGGCCTTCAGCGCGGCGATGTCGGCGCACATGCCGTCAAGCCAGGCCTTCTTCAGGCCGGTCTTGCGGTCGACGAGAAGCGCCGAGCCGATCTTGATGACGATGCGGCGGTAGCGGTCGAGCGACTTGCGGGCAGTCATCCCTGCTGCCCCTCGCCGTCACTACGGTGCCCGCCGTCACGATCGTCATTGTCCTCGCTTTCGCCTTCATTGCCGGAGGACGGCATATCGCGATGGCGCACCTTCAGCGCCTTCATCGGGGCTTCCTGCCCGGTGTCGCCATTGGCTTCGACGATGATGTCGCGCAGTGCGCGCAGCACTTCGGTCATGCCGCTGCCGGTGATGGCGGAAATGCAGAAGGGCGTCTTGCCGCAGGCCCGCGCCAGCTCGCGCGTCTTCTTCTTCAGCGTTTCCTCGTCCACCACGTCGATCTGCGACAGCGCCACGATCTCCGGCTTGTCGGTAAGCTCGTTGCCATAGGCCTCGAGTTCGTGCTTCACGGTCTTATAGGCCTTGCCGACCTTCTCTTCCTGGGCGGAGACCAGATGCAGCAGCACGCGGGTGCGCTCGACATGGCCGAGGAAGCGGTCGCCGATGCCCACACCCTCATGGGCGCCTTCGATCAGGCCGGGAATGTCGGCCAGCACGAATTCCTGGCCGTCGATGGTGGCGACGCCGAGATTGGGGTGCAGTGTGGTGAAGGGATAGTTGGCGATCTTCGGCCGAGCGCGGGTGACGGCGGCAAGAAACGTCGACTTGCCGGCATTCGGCAGGCCGACGAGACCGGCATCGGCGATCAGCTTCAGCCGCAGCCAGATGGTCTTTTCTTCGCCCGGCAGACCGGGATTTGCCCAATCCGGGGCCTGGTTGACCGAGGATTTGAAATAGGCATTGCCGAAGCCGCCATTGCCGCCGGCGGCGACGCGATAGCGCTGGCCTTCCCGCGTCAGGTCGCAGATTAGGGTCTCCTCGTCTTCCTCGAAGATTTGCGTGCCGACCGGAACCTTCAGCGTCACGTCGGCACCCTTGGCGCCGGCGCGGTTGCGGCCCATGCCATGCGTGCCGATGGTGGCCTTGAAATGCTGCTGGAAGCGGAAATCGATCAGTGTGTTCAGCCCGTTGACGGCCTCGACCCAGACGTCGCCACCTCGGCCGCCATCGCCGCCGTCGGGGCCGCCGAACTCGATGAATTTCTCGCGCCGGAAGGAGACGCTGCCCGCGCCGCCGTCACCGGACTTGATATAGACTTTTGCTTGGTCGAGAAATTTCATGTTGCGTCCGTCACTCGGTATTAGCGCATGACTTTCCCGGATCGAACGGGATTGGGGAAAGCCCACGCGCTCTTTTCAATTGTTACCGCGCTCTTTGCATATTCGTCGGGATATGCGGCGCGGTCATTTGCCCGTCATGTCGCCTTCGATATAGGCGGTTCAGCCGGAGGTCAAAGACTATCGTGCAGTCGATGACCCATAACATCAAGGATCATGCCATCAATTCTGCCGATGCTTTCGATCTTGCATCCGGCGGATCGAGATCGACGGGCGGCAATGTCACCGCCGGTGAAACCGGCGATGACTGATTTTGAAGACTTCACGCCGCCCGCGAGAGCCGTAGCGCGCCCGGCTTCAGCACGGTTTCGATGTGCGGAACCATGGTGTTGCGGGCAAAGCTGTAGACCTCCGAGCAGCCGATGATCTCGAAACCGAGCTTCTGTTGCATCTTCAACGAGGCCTGGTTGTCGGCGAAGATGCCGGAAAACACGGCGACGTCGGGCATGCGGCGTGCAAAACGCTCGAGCGTTGCCCCGACCGCCTCGCCCATGATGCCCCGCCGCCAGTAATAGCGGTTCAGCCAGTAGCCGAGATGCCAGCGACCATGCCTGAGATCGATGCCGACAAAGCCGATATGGACATCATCCTTTTCGGTGACGGCCAGATCCCAGCCGGTATCGATGCCGGCGGTGTGTTGGACCAGCCAGTCCAGCGCATCCTGCCGGTCATAGGGCGTCGGCACGCGGGCGAGCATCCGCGTCACGGCGAAGTCGGAGAGTGTTTCCGTCATGGCATCGGCATCGCTCAGCCGATGCGGGCGCAGCGTCAGCCGCCCGGTCTGGATGACCGGCGTCGGTCCGGGCGTCAGGATCCTGGCGTCGCGGCGGTTGAGAGCGAGGGCGTTCATCTCAGACCTCCCCAGCTTCTCAGCGACATCCAGGTCTTGCGGTCGAGCCGATACCATTCGACCGATACCGTGCTGCCAAGCGCCAGCGACGCGGCAAGGCCGGATCCCTGGAACTGGAAGCCGCACTTTTGCACGACCCGTCTCGAAGCGACGTTCATGACCCGGCAACGGGCATCGATCTGGGCGACGTTTTCGCGCGTGCGGAAGACCATGTCGATCAGGGCATGGGCGGCTTCCGTCGTATAACCCTGGTTCCAATGGGGCTCACCCAGCCAATAACCGATCTCGACGGTCTCCGGGTCGGCCGTCGGCTCGACGCCGCAGCAACCGAGAAAGGCGCCGTTGTCGGCTTTGGTAATCGCATAGACGCACTTGCCAATCTCGCCAAGCTTCGTGCGTCGCACGAAATCGGCGGCATCATTGGTCGTATACGGATGCGGCATACGCGATACCATAGTGGCGACGTTGGCGTTGTTGGCGAGATGGGCAAGGGCGTCAATGTCTTCTTCGTGGGGCGCGCGCAGAACGAGCCTTTCCGATAACAAGACAGGGCAATCGGTCCTTAACCGCTCCGGCCTCAGCCGTTCTTCGGGAGACCTTGATTGGTCTTCCCTTAACAATTCGCCTTGCATGGTTCAGTCCTCCTTGAAGGTAAAGAAAAAGGGGAGATGGCGCCCCATCTCCCCTTTTTTCTTGACTGAACCTTGTAGCGTCAGCCGGGTCGATGAGACGCCGGCTGTTTTAGAGCGCTACCGGCTTATTCCGCTGCTTCCGCTTTCGGCATGACAGACACGTACACGCGGCCATTGGCCTTCGTACGGTAGTTCACATTGCCGGCCGTAAGCGCAAAAATGGTGTGATCCTTGCCGAGACCGACATTGGTGCCCGGATGCCACTCGGTACCGCGCTGACGCACGATAATGTTGCCTGCGATGACAGCTTCGCCGCCGAACTTCTTCACGCCAAGGCGCTTGGATTGCGAATCGCGACCGTTACGCGACGAACCGCCAGCTTTTTTGTGTGCCATTGGAGTTCTCCTTTAAACCTTGTCCCGTGATCTTACTTGGCAGCCACGATGTCCGTGATACGGACGACCGTGTGATGCTGGCGATGGCCGCGCGAACGCTTCGAGTTCTGACGACGGCGCTTCTTGAAGGCGATAACCTTCTTGCCGCGGTTGTGCTCGACCACTTCGGCCTTGACGGAAGCGCCCTTGACGAAGGGAGCACCGATCGCAGCGTCGGCGCCTTCGCCGATAACGAGGACTTCGGTGAATTCTACGGTGTCGCCGGCGACAACTTCCAGCTTTTCGATGGTCAGCACGTCGTTGGCTGCCACACGGTACTGTTTACCGCCGGTCTTGATGACTGCGAACATTTTTTATCCTTTCATGTTCGTTCCAGCTCTCTTGCCCCAAGGGACAAGCGGCCGTCTTTTTATCAGTCGAAACTTGGCAGGGATTTCAAAGGCTTGCGGCCTCGAGAAAGATCTGCCGGTGAAGCCCCGCACAAGTCAGGGCGGCCAAGGTACGGACTTATCCACACCTATTGCGTTGCGGGGATACATAAGGCCCTCAGATCTGTCAAGGCAAAAGGATGAAAAGCTTGAATATTCACCCTTGCCATCCCATCCTTCTCTCGCTATGAGAACGCCGCGCCAACAAGCGCCGACCAGCATAACCGGAGAGGTGGCAGAGTGGTCGAATGCACCGCACTCGAAATGCGGCATGCCTGCAAGGGCATCGTGGGTTCAAATCCCACCCTCTCCGCCATTTATACCGATGTAGATCGAAGTCGATCAATCAAATCGGCCCTGCGCAACATTCGTTTGAAATCCCGCAACAGACCCGACCTGCGTCACCCACGCTTATCAATCCTTTCCAAAGCGATAGACCACGTCTTCGAAGGAGCCGGTGGGAAATACGTAGAAGAGTTTTACATTTTCGTTGGAATCGTTGCGGATGCCGTGCTCCGCGTTGCCGGGAATGAAGACGGCCGTGCCGGGGGTGACGACGGTTTCACGTCCGTCGACGGTCAGGATGCCGGTTCCCTCCAGTATGAAGTAGATCTCGGGCTGTTCGTGCCGATGGGGTTGAAGGGCGCCGCTGCCCGGCGCGATCTCGGCGACGCCCGCCGTCATGCTATCGGTCGGGGTTCTGTCGCTGCTGAAAAGCGTGTGCCAGGATATTCTGCCGCGGGATGGATCGTTCCACTCTTCAAGCGGTCGCTCTTCGGCGGTGGTGATAACGGCGCGTGAATGCTCGCTCATTTTGCCTCGACATGTTGTTTGGGATGCCGCCCTGAACGGTGTCACAACGATTGCGGATGTCAATGAGCCAGCTACTTGCGATGGTGCTGACCGCGCGCTTCTTTGGTCCCGTTGGAAACTCCTGGCCTTTGCCGCTGTGGACTTGCTGCCGATTGTCGTGCAGGTGGGGGGCCATCATTGCGGAAAAAGGATGGCTTCCCAGGCCGAAACCTCATCGCCGCTGCTCATGTTCGTCTGCACCAACCCGTCGATCATGAATGTCGGCGAAACGTGAATGCCGTTCTGGCGGGCATATTTGCAGTGCCATTTGATGTCCCGATCGAGGCCAGGGATTGCAAAGGCCTCCCTGAGTTCGACGCCGCTATAGGCCTCCAGCCGTTCGATGATCTGGTTTGGCGTGACATCCATGTTGGGACCGTCGGCATGACGCGTGAATTCGAACTCTTCGCGATGGGCGGCGACGGCGGCCATGACCTTTTTTGCGGTCTCCTTGCCGCCCTCAAGCGTCGAGGCGGCGATGATGCTGCGGACGATCACGCCGGAATAGAGATGCCAGGGCTGCGATTGCAGGCGGATCTTGATCGTGATTCTGTCCGCGCCGACCCTGGCGAGAAGTTCGTCAAGCTTGTTGAAGGCTTTCACCGAGAAAGGGCAGGTCGGTTCCAGGAAAACCTCGAAGATGCGCGGTCCAGTTCCCCATGTCAGCGGGTCGGCGTGCCGGGAGGTGTTCGTCATGATGATGTGCTTCTTTCCGTTTGCTGGAGTGTCTTGATGTCACAGGGCGCCAGGCTTCGTAAGCCGTGCCTCGGGTCTGGGCCTGATAGTTCGACCGTGACCGAAGTATCGGCTCGGTTCGATCGGGTAAGCTGCGGTTCCCATCGGAGACTTGCCCATGTCCATGACCACAGCGAAACCAGATCAATCTCGTGCCGATAACGCACACATCGAAATCAAACCCGCCGTGCTCTATGTCGGAACGCCCGTCGTGCTGATCACGAGCCTCAATCCCGACGGCACCACCAATATCTCCCCCATGTCCTCGGCCTGGGCGCTCTTCGACCGTATCGTATTGGGTTTGACAGCGACGAGCAAAGGGCGGGAGAATGCGCTGCGTGAGCGGCAGCTGGTGCTGAATTTTCCGTCTCCGGCTGAGCGGCCAAAGGTTGAGGCGATCGCTCCGACGACAGGCCGCTATCCCGTCCCGCGTCACAAGGCGGATATCGGCTATCGATTCGAATCCGATAAATTCGATGCCTCCGGATTTACGCCGCAAGAGGCCGACCTCGTTCGACCGCTGCGGATTGCGGAATGCCCGATTCAATTCGAAGCCGAGGTCGTTGCTTCGCATGATCCTGGCGGCGAATGGCCCCCAGAGCGGCGCGAGGCCTTCCAGATTATCGAGGTGAAGGTGGTTCGGGTACATGCACACAGGGGTATCGTCATACCGGGCACGAACCACATCGACACGACCAAGTGGAGCCCCTTACTCTATGTGTTTCGGCATTATTTCGGTACTGGACCGGACCTCGGCCGCACCTTCAAGGCGGAGGTATAAGGGGTATCGGGAGCTGGACACTATCGCGCCAACTCTCTCGATTCTCCTTAGTTCACCGAATCATCCGGCTCCTTGGCCTTGCTGCCGAACAGGCTCTTCAGCGCGCTCGTCTTCGCTTTCGATGCCTTGCTGACCTTCATCGCGCGGGTGGCGGCCTTGGCCTGTTCCAGCATCATTTCGATCTGGATCTGCTGGATTTCGGTCAAGCGCTCCCATTGGCGATTGAGGAGATGGTCGACTTTTTCGTGCAGGTGGCGGATTTCAAGCTCGGCTTTAAGGTTGACCTTGTAGTCGTTGAGCGCACGCAGCCGATCCTTGGCTTCCTGCCGACGCTGGCTCATCATGATGATCGGCGCCTGCAGGGCTGCGATCGTCGAGAGGATGAGGTTCAGCAGAATGAACGGATAGGCATCGAAGGCCTTGTTCTCGCCCATGAGCGCATTGATGCCCATCCATACGGCCAGGAACAAACAGAAGGAAATGATGAAGGTCCAGCTGCCGCCGAAGGAGGCGACGATGTCGGCCATGCGGTCGCCGATGGAGCGATGGTCCTCGTAGTCCTCCTCGATGTTCTCGGCGAGCGTATCATGCGTCTTCAGGCTCTCGACAACCTCGTCCTCGAGCGTCGAAAGCTCGCCGCGCTCGTCGGTCAAAAGCTCGGCAATGTATTGGGCGCGATAGTCGTCCATCGCCTTGCGGCTGATATAGTCGTCGGCGCGAAGTTCGGGGTGTTTCAACCGCATGAAATCCGCCAACGAGGGGCGGAGGTCATCGATGTGCACGGCATCCTTCTTCTTGAGCGTCTGGCCGGTAATGGCATCGACGAGCTTGACCGACTTGGCCTTCGCCTGGGCGAGGCTCTTGGTATAGTCGTCCATCTCCACCACGGTCGCGGCTTCGCCTTCGCCGGCGTCGAAGTCGACGATGCCTTCGGTCGGATCAACGGTTTTTGTCTCTGTCATGTATGGCCCTCGTTTGCAGTTTTTCGTTCATCTAGACAATGATCGGAACAAGATTGTGACTGTAAGGAAACTGTCGAGACAGCCGTCGACAAAAACCACTCCCGTTCGTCTCAATCTTCACCGGTGATCCGTTCGCTGCAAATGATCGTAGCGATCTTGTTCTAAACAATGGCAAACAAATTATGCCGCAGTTGCGTTCATGGCACGATATGTCCGCTGCCGGCTGCGCCGCGAGGAGGTTGCTAAGCATCATTTAACAACTGATCCGTGAACCATTGAAAATATTAGTAAAATCGGAGCGTGTCAGGACTGTCGATTCTTCGGAATGAATCGCGATTGTGTATTTTCAACCCCTTGACCATGCCCTGCCGGCTTCTATCTGCCGCAATGCAACATGCGTCTTGCTGCACTGAATGAATGAGTATGTTTGAACGGACTATTCAACAGGGGTGTTGGGCCTGTTGTCATGGGTTCGCACATGTGCGGAAAGGATACCTATGCACAATCCTCCGGCAAATGACCTGGAGTCCATCGCCCGACGGGGTGGCCGTTTCAAGCGGATGGCCGTCCGGATACCGACCTACCTGACGGATTTGAGGGAAAATCCGGCCTGGTTGCCCATGTTCCTGCTGGCCCGGACATTGCCGTTCCGGCGTATGCACTGGGCGGCGACCAGGCGTCCGGTGGCGCGCCCCGCTTCCGGGACGTCCATGTTCACCGGGATCGGGTGCGATACGGTCGTCAATGCTTTGCGGACGGACGGGATTTTCTCCGGCCTCACCCTGCCGGACAATATTCATCAGGAAATCGCCGAGTTTGCACGCAACACGGGCTGCTTCGGCAATTTCAACCGCAAGCTTGAATTCGTTGCGCCCGAGCACGCGCAAGCGGAAACGCAATTTGGGCGCCCGCTTCTCAGCGGGCATTTCTTCGAGCGTTCGCTCGATTGCGACGCCGTCCTGGCCGTGCAGCGCGACCCGCTGCTTACCGATGTCGCCAAGCATTATCTTGGCGGGCAGGCCAAGGTGATCACCACCCGCGTCTGGTGGAGCTTTCCAACACAGGCCTCGGAAGCCGATCGAAGCATGGCCTCGCTCGACAAGTTTCATTTCGATCTCGACGACTGGCGGATGTTGAAGTTCTTTTTCAATCTCGTCGACGTGGATGAAGGCACCGGGCCGCACGTCTTCGTCAAAGGCAGCCACAGGCGGCGTGCCGTCAAGCATCAATTGACGCTTATGGTCGGCCACCCCGCGGATGAGGTTCTTGGCTATTACGGCAAGGACAGCGCCGTCACGCTGACCGGCAAGGCCGGCTTCGGCTTCGGCGAGGATCCCTTTGGGTTCCACATGGGCACCGTGCCGACGGAAAAGCCGCGGCTGATGATGGAAGTCGGTTTCGGCGTCTCGAAGCCGTCGCAACGCCGGTTTCATGGAGAGCCGGTTCTCAAGTAGACGAATACCGACCACTGACATTGCCTGGACGCTGTTGTCCAGGCAATGTCAGTGGCGCCTCATAACGCTCGCTACGCGCTGCGGCGCACATGCCGGGCGATGAAATGATCGATGGCGATGCGGCCCGGGCCGCCGGCAATGATCACCAGGAAACAGGTGACCCAGGTGCCGTGCGTCGGCCAGGCATCGGGATAGACGAAGATTTCGATCACCAGCGTCATGCCGAGCAGCGCCAGCGCCGACAGCCGGCTGGCAAAGCCGATCACCAGCAGAACCGGAAAGAAATGCTCGCAGAAGGCGGCGATATGGGCGGCGATCCAGGGATCGACGAGCGGCAGCCTGTATTCCGTCTGGAAGAGATAGACGGCATTGTCGGTGACATGCCAACCGTCGACCTTGGTCTGGCCCGATTGCCAGAAGACGGCGGCGATCGACAGGCGCGCGATCAGCGCGATCAGATCGTGCGGAATGCGGTCGAGCAATTTGAGGGTGCCGTAAAGTCTTTGCGGCACGGTTTCGCGTTCGGCCGTGACGGCCGTTATTGTCTGGTCTGGCATTACGGTTCTCCTGAACAGCGTCTAACGGATGTTTGTGAACACGCCAGCAGCGAGCGCTCCGGCGAGATTGGCTGAGAGATCGAAGTCGGGTGCTGCAGCAACAGCCGCCTCCATGGCCACCGCAAGATCGGCGCCGGCGGCGAGCATTTCGAGAAAGGCGGCGCCGCCTTCCGGCAGCCGATGTATCTGGACCGTCATCTCCGGCCGGATAACGAGGGCATCCTCGCCGCTCCAGTCGTCGATCGGGCGAAGGTCCATCTCGCCGGCGTTCATCGCCCAGATGGTGACTGTAGGAAAGGGCGAGCGCAGGATCGAGGCGGAGGGATGCAGCGCGAACGTCAGGCTTGCGAGCCGTTCCGGTTCGATCGCCGCCAGCAGGGCAGGGTCGAGCGGTGCGGCGTCGGCGGCATGATAGGCTTTACCGCGTGCCGCCTCCAGACGGATGACATCGGGCAGATAGTCGATGTCGCGCGCCGGCTCGAAGATCTCGACGAAATCGGCGAAGTCGTCGCCATAGGCGAGCAGCAGCGGCGATTGCGGCGGATGAAGCCGGACAAATTCATGCGCCATGGCGGTGAAGAAATCCTTGCCGACAATCTTCTCCGCCACCGGAAAACGCGAGGCGAGCGCGCCGATCAGCCCGATCGCGACATTGTTGCGGTAGACGCCGAAACGTCGTTCCGGCCGGGGACCGTTCCAGGCTGTCAATCCCTTGGGCACGGCGCGATCGGGATCGATCAGCGCGGCGGCGAATTCTCTCTGGATGGTGGCGGACATGATTGCTTCCTATGCAGCCCGGCGTTCGGCAGCCCGGCGCAGGATGGCGTCGGCCGCTTCCGCCTCGGCCCTGAGAACCGGCCATTCCGGGACGTCATTGTCCCACTCGACCAGGCTGGCGACCGGGCCGATGCGGGCGATCAACTCTTCATAGAGCGTCCAGACAGGATCCTTGACCGGAGTGTCGTGGCTGTCGATCAATAGCGGCGCGCCAGTGTCGTCGACGGTTTCCGAATGGCCGCTCAGATGGATTTCCCGAACCCATTGCACTGGAAAGCGGGCGAGATAGTCGCGCGGGTCCATGCGGTGATTGGTCGAGGCGACGAAGACATTGTTGACGTCGAGCAGCAGGCCGCAGCCGGTGCGCCGGACGATCTCGGCGAGAAGATCGGTCTCCTCGATCGTGCTTTCCTCAAACAGCAGATAGGTGGCCGGATTTTCGAGCAGCATCTGCCGGCCAAGCAGCGTTTGCACCTGGTCGATATGGGTGCAGACCTGGGCAAGCGTCGTTTCCGTATAGGGGAGGGGCAGCAGGTCGTTGAGAAACGTCGTGTCGTGGGTCGACCAGGCGAGATGTTCGGAAAAGCTCTCCGGCTCGTAGCGGTCGCAGACGATCTTCAGGCGAGCGAGATGATCCGTGTCGAGCGGCTGCATCGAGCCGATCGACAGGCCGACGCCGTGGATCGACAGCGCGTAGTCCTGGCGCAGCTTGCCGAGCTGGGCATGCGGCGGTCCGCCGGCGCCCATATAGTTTTCGGCATGCACCTCGAAAAAGCCGATCGGCTGTGGAGCAGCATTGATGGCGGCGAAATGCTCCGGCTTGAAGCCGACGCCGGCGCGACGGGGAAGCTCTGAGGGTTTCATGACGGACCTCGTTGATTTCGGGAGACGGCGGCGCGACCGAGATTGCGCCGCCTGTCGTTGCGCGCTTTAATCAGACCGGCGCCGGTCCCTGGGCCAGGGTGCCATGGCCGTTCGGCGTCTTGATCGTTTCGCAAGTTCCGCCCGGAACCAGCTTCCAGGAATTTTTCTGGTAGTCGATCTTCGACGTCCCGGCACAGGTGGTGCCTGGGCCGGCGGCGCAATCGTTCTGGCCCTTGAGGGCGATGCCGTAGCATTTCTCCTTGGCATCGGCGGCAGAGGCGGCAGGAACGCTGGCGATCAACGTCAGTGCCGTGGCGACCGAGGCTGCGAAGGCGAGGGCGGGAACTTTGGTCATGACAAACTCCGGATATCGTGTGGTTCGGATGATAAGTCGATGAATGGATCAGGCCGGGGTCAGCGTGCCGTGACCCTTAGGGGTCTTCATGCTGGTGCAGGTGCCGGTCGGGACGAGCTTGAAGGACATCTTGTCGTAGCTCATGGTCGACTTGCCGGCGCAGTCATGCTTGCCGGCGGCGCAATCGTTCTGGCCCTTCAAGGCAACGCCGTAGCATTTTTCCTTGGACGCGCTGTCGGCAGCGGAAGCGGGGGCAGCGGCGGCGGATGCGAGCACTGAAGCCAGCGAACCGGCAATGGCCAGGGTGAGGATGCTGTTTTTCATAGGTCTGTCTCCGTGATGGGTGCGAGCCGTGATTGGCTTGCACTGACGTCTACGAAGCCGCCACGGCGAATATTACAGATGCTGCGAAATTTTATTTGATGCCGCCCGAGCCCCAGCGTGAATAGTCTAATATTCAATTCAATCCGTGTATATCGGAGAGGGGAGACATTGTTCGGCTTCGGAAGCACTGCATCCACGCTTATGGAGGATGACGTGTGCCTGATGGTGCAGTCGTGTTCTTTTCACACCGGGCTCTGGCAAATTCTCGAATAATGTCCAATCTTCGATGCGGGCGCTTCGGTTGAAATCCGATCCGGGGAGGATCTTGAAAAAACATGGTCACTGCCGGTAACAAAATCGTGTGGCCGTGCGTAGAGGGGAATGTCAGGTGAAACATTCGGCGCGCGAAGAGGAGTGGGCAGCCTGGATGCGCGCCGCCATCGCGGGCGATGCGCAGGCCTACCATCGCTTTCTATCTGCCGTCACGCCGTATCTGCGGGCCATGGCGCGGCGGCGCTGCGACCAGTTCGGCGCGCCGGCAAGCGAGGCCGAGGACGTGGTCCAGGAAGTGTTGCTGGCCATTCACCTGAAGCGCGGAACGTGGGATACGTCGCGCCCCATCGGCCCGTGGATATCGACGATCGTGCGCAACAAGCTGATCGATAGCCTGAGACGGCGCGGGCGGCATGTGAACGTGCCGATCGACGATGTCATCGATATCCTGGAGGTCGAGGAGCAGACGGGCGCCTTGGATCGGCTCGATGTCGACCGTATGCTGGCGCAATTGCGGGATCCGCAGCGGACCATCGTGCGCTCGATTTCCGTCGAGGGAACCAGCGTGCGCGAAACCGCTGACCGGCTGAAGATGACCGAAGGTGCGGTGCGCGTGGCGCTGCATCGTGCATTGAAGGCGCTTGCCGCCTTGTATCGGAGTGAAAACAGTGAAAACCGATGACCTCATCAATCTTCTGGCGCAGGACGTGCCGGTCCGCACGCGGATCGGGCCGGCGCTGACGCTTGCGGCCATCGGAGGCATCCTGATCAGCGGTGCCGTGTTCTTCGCGGCGATCGGTTTTCGCGCCGACATCGGCAGCGCGATGGAAACGGTTCGTTTCCTGTTCAAATTTGTGGTCACTATTGCGCTTGCCGTCACCGCGAGCGCCGTCGTCTTCCGCATCGGTCGTCCCGGCGTGTCGCTGCGCTCCTGGGGTTGGACGCTTCTCGCCGCGCCGTTGCTGCTGGCTGTCGCCGCGATCATTGAAATGATGGTCATGCCGGCCGATAGCTGGGGCACGCGCATGATGGGTCACAATGCGCGCTTTTGCCTGACGATCATCCCGCTGCTGTCGATTGGCCCGCTTGCCTGCTTCCTCTTCGCGCTGCGCCAGGGCGCGCCGGAAAAACCTGGTGTCGCCGGCGCGGTCGCCGGGCTCGCGGCCAGCGGCATCGCCGCCACTTTCTATGCCTCCAACTGCACGGATGACAGCCCGCTCTTCGTCCTGCTCTGGTATCCGCTGGCCATCGCTATCGTGACGGCGGTTGGCTATGTCGCGGGCAGATGCCTGCTGCGCTGGTAAATGATCGGTATCGAGGCGCTGCGGGAGGCCCTGATCCAGGGCTTTCGTCGAGCCTTGCCAAAAAAAAGCATTTGCCCGCGTTAAACTATTTGCATCCGCGACGAATTCTATTATAGAGGCGCAGCCTTCACCGCGAAGGGTTTTATCGCCTAGCGGTCGTTGGGGAATAGTTCAATGGTAGAACGACGGACTCTGACTCCGTTAATCTTGGTTCGAGTCCAGGTTCCCCAGCCAATTCTCTCTAAATCCCCTTAATTCCTTGATTTTCCAGTCGTGCCGGATATCGTTTTGGCATCATTGGCGACCTGATGCCCAGAACTGTAGCCCACAGGTGATGCCCACGCGAAGGAAGCGCGGCGGCACCGCAGGTGGCAGGCGAGGGCAAATACTCCATGACGGTCCGCCACGACGTCGAGAATCTTATTCGCCGCGGCAACATCTTTTACTGGCGCGCTCGTGTTCCCAGTTCTTTCGCGCGGTGCGGTCCGGGCAGTCGGCTTTCACTGAGCCTTCATTGTTCCGATCATAAAAAGGCTCAAGTCATCGGCCGAAAGCTCAACACGCTGATGGCCGAGCTGAAGATGAAATCGAAGGAACCAATGTCCAAGGCGCAGCTCCAAAAGCTTTGCGAACACGAAAGGGACGTGATGCTCTTGCATCTCGAAGACGTCTCGATCGCCGCGAGACGCTATGGCCGTCCTGCTGACATCGAAGAGCTGGAACTCGATCTGGAAAATGGCTGGGCGTACAAGCTGCTCGCCATGTTCGGCGTCCGGAAACATTTAACGCTGAAGGAAGGCTGCAGCGGATCCACGTACCTGCTCGAAAGCGGGCTACCTGCCTCACATATCTTTGCGATCAGATCGAACTATTTCGAGCTCTTCCATGAGGCGAATACCCGTGGCTTCCAGGATGGAATTCGAATGCTGATGCATCAATTCGGCATCAGCCAAAATCCCCTCAACCACGAAAAAGCAATGAAGGCCTATTTCAGCGGCCGGGCAGAGGCGCTGTTCGACACTGCAGACAGGCATCCCCTCGCCGACCTAAATCTCAGCGAACTCACCGGCGGATCGAGACCAAAGCCGCAGCCCGTCACCTCTGAACAGGTACCGGTGGACACGACGCCGCCGGCATCCCTGATCCCGATTCCGGTCGATAAAGCTCCGACATCGAAACCTCCCGAGCCTTCCCCGATCGTCACACTCGATCTTTTCTCATCACCGCAGCCCGCTGTTCTGGAGAAGGAAGATGTTCTGAAGACACGGCCGGTCATTCAGGTCGCAGACTTCGAGGCGGAATGTGAAGAGCTCGTCAAGAACATGAAAGAAGCCTGGGACGAGAGCACTGCACGGGATGCCCGCGCACTCGTTCGCATGTTCAAGAGCGTGCTTGAAGAACACGGGGTCGAGCACACCGGTCAGATCACGCAGTATCACCTTGGCAAGCTGCGCCAACACTTCAACGCCATTCCGACGCGCTGGGGACAAAGCGCCCGGATGAGAGCCATGTCCGCGCCTGAACTTCGCGCAGAGGGCGACATGCTGAAGGCCCAGGCTGAAAAGGACGGTAAGGACGCGGCGGTTGGCTTGAGCACTGGGACCATCCGCAAACACTTTGGGAACCTGAACCACTTCCTCAAGCACGTGCGCGGACACGGATTCGAACTCGATGATTGGAGCTTCGAAGGCCTGAGGCCGAAAAAGCCCAAGGCTGGCTCTCTTCGCAGGCAACAACACAAGCCAACGCCGGATGAAATCAAAGCGATTTTCTCTTGCCCGGTCTACACCGGTTCGCTGAACCACGATCGCGGCCGCGGAAAGCCGGGTCCGCATGTCTTCCATGACGCAACCTATTTCCTTCCCATCATGCTCACTTACCTCGGTGCGCGCAGAAACGAATTTGCAAGCCTCACCCTTGACGACATCGCAGAGGACGACGACGGCCTCGTGCTCGTCTTGCAGCCGAATGAGTTTCGCCGAGTCAAAACCGAGCAGTCCAAACGCATCTTGCCGGTTCCAGATGAACTAATCCGTTTGGGCTTCATGGACTACTGCGTTGCCATCAAGGAGCTGGGATACAAGGCTGTGTTCCCGGACCTGATTTCCCACAAGACGAAGAACGATCCAGGCGACCGATTCTACGACGTCTTCATCCCGATCATGAAGCGATCGTTGGGAGAGAAAATGTGGGATCGCGCTCTCCATGCGCTCCGCCACGGCATGGCGGATACCCTCCTCCAGGCGGGTGTTTCGCCGCTGGTTATCGACGATATTTCGGGACGGCTGAGCGAGGGCAGTGAGACCAGTCTCCGCTATACAAACCCGGCCGGGCTTCCACTCATGCGAGATGCTCTCAGCAAGTATCCGATCATCACGTCTGGCATCGAACGGAAGCCCATAAAATTGCTGCCTTGGATCGAACAAAGGTTGCCGCCGCCTTGGGCGCGCGAGGCCAAGACCGAGGCGAGACGCCGGAAATAATTTCCGACGTCTCCTTCTGAGTTATGCGGCCTCTCAGACCTGATTGGGAATGCGAGCGGCAAGCGCCGCCTTGTCCTGCAGAAGGAAGCGCCCGTAGTGCTTGGCAACCAAGTCGGCCGTATCCCGTATCGCGTAGCTCGCCTGCTCGTAGGAGCCAGTCTGCTTGAGGATGTAGGTCGCTAAACGTCGCGGGAACTGACCGGGCATGAAAGCGGCGGATTCTGAAAAAATCGATTCCTCTGCAAACGGCGTTTCAAGAAGTAACGGGGGGACGAAGTCCCCTCATGAGAACACCGTTTGCAAAGTCGGTCATCAGATTAAGAGGCCGAGAGATCGTCACGCTCGCAGGTGAACCTTGCGGCGGAAGGGCTGGTCATCGCGGGCATAGCGATCGACGATGCCGTCGAAGACGTCGTAGGACGCCCGCTTGTCGAAACCCTGGTCGCTCAGCACGGCGACAGCCGCGTCAGAAAGCTGGTCAATCCGGTCGGGCCGCCCTTCCTTGAGATAGCTGGTGATCGCCCAGAATAGCAGGGCCCGAGCGACGTCGTCGCGATCTGGGCGCCGCTCATCTCTATGCCGGTCCCGAAGCCGCTGCTGCCGCTCCCTCTGCCTGGCGTTCCGCTCGTCCGGGGTCTGTCGTGCCATGATGTCCTCCCTTTTTGTTATGGATGGCACTCCCATGGTCAGAGGACCGGCGGACCGGCGCAACCCGTTTGTCGCGGCAACGGAATCATTGTGTTCTGAATCGGAATTCCGGGGCTTTGAATCGAATGAGCGCAATTTGACTCGAGTTGAGCGCACGTCGAAACAAATTGCCGGCAAACCATCGGGACCAAGCCTTAACGAGCGGACGGCATGTGAAGGCGTCCGGAGCCCCTCGGAAATCCGTGAAGAAAATCCGTGAATCGGATTATTACGGTTTAGAATCGTTGGCCGGGAATATCGAAACGTCAGTTCAGGGCTTGGAATCGTTCGCCCATCAGTCCGAATCGAATGAGCGCAATTTGTTTCAGTTTACCCGCAACTGACATCACTTCGTTTCAGTCTGTGCGGAGCCGATCCGCAAGTGTCACGCCCGTTGGCCCAGTATCCAACCTTCCCATGTCGTAATGTCATCCTCCTCTGGCGCTCCTTCAGTGCGGCGCCGCTCGACGACGTCGATCATTCCGAGCAGACCAACAACGGCATCGAAACGATCCTCACCAGTCTTGTCTAGCCCGAACCCATCGGTGATCGTCGCTTCCAGCGCCGCGCTGTCGATGTGGGGCCGGTTGGCCAATCATCGGAGGAGATGGTCTCCAGCAGTACGACGGCCAGTCTGCTGTCGCTTACTCCACACGGGGCGCCGCGGAATGCCAAGTTGGCTGTAGACATCTCCTGGATATGTTTCAGCAACAACAGTTGCTCCGGGCTTCGTGAGTTCAGCAAGGGGTCCGTCGAAAGGCCATAGAGCTAGCTCCGAAAGGTTCGGGATAATGATCTCTCGCCAGCCGGTGATGGCTGCTTTACCTACCTGATTGCCGCCAAGCGTCCAAAACAGCATGCAGGCATCGCCACGGTCCGCCGTTGCGCGCTCGCAACGGCGGAGAAGCTCACGGCCGCTTTCGACGCTCAAGGCATCGAACAGGTGTCGGCGCTGCGTCCCGCCCGGCCGCATCGGATAGAAGGGACGATCGATGGCGATGTCTTTGCGATGCTCCGCGACGTCGAACCACCGCTCAAATCGCCGGGCGCCAAACGCTCGCAACGCCGAACGGAAACTGGCGAGACCCAAGGCTTTGCCGTAGCCGGCCGGCAGACCGATCGGGAAATCAAAACCCATCAGCAGCGCGGCGTCCGTTTTGGCACGGCTTCGAAGCCGAGGGATGAGGTCCTTCGTTTCGCCGACAGGCTCTGGCGCCGACAAGATCCATGTCGTCGCCTGTCGGACGGCCACGCACATCCACCGCTTCTTCCGGTCGATACTCCAGTCGCAGTGAGCAATGACCGTTACAGACATCCCGACCTCCCATGTCCGCCACAGGTCTAGGAGGTGGGGGATAGGATGTCCATCACCGCATCGCCATCGAGCGCCTGGGCATCGAACAGCGTCCGGACCAGCCGATCGAACACCGCTCGGTTTTCGAAAATCACCTCGGTGGCCCTCGCCTGCGCAAACTCGAGACGCTCGTGGACCCGCTTTGCCAGATCGGCGTCTCGACTGAGGATCGCGGTCGGATCCTTGTGTTCGAGATAAAGCAGCGGATAGCGACCACCGAAGCCAAGCGTTTGTTCCATATCGAGCGCGATCCGCGTGGCGCGGGCGAGATCGCTCTGTTCTGCACCGCCGGAGCCTGCGGATACGGTCTTAAGCACGATGAGTTCTGCCGCACGCCCGGCCATCAACATGGCAAGTAGCCGCTCATACCATTCCGCGGTATCGGTGGCGCCAGTTGCGAACGTCACAGCATTATGGCCGCCGTCCTTGGTGTCGATCGTCAGACCCTTGATGGAACCAAGACACAAAGCATGATGGACAACGGCATGACCGGATTCGTGGATCGCGCAACCCCAGCGGACGTCGTAAGGGACCGGCGGCCGATGGCCGCGAATGCCGGCTTCGATCTCGGCGTATGTCAGCCGCCGCTTTTCGCGCCGTGCCTTCAACCGTGCCTCACGCACGACGCGCTCGATGTCGGCGCCCGTAAGGCCCATCGCCCGCGTCGCCAAACGCAGCAGCGCCTGTGCGATCGCTTCGTCATCACGATGCGCGCGGGGATCACGGACACTTTGGTTCACGTTTGTGCTATCAACCCCATTCGGATCGCCTGCCGCGTTATGGGTTTCCACCGTCCTGCTCATGGCCTTGCTCCTTCCCGAGCTTCCGCTTCTACGATAACATCGAGGTCGGCGCCCAAGTGATGAGCGAGGATACCGGCAAGCGCGGGGATATCGGGTCGGGGAATCTCGATATGCGTTTCCAACCTTCCGGACCGGCGGATCGCCTCGTCGATTTCGTTCGGTCGGTTGGTGGCGCCGACGACGATGACGCCCTCGCTTTTGACTGCACCATCGAGCAGCTCCAGGAGCTTGTTGACGCAGGCGTTCCAGTAGTCGGCATATTGCCGCGACGCCGAGACCCGCTGGCCGATACCGTCGATTTCGTCGATGAAGAGGATGCACGGCGCTTGGGCTCGTGCCTCGGCGAAGGTGTTTGCCATCCGATCAAGCACCGCGCTCAGGTATTCGCCCTGCAGCCATGTCGAGACGGAGGTCACGACCAGCGGGATCCGCAGGCTGTTGCACATGGCGCGCGCAAACGTCGTCTTGCCCGTTCCCGGCGGTCCGGAGAGAAGCAGCTTGGTGCTCATGTCAGACCAAGCCAGATCGCCGGCCAGATGATCCGCGAGGTCCGCCTTCAGCCCAAGCGCCCACTCTTTCGCCCCGCCATAGCCAGTCAGGGTCTCGACCAGTAGCGGCGGCCTACCTCTCCTGGCGTCCCACCATCTGCGGGCGCCGGCAGGATGACCTCCGCGCCGGTCGGCTGGGCTTTCGACCTGCCTTTGCGTTTGCCCGACGACGATGAGGTCTCGTCCTCGGCGCTACGATCTTGCGACGAGTGCGCTGCGCGCCCGCTGGGGTGCTCGGTAATCAGCCGCCGCGAGGAGGCCGCGTTGTCCTTGTCTTTCTCGCTGTGCTGCTCTTCGCTGTTATGGGCCGCAAGCCCTGCCAGTGCTTCGATACTGGACAGGATCGGTCGACCAGGCCGGATAGCAATGGCGAGATCATCGAGCGTCAGGGCGCCCGCATCGATCACCGCGATGAGGCCGTCATGGTGCGACACTGCATCTCTGCCATAGACCGCTTCAAGCAGGTCCGCGAGGAGTGTGACACTGATCCCTCCGCCGGTCAGCCGCACATCGCTCGTCAAATCGACTTGATCCGGAACGCCTTGGTGGGTTTCAGCCACGGCGAGAACCGGCGAGCCGTGCGCCAAGGCCCAAAGCAATTGAGCGCGCATGGACGAACGGCTCGGGCGATAACTCTGAGCGACCGGAATCTGCAGGAAGACTCGTTTGGCTTGGCCTTCCACATACCTCCAGAGCTCGTCCACGAAGCTGAAATCAGCGGCCATGCCGACATAAGAGCCGAACGGCACAAAAGCCGTTTCTTCGACAAGGTGCGGCAGCGCACGCTCGAACCCTTCGACCGGCACCTGCACGGAGAAGACCCCGGCGGGTTGACGAAGGAGTGCGACCAGATCGCGCAACTCGACGCCGGATTCCTCCATGGCCGCTGCGAGCAACAGCACGGTCGCCATCGTTCTGATGCCAAGCACCTCACCTGCCTCAGCGACAATCCTGACCGCATAGGCAAGTGCATCCTCGTCAACACCGTTCCCAGCCGGAAAGCGTCGCCTGAGCTGTGCCGGCCACACCGGCGCGGACGACAGCAGGCCGGACTGCACACTCGCGTCCTGCGGTGCGTCGATCAGGAAGGCCGCGAGACGATCGCGGATCCACTGCCGGTCTCGGTTCACCTCACCCGTCAGATGGGACGGATCGAAGGCCGGAACGTAGCGGCCGACGACAAGGTCGTCGACGATGGCGGTTGTCATCATCAGCAGACCGTTGCGGACAGCCAGCCGCCGGATCTCGCGGCGCTGCACATGGCGCAGACGCCGAAGCAGGAAAGAAGACAGACGATCCATCAGCTTTCCTCCGTGATGGTTGCCGAAGAAGCGGAAACAATTTCCGCAGGACCGGCGTCCTGGGCAGCGGCATGACGGTCGCCAGAGACAGCCCGATCGTGGCGCGTGTTTGCTTTTTCAGTGAGCCAGTCGAGAATCAGGCGGCAGGCTGGATCGCCAGAACATGCGTGGTAGCACAGCCGATCAAGGAGCATCGGCGGAGCGGCTGTGGCGTCGTCATGCCCTTGCCGGGTGAAAGCGAGTGCGAGGCCGACGACCAGTGCCGGGTCATCTTGGCAAACGCGACGACGCCTGCCGGACAACGCAGTGCCAGTTCTGGCAGGACCGCGTAGTTTGGGCAGCGATGATGAGGCGGGTAAGATTTCTGCGGACATGCAAGATCTCCTCGCCGGTCCAACTTTGGTCACCGGCGTCTTCAGAGCATGAAGGGAACGGGGAAAGGCGGGCCGCGGGCATCAGCGCCGCGGCCATCACCTCAGCCAGAGCGAAGGCCGTACGCCTTCTTCAGGCGTCGAGCAGACGCCGCGCAAAGCCGACGCGGATATGCTGCGGAGGCCATGAGAGTGCGGCGTCATCTTCCGCTTCCGGGTCATCGCGACCGTCGTCGAAAGGATCGTCCTCGCCACAGCAGCATCCGGACGTATGCTCATCACAGCACGCCGCATCATCACAGATCATGACGCGGCGGGTGGCACGGAGGATTCCAAGACGCCGTGAAGATGTCGAGCTTGCGGACGCCGATGTCAGCGGCGGCGTTGCCGCATCCAGAATATTGAGCGCACGTCGCGCCTCGGCCTCCAGAAGCTGCCGCACGCGGCGCCCGAACCGCAGACGCAGTTCTGCCATGCAGGTGGCCGCGCCATCGATTTCCAGCAGGTCGTCGATCTCCGAAAGTGCCCAGACGCCCGCCGCATGATCACTCGGGCGGCTCGCCGCATCGATGATCGCGACACCGACCGTCTCGACCATCAGTCGCTTCTGAGTCTTATAGAGCCAGTCGGGCAGCACCATAGCCGAAGCGAGCATTTTGAGCTTCAGCTCTTCCAGCCGACTGGTATCGCCGTAGGACGCGAGCGAGCGCTTGAGGTCGAGGACGAAGGCGGAATGCCTCGCGCGGTTCACAAGGATCAGGTCCGGCGTGTAGCTGCCTTTGGCAGGCGCTTCGCAGTCAAGACGCACGCCGTCGAGCTGGCGCCAGTCATTGCCGGCGACGGCCTCGATAGCCGCTTTCACAAGCGGCAGCTTGATCGACTGCATGAGAACGACGAGGTCGGGATTGACTTTGGCCAGCCGCTCGACAGCCTGTTCCAGAAGCTTGCCTTCGCGGAACGAGACAGCTCGCACGAGCGAGGCGACGTTGACGTAGTGGCCGAGGATCTCGTCCTGGATCGGCTCGCCTTCGGCAATCGCCGCGATCGCCTTGTCGATCAAAGCATCGAAGTCCGCTTCGATGTCGGGGCAACGCACCAGATGCGCATGACGGCGCAGCACCGGCGGCTCGGCGTGAACAGCGAGGCGCTCGGCGAAGTGTCGGCGCGAGAGGGAGGCCGTCGAGTTGTCGAAGGCGGAAGAAGCCGCGGACGCGACGCGCAGAGCTTCCCCCGCAGGGGACGAAGAGTGTAGGTTGGTCAAAGCCCGATTCCTTTCAACAGAAGGCTTGAGGGTCAGGCCCTTGTCGGTGGTGCAAACACCGGCCTGGGCCGCTTGCCCCGATCATTTCGGAGCCGCCCATACCTGACAGGACCGGAACGGGATCTCAAGGACCCCAACGGCAAAAAGAGAACGGATCCCGAACGCGGTTAACGAGGGACCTACTCGCGAATTTCGATGTTGCTTGGTGGTAAAC
>DASVPC010000002.1:0-2772 GCA_036383055.1 Rhizobium sp. | reverse complement strand
GATCAGAACTTTGCCGTCGGCATTGAACAATGCGACGCCCACATTGGGGCGATAGGGGCGGTTATCCGTCATTCCGACGCTAGCCGTCCGCCAGGCCGGCGAATTCCTTCACCACCCGCTCATAGACGGGGCGCTTGAACGGCACGATCAACTGCGGAAGGTTCTTCATCGGCTCCCAGCGCCAATTGATGAACTCGGCCTTGTGGCCCCCCGGTGGATGCGTGACGTTGATTTCCTTGTCATCGCCGGTGAAACGCACCGCAAACCACTTCTGGCGCTGGCCGCGATAGCGACCCTTCCAGGCCCGCCCGGCCACCGTACGGGGAATGTCGTAGATCAGCCAATCCGGCACTTCGCCAAGCTTCTCGACCGATTGGACGCTGGTTTCTTCATAGAGCTCGCGCTTGGCGGCCTCCCAGGTGTCCTCACCGGGATCGACGCCGCCCTGCGGCATCTGCCAGACATGCATGTCGTCGACGTGCTCGATACCGCCGGCACGTCGGCCGATAAAGACGAGCCCTTGCGGGTTGATCAGCATCATTCCGACGCAAGTTCGATAGGGCAGGTCTTCGTAGCGCGCCATTCCGTCAATGCCTCTTGCGTCTGTTCGAGCACTCTTTACGCAGCAATTCGACTGTGCCGAATTCACCCTAGCCCAAAGACGCTAGCTTGATTTTGATTTCAGCATCGCGGTTGTCAATGGCACCAGCATGACCCCGCGGCTTTCAAGGGTTTTCGCCCAGGCGCTGATACGTTCGATCGAGATCGGCAGGGCCGAAGCGACGCCGACAGCCACACCACGCTCCTTGGCCAGCCCCTCGAGCCGCGCTAGCGCCTTGTCGATATCTGCGGAGGTCGGCACCGCATCGATGGTAACATCGGAACGTGCGAAGGACATGCCCTGCCCCTCGGCCGCTGCCGCGGCAACGCTGCGCGGCGTGGAGCCATCGTCGAACAATGCCAGCCCCCGCTTGCTGGCCTCGCGCGCGATGGGCTGCATGGCCGTGTCCGTAGCGATGAACCTTGCACCCATGAAGTTGGCGACCCCGACATACCCTTGGAAGCGGCTCATATGCCACATCATGCGATCGAGGTTCTGCTCGGCCGTAGCCGAGGACAACAGCGTCTGCGGGCCGGGATCGTTGTCGGGATAGTCGAACGGTTCCATCGGCAGCTGCAGCAGCACCTCGTGGCGCTGCGCACGGGCGCGTTCGACCAATTTGCCGGGATCCGAGCCATAGGGCGTGAAGCCCAGCGTGACCGCCGGCGGCAGCTTCATGATAGCATCGGTTGTCTTGGCTGCACCAACGCCGAGGCCGCCAATGACGATGGAAATGCTCGGCATCTTCATCGCCCTGGCGCGCTCGGCTTCAGAGCCGGCGGCATAGGCCGTCATCGGCTTCAGCGCACCGATCGCGATCGGCACCATACCGTGGCGAGATTTCTCCAGCAGTTTCTGATCAATCCCCGTCATGACCGGCGGCGGTGCATCGACCGCGCCGCTGTCCGCGCCCTCGCTGGACACCACGACGTCCTTACGGGCGCCGCTGGAACCGTCGATGATGGTAATGGTCTTCTGGCCGGGAGCCTCGGGCGCCTTGGCCGTCTCCGGCGTACCGTGCTTGATCTCGACCGGCGGCTTGACGGCGGTCTTCTCATCATCGGCCGTGGCAGGTGCCTTGATCGCTACGCGCGCTATCGGCTCGCCGCCCATCGGGTTGTTATTGAAAATGGCAACACCGAGAAAGCCGAGCAGCAGCAAGGCGAAGATCGTGGCAAGCGCCTGCGTTCCGGAAAAAGGAAGCCGGAACTGACGCTTACGCTTCGATTTCTGTCCAAGCGGGGCGCTTAGATCGTCCGCCGACACTGCCATGGATCCCCCGAATCACCCGACCGGACAATAACACGCCCGGTCATGGCCACGGCAGCCGGAAGGGCATCGGATCCCTTTGAGAGGATTCCAACAAAAAGGGCGGCCCGAAGGCCGCCCGTTCCGCAGAATTGATGCGTACTCGCCGATCAGTTCGGCTTGGCGGCCGGCTTATCGTCTGCCGGCTTGTCCGCAGCAGCAGCGGCTCCCGGCGGCGGCGTGATGATTGCGTTCGACGTCACCTTGATGCCATGAAGCAAATCAGCAGCGGCCTTCAGCGCCTTGTCATTCTTGGCATCCGGCGGCACGTAGGACTGCGAACCGGTCTTCTCGTCGCCATCGTTCTTGAGATGGCCACGGAGCGAAGCCTCGCCCTTGATGTCGCGGGACTTCAACTCGTCCGGCACGTCCTGCACGATCTCGATGTCCGGAACGATGCCCTTGGCCTGGATCGACTTGCCCGACGGCGTGAAGTAACGCGCCGTGGTCAGACGCAACGCACCGTTGCCGGAGCCCAGCGGGATGATGGTCTGCACCGAGCCCTTGCCGAACGAGCGCGTACCGATGGTGGTCGCACGCTTGTGATCCTGCAGCGCGCCGGCGACGATTTCCGATGCCGAAGCTGAACCGCCATTGATCAGCACGACCACCGGCTTGCCCTTGGTCAGATCGCCAGCATGCGCTGTGCGACGCTGGGTTTCCTCAGCGTTACGACCGCGGGTCGAGACGATCTCGCCACGCTCGAGGAACGCGTCGGAAACGGTGACGGCTTCTTCGAGCAGACCGCCCGGATTGTTGCGGAGGTCGATGATGTAACCCTTGATCTTGTCAGCACCGATCGCCGCGGTCTGTGCCGCGATCTCGCGCTTCAGACCTTCGGTGGTCTGCTCGTTGAAGGTCGT
>DASVPC010000001.1:0-2147 GCA_036383055.1 Rhizobium sp. | reverse complement strand
GGCTCGACGGCGGCGACGCCGTAGCCCACAAGGCGTGCCATGGGCTCAAGACCTTTCGCATCGGCAAAGCCGCGCTCGGCAACGATCATCGCAGAGGCGGCACTGTTAAGATCCGGTGCGTTGCCGGCGGTGATCGTGCCGTCAGGACGGAAGGCGGGCTTCAGCCGGGCAAGCGACTCGATCGTCGTATCGGGGCGGGGCGCTTCGTCTCCTTCGAAACGCTCCATTCCCTTGCGGCCCTTGATCTCGACCGCGACGATCTCCTCCGCAAAACGCCCTGCATTCAGTGCTGCGATGAAGCGCTGCTGGGATCTTGCGGAAAAAGAGTCCTGCTCCTCGCGTGTGATCTGCATCTTGCTGACGAGGTCTTCGGTATGCCAGCCGGAATGCTTGCCCGAGAAGGCGTCGTTCAGCCCGTCGGTCAGCATGCTGTCGAGGATCTGGGCCGGCCCCATGCGGTAGCCCCAGCGCCCGCCGTCCATCAGGTAGGGCGCACGGTCCATGTTTTCCATGCCGCCGGCAATGGCGGCGTCGCTGTCGCCGGCGGCGATTTCCAGCGCAGCCGTCAGGATCGCTTGCGCGCCTGAGCCGCAGACCCGATTGACGGTCAGTGCCGGGACCGAGACCGGCAGGCCGCCGCCGATCGAAGCCTGCCGCGCTGGATTCATTCCGTTTCCGGCCTGAATGACGTTGCCCATAACCACCGTGCCGATGTTCTCACCCGAAATCCCTGCGCGCCGCAGGGTTTCCCGCACGACAATCGCACCAAGCTCGGTGGCGGACACACCCTTCAAAGTGCCGTTATATCCGCCGATCGCCGTGCGGACCGGATAGGCGAGGATGACGTCACGGGTGCTCATGGTCTTCTCCCATTCTATATGGCGGAATTGCTGACGCAGCTTTCAAGCGACGATCACCAGCCGGTAGCAGCGAGCCCATGCCTGGCGTATTTTTTCAGACACGGTAGTCCAGGTTTCTATCGAGCACTGGCCATCGCCGACATTGTCGTTTAGTGGCCATTACGATCCATCGGAATCTTCGAGCCGCGTGTCCCGACAAGGAAGTCAAGATCCGCTCCCTCGTCGGCCTGCATCACCGTGTCGATGTAGAGCTTGCCGTAACCGCCGGTAATCGGCATTTCTGGCTTCACCCAGACCGCCCGGCGCTTCGCCAGTTCCTCGTCGGATACTTTCAGTTCGATCGTGCGCGCGGGAACGTCAACCGAGATCATATCGCCATTCTGTACGAGCGCCAGCGGGCCGCCGGCGGCGGCTTCCGGCGCGGTGTGCAGGATGACCGTGCCGTAGGCGGTGCCGGACATGCGTGCATCCGAAATGCGAATCATGTCCTTGACGCCCTTCTTCAGAATTTTCGTTGGCAGTCCCATATTGCCCACTTCGGCCATGCCGGGATAACCTTTCGGACCGCAATATTTCAGCACCATGATGCAGGTCTCGTCGATGTCGAGATCCTCAGTGTTGATGCGGGCATGGTAGTCTTCGATGCTTTCAAAAACGACGGCGCGGCCAGTATGTTGCATCAGGTGCGGGGACGCAGCCGATGGCTTGAGGACAGCTCCCTTGGGAGCAAGATTACCGCGAAGGACCGCGATGCCGCCAGACTGCGTAAGCGCCCTTTCGCGTGGCAGGATGACGTCGTCATTGTAGTTGACCACGTCCTTCACGTCGTTCCATATGCTGTCGCCGGTGACGGTGATCGCATCCTTGTGTAGCAGGCCCAGCTCTCCTATCGTCCTGATGACGACGGGCAGGCCGCCCGCATAATAGAACTCTTCCATCAGATATTTACCCGAAGGCTGAAGGTTGACGATGGTGGGAACGTCGCGGCCGAGGCGATCCCAGTCGTCGAGCGACAAATCGACGCCGACGCGCCCCGCGAGTGCCAGCAGATGAATGACTGCGTTTGTCGAACCGCCGACGGCGCCGTTGACGCGAATGGCGTTCTCGAAAGCTTCCTTCGTGAGGATGTCTGATGGCTTCAGGTCTTCCTTCACCATGTCGACGATGCGACGGCCGGAAAGCTGAGAGATGACGCGGCGACGGGCATCGACAGCCGGTATGGCGGCGTTGCCTGCCAGTGTCATGCCGAGAGCTTCGGCCATAGACGCCATGGTGGAGGCTGTTCCC